>QMQV01000001.1 GCA_003649085.1 Thermoproteota archaeon
ACTGCTAAATGCTCGGACACCACCCCTTCAAACCATAAAGGTGTTAGCCAACCAGCATATTCAGCCACGTGAGCACCCATCGCTTTATAAAGTTTAAGTAGATGAGTAGGTGTAGCCATGCGCTTCACCTCAATTAAACGGGAATTTCAGCCCTAAAAGCCTATAAACACTACCTTCCCTGTATGAGAAACTGCTATGACGCGGATGAAAAGCTTAGTTAACTTAAATCGCGTAGCTATAGCCGGGGTTATCAACTTAAGCGAAGAGTCCTTCTATAAGGGGTCAATATTCCATAGCGAGAACTCTATCATAAAAAAAGCTAAGGAGTTAGTAAGTGAAGGAGCCGACATCATAGACATAGGTGCTGCTTCAACAGCTCCCGGGACTCCGTACATACCGCTTAAGGAAGAAGTTAGAAGGCTAAAAGACGTTTTAAAACCTCTACGCAAAGCAGTTGATGTCCCACTATCAATAGATACTCAAAGATCTGCTGTGGCTGAAATGGCATTAGCTGCCGAATTTGACGTAGTGAATGATGTTAGCGGGCTTAAGAGCGATGAAAGAATAGCTGATGTAGTTTCACAATATGGTGCGACGCTGGTTGTGATGGCGTGTAATAAAAAGCCTGGTGATGCCTATACAATTAGCCAAGCCTTACACTACTTAAGCAAGAGCATTGAGATAGCTAAGCGTTATGGGGTGAAGGAGCAAGACATAATAGTAGACCCAGGAATAGGCTTTGGCAAACCGATAAGCGCAGACTTATCTCTAATAAACAACTTAGATTACTTAAAGCGTTCATTAAAGAAGCCGATTCTAATAGGTGTTTCAAGGAAAAGGTTCATAGGAGAAATTTTAGGCGTTTCCGTAGAGGATAGGTTATATGGCTCCATCGGAGCTACAATAATAGCCGTTGCTAGAGGTGCTAACTTCATTAGAACGCACGACGTTAAGCCGACACTGCAAGCAGTTAGAGTTGCAGAAGCTATCTTAAGCTCTGGGAGATGCATCTCTTAACATCGCTGATATTCACTCTCTTAACACCTCGGATATCTTCTCCTTTAAAGCTTAGGTTAAAGAGAAGTACATTTTCCTCTTTAGCAACTTCTTCTACAAGCCACTTACCAATCTCCAACTTCAATAGCTTTCGCTCTTTTAAATCTTCCTCAATCTTCTTCGAGTATTTGCCAATTTCAGCGCCAAAATCCATTCCCGCCAAAATGATCACGCTAGCTCCCATGCTCTTAGCTAAGAAAACTCCTCGATCACCATCCGTAAAGCCTCCGAAGCAGTATACGTGTGGGAAGTTTTCGCCGACTTGATTCGAGCCTATGACGATTCCCTTAAGTAGGGGGACATATATTTTGAGCTTGTCGATGTTATCTCCATGTGCATGTACAACAAGTAAGGAACCTTGTTTATTAGCTCGGTTTAGTGCTTCGAAATTTCCATCTAAATCTGTTGTTACAACATCAGGTATTAGCCCGAAGTTAAGCAAGGCTTCAGTAGCGCCATCTGCAGATATGTTAACGCATTTTTCATATAGTTGATGCTTAGTGATCTCCGCTAAGTTGTCTTCAAGTGATGGACCAGCCCCGTAAACTATTGCGGTCTTCTTCAACAACTTAAATTTAAGAAGGTTTAATTCACATCTGCGGTTATCAAGAAGCTTGGACAGTATTAAAGCAGCGTATCGATCTTTAAACTCGCTTAGCCCCATTTTAGACGCTATTTCAAAGTACAGAGATCGCCACTTGCTTAAGTTCATGTGGCTACTTCCTTAAGACCTTGAAAATTCCCGACTTATCAGATTCGCTCCGAGTTTTCACTTCGACGTTTGCTGGATTAAACTTTAGTATTGCTGAGCACTTAGGGCACCTACCATCGTATTTCTTTAGGATTTCCATCGGCGATAAAAGTTCATCATCTTCATATAGTACACATCCACAGTATCCACAGATTACAATTTCAGGCACGCTTACCACATCCTGAAATAAGTCGTAGTAAAAGAATAAGCTTAGAGAGGCGAATATACATTACGCTTTCTTTCTTACAAGGCTGCTGTAGATAACGATATATTGCACTTAAGTAGATAATCCTCAACTTAGGTTTTTAGCTCATGGAAGATTGGCGCAAATACCGCTTAATAATATGCGAAAAGCCTGCTGCGGCTGAGAAGATAGCATCAGCTTTAGGGGATGGTCACTACGAATCTTATGTACTTAACGGCGTGCCCATCTATAGGACAATACGTGGTAAAACGCGCATAGTAGTTGTACCTGCACTTGGTCACCTTTATGCATTAGCTCAAGATGGAGGTCCTTGGCTTTTTCCGGTTCTAAACCTCAGATGGACTCCTATGTACATGACAATAGGAGACCACGAGCTTTCACATAAGCTTAAAAATTGGCTTAAGACGATCTCAAAGCTTAGTAAAAGAGCTAGCAGCTTTGTAAGTGCATGCGACTACGATATTGAAGGAAGCGTAGTAGCTTATACGATCTTACGATACGCTTGTAGAAATAGCTTGAAACGTGCTCGTAGAATGAAGTTCTCTGCTTTAACGAAGAAAGAGATAATCAACGCCTATGAGAACATGATGAAAGAGCTGGACTACCCTCTTATAAATGCCGGACTGATAAGACACATGGTCGATTGGCTCTTTGGAGTAAACGTTAGCCGCGCATTAATGACTTTCTTAAAAGAGGAGACGGGAAAGTTTGAGATATTAAGCGCTGGGAGAGTTCAAAGCCCAACGCTATATGCACTGGTTAAGCGTGAAGTCGAGATTAATACTCACGTGCCAATACCATATTGGGTTATAGAAGCTGAAGTTAAGGCCGAAAGGCTTTTCAAAGCATCATACCATAAGCCTAAGATCAGTTCCTTAAGAGAAGTTAATGAGATAAAAAGCCGGTGTGAAGGAAAAGAAGGTTTTATAGAATCTATTGAGAAGAAAACCTCTCGCCGACGTAGACCTCCCCCATTTAATCTAAGCTCATTACAAGCTGAAGCCTATAAGCTCTTTGGATATACACCGTCAAAAACCCAAGCCATAGCTGAAAAGCTCTATCTTGAAGCTCTGATATCATATCCGAGGACCTCAAGCCAAAAACTTCCTCCCTCAATAGGCTACGAAGAGATCATAAACTCTCTTAAATTGAATCCCGCATATGAAAAGTTAGCATCTGAAATACTCAAGAGGGGCATCATAAGGCCAGCACAAGGAAAACGCGACGATCCTGCACACCCAGCAATATATCCAACTGGTAACCTTCCGAGTAGACCACTTGAAAAAGATGAAGAAAGAATATATGATCTCATCGTGAGGCGTTTCCTAGCTTGTTTCTCTGACGATTTAGTTAAAGAGCATCGTAGGCTAATAATCAACGTTAATGACCAAGATAAATTCGTTGTCGTGGGAAGCACGATTGTAAATGAGGGGTGGCTTAGATTTTATCCATATTCTTCAGTTATGGTAGGTGAATTACCTAGCGTTAAAGAAGGGGGTGTCGTCCACATAGAGAAGCTTATCATACATGAAAAGCTAACACAAGCAAAACCTCGTTTCAACCCCAGTAGCTTACTAAAGTTTATGGAAAGAAACAACTTAGGTACGAAGTCTACGCGAGCTGAAATCATCGATACGTTATACCAAAGGGGATATATACAAGGAGATAGAATAGCCGTGACAGAACTAGGCTTCACCGTAGTTAATATCTTAAAGAAGTTCTTCCCCGAAATGCTTTCAATAGAACTTACCCGAAGACTTGAAGAGCAGATGAATGGCGTCGAAGCTGGCGTTCTCTCTCCTAAGGAGGTAATGTTAAGCGTATTAGATGACTTACGGCAAATATTTGAGAAAGCCATTATAGCATCTGAAGGGCTGGGTTTTCAGCTCTTAAAGTCTATCGAAGATGCTAAACACGTGAGAAGGGTTATTGGGAAATGCCCTCTATGTGGAGTTGGCGACTTAATAATAATGTTCTCCAAGAAAAGCGGTAAACGCTTTATCGGATGTTCAAGGCATTCTCAAGGCTGTCAACTAGGACTACCCTTGCCGCAAAAAGGCTTCATAGAAGCTACTGGGGCAACGTGTAAGATATGTGGTTACCCGATCATCAAGGTTAAGGGGCTTAGCTCAAAGCCATGGTATCTATGCGTAAACCCTAACTGTCCTTCAAAGAAGCGCTAAACAAGAGGTCACTTAAAAGTGAAGTGTTTAGTCTGCGGAAGAACCTCTAAAAAAGCTCTATGTGCTAGGCATTCCTTAGCGTGTAAGAAGCTAATATTGAAGTATGCGAAATGGAAGAAAGCCTTAGAGATAAGCTGGCCTAACTACCTTGAGCGTCTTGTGAAAAGCGAAGAAGCGGGCGAGTGGGTTAAGCAAGTAGCGCGTTACCTGTTAGCCAATAATATTGACTTAGAGCAAGCTAAGAAGTTCTTAGAAACTCGGCAATAGCCTTTTTCAAAGCGTCATCTGAAGCTCTTAGTTTTTCAAGCTCAAGCTTGACCGCCTTACTCAGCTCCATCAAGGCTCTTCTTCTACGTCTTAGCATATTCTTGACACTTTTTATTGAAGAGCTACCACCAGTCTTTAGCGTTGTAATAAACCGTTTCACGTTAAGTGCCTCTCTAACATCTTTAGGTTCTACCCTTATACCTAGCTCCTTGCTCAAGAGATTAGCGATCTCACTTGAAGAGGCCTTGAAAGCCCTATCTACGCTTAAAAGCTCCTTAATAACTCTTCCAACAGCTATATGTGCTTCTCTAAACGAGACTCCATATTTCCTAAAGAGCATATTAGCTAACTCTGTCGCGGTCAGAAAATCTCCTTTCATTGAATCTCTTAATCTTTCAACATTAAACATTATCTTCTCAACTAAATCGGCTAAGACCATCAACGTTTCTTCTACTTTTTCGCATGCACTCCATAAGTGAGGCGTAAGTTCCTGCATATCAAGATTATAGCTAAGCGGTAAAGCTTTCATGATACTAATCGATGAGACTAAATCGCCTAAAACTTGTCCAGCTCTAGCCCTCATAACCTCAGCTGTCACAGGATTTTTCTTTTGTGGCATAATGCTACTAGTTGATGCATGTTCTTCAGGTACATCAACAAAGTTAAATTCTGATGTACTCCATAAAACCACTTCTTCAGCAAATCTCGATACGTTTACCATCAAAATAGCTAAGCTTGATAAAGCCTCTAATGCAAAATCTCTTGAGCTAACGGCATCAACACTGTTTTCAACTAAGCCGTCAAAGCCAAGGAGCTGTGCTACGTACTCTCTACTGATATTGAAGCTTGTCCCTGCTAGCGCTGCTGCCCCAAGAGGAGATAAGTTAACACGCCTATAACACTGTATTATTCTATCAAAATCCCTCGCAAAAGCGTCATAATACGCCAGCAAGTAGTGTGCTATAGTTATGGGCTGAGCCCTCTGAAGATGTGTATATCCAGGCATGATGTCTCCTACGTGGCGTTCAGCTTTCTCAAGTAGCTTTTCTTCAAGACTAAGAATTTTACTCAAAATCTGCAACAACCAGCTCCTCAGCCTCATTCTTATTGCAGCAGCTACCTGATCGTTCCTACTTTTAGCGACGTGAATCTTCCCTCCAAGCTTAATCCCCAGCTTTTCAATGACTAAGTTTTCAAGCGCCATATGCACATCTTCCAATTCTGGTGAAAGCCTTATTTCCTCCCTAGCCTTATCCAAAGTCTCAAGCAGCTTAGCAGCTTC
This sequence comes from Thermoproteota archaeon, assembly GCA_003649085.1. Next base: position 5,745 of record QMQV01000001.1, read on the forward strand.
CTCCTTCGCCAATATACCTGCCTTAGCTAAAGCTATGACGTGAGCTTGATTTATCTGAATAACCTCGTTGACGATGTAACTATCAAACTTTATGGATGAAGTGTACCTAGCAACTTCTTCGGGGTGCCCTTTTTCAAGCCTACCTCCTCTAACTATCTCCATTCAAATCCCTCTTTCTTACGAGCTATGCTAGACAATATCGTCGGAAGCCCCCAAAGCTCGATAAAGCCTTTTGATAAGCTTTGGTCAAATGCTGAAGTCTGCCCATAAGTTGCTAGCTCAATGCTATAACTTGAGTATGGAGAACTCCTGGCAACTGGCATGATAGAGCCCTTATACAGCTTAAGCTTAACGACCCCTGTTACCTTCTCATTAGCTTTGTTAATGAATGCATCAAGTTCTTCTCTCAATGGGTCAGCCCAAAGACCAGCATATATGAGATATGACCATGCTGAATCAACGAGTTTCTTAAATTCAAGCTCACGTCTATTTAAAACGAGCTTTTCAAGATCCTTATGTGCCTCAATCAGCGCAATAGCCGCAGGGCACTCATAGACTTCCCTTGACTTAAAACCCACAACCCTATCTTCCATATGGTCTATCCTTCCCACGCCGTGTGCTCCTACCACCTTATTAAGCCTAGTAATTAACTCTACAGCATCCAGCCTCTCTCCATTGACAGATACGGGAATGCCTTCCTCAAACTCTATATCAATAAGCTTAGCTTCGTCAGGAGCTTTCTCAGGCAAAACCGTCCACTCAAAGGCATCTTCAGGGGGCGGGATCGATGGGTCTTCAAGTTCTCCCCCTTCAATAGATCTACCCCAAAGGTTTTGATCTATGCTATACTTGCGGCTTTTAATAGGTATGGGTATGCCATGTTTAACTGCATACTCAATTTCTTCTGCCCTGCTCATTTTCCAATCTCTTATAGGAGCTAAGACCTTTAGTCTCGGGTTTAAAGCCTTAATCGTTATCTCAAACCTGAGCTGGTCGTTGCCCTTACCTGTACATCCATGTGCAACCGCGTCGGCATCCTCCAGTTCAGCTATCTCAACAAGCTTTAAAGCGATTAGAGGTCTCGAGAGAGCTGTTGATAAAGGGTATTTCTCTTCATAGAGGGCATTTGCCTTAACTGCTTGAAATACAAATTTTTCAGCAAACTCCTTTTTAGCGTCAATAGTATAATGCTTCTTAACACCAATTTTATATGCTCTCTCTTCAATAGCTTTAAAATCCTCCTGTTGTCCAACATCAACAGTTACGGTAACTACGTCAACTCCATACTTCTCCATAAGCCATCTAATGGCAACTGATGTATCAAGCCCTCCAGAGTATGCTAATACCACCTTTTTCATTTAGCTAGACACCTTTCTTTTTTTCACTATAACCGCGTGGTATGGATAGGCTCAGGAGCCTTTCCCTCTTTAATAGGTTGAAAAGTTTCAGTTAATAATTCAGCTTTTAGCCTGTTGTAAAACGCTAGGTTCCTAACACACCCTGGATCTGGTGCAGTAATTTCGTTAAAATACCCAAAAGCTCTAGCCCTACAGCCCCCACATACATACCTATACGGACATGTGCCACAGCTTCCTTGTAAAATATCCCTCTCTCGCAACGTCCTAAAGACGGGAGAGTTTAACCACAAGTCCTCTAAGTCATCCTTTCTAACGTTGCCTACAACAAGTGGGAAGAAGACACACGGTATCACGTCACCGTTTGGCTTTATTGCCATGTAAAACCTTCCTGCCCCACAACCGCCTATAAAGTCTGATAACGATCTGAGTTGGTTAGGTAAGTTCGGGTTATAGAAATGTGTTGGGATTACCGTAGCATCTTCAGCTTCTAATGCAACGCGTGCAAATTGTGGCGCCGTTGATAACACGCTTACATTACTTGTCTTAAGCTTCTCCCAAAGCTGTTCAAGCAATTCCTCTCTTTCATCTGGAGTTAGATCATTTTCAAGAATAAACCTACCTCTACCCGTTGGCACAAAGTTATACATCATAAACCAGTTGACATTAAGTTCTTCACATAGCTCAATGATCTTCGGTATCTCATGATAGTTTAACTTAGTAGCTGTTGTAGCAACGCTAACAAAGAATCCTTCCTCAACAGCATTCTTAATACCCTGTATAGTTCTTTCAAAAGCCCCGTTAACACCTCTAAAAGAATCATGAGTTTTAGCGCTTGCTCCATCCAAGCTTATCTGCAAATATTGAACGCCCGCTTCCTTAAGCTTTTTAGAGGTTTCTTTGTTAATCAAAGTGCCGTTAGTAGCCACTGCTACGTAAAGTCCTTTATCAGAAGCATACTTCGCTACTTCATAGAAATCGTGTCTAACTAAAGGCTCTCCACCAGAGAAGGCTAGTATGACCACCCCCATCTTAGCTAACTTATCTATAACCTGCTTAGCTTCACTCGTCGTTAGTTCGTCTCTAAGTTTTTCACCTGCATTTGCATAGCAATGCTTACATTTCAAGTTGCATGCATATGTTATGTCCCAGACAACTTGAAACGGAGCCCCGGGAATAAACGGCTTATGTACGCCAAAGACCCCCAACCCCTTAATTACGTTAGCTAAACCTTTCCTCCAATACTTATCCCTAAACTTCTCCTTAATCTGCTCTTCAGAAGCGCCAAAACTTCCTCCACCAAGCCTAATTAAGCTTGATATAAAGCGCTTAGCTAATTTACACTTTAAACAAGCATCTTTCCTAACACCTACATAGAGCTCAAGAGCTACTTCAAGCCTACTTGCACCATCTTTTTCACAGTACTCACTAAGCTTCTTAATTATCTTCTTAGTCGACCACCTATTAACGACGTTTTCAAACATCTGAATCATAGAGGGGGTTGATGCGGTATTAGTCACGAGCCTCCCCCTTGCTTAAACGTGATGACCACCTTTAAGTTTAAAGAGCGCTTAATACTAATGTCCCCTCATTAAGATATACTTTTCCGCTAAGAAAAACAGCTTTAGACTTGAAGCTTTTTCTAAAAGAGAGAGGTTTAAAGCTAAGGGAAGCAGCTTAGTAGACGGTGTTTAAACGTGGACATAGAGGCTTTTTTCACAAAAATTTTTGATAAACGCTTCATAACGGCATTGCTTGTCCTATTGATGATCTTCCTAATAAGCGGAGGCGTATACGTAGTAGTTGAACATCCACCAGCGGCTGTGCCAATTTCTGAAAGAGAATCCTCCTTCATATGGATTGGCCTTACTGTTCAAACAACAACTGAATTTTTCGCAGCTTTCTTCCTAATATCAATAGGCTTAGTTGGCGTATACATATTAATTGAAGAGAGGAAAGCTGATAAGATAAGCTCTATGAGGCTTATCGTTGCCTTGACATTCATAATAATATCCTTCGTCCTCTTAGAGTACTTAATTAAGCTTAAGCTAGGGGGATGAGAAAAGTAGCTACCAAGGCGTGTCCTTTAACTTAAGCATGTAGGCAAGCCTATTAGTGAGTACATGCAAAGGCGGTGTAACCAGCAGAACAGTAGCAACTATGTCTACGCCAGGAATGTATATAATGCTTGATAAAGCCAAAGCCCCTATTATAAAGTCAAGCTGGTCAAGACCAGGAGCTGGAGCTCCTCTTCGTAGACCTAAACGCCGCTTAATAAAAGCTCCTAGCAAATCTCCAAGTAAAGCTCCAAGCGAGAGCGTGAGACTAAGCTGAATAACATGTCCAACGATAACTCCAGAGGCTACACCAGCCAAAACTCCAGATATGAAGCCTTCAAAGGTCTTCCCGTCCCCGAAGATCCTCTTTCCATCAATAAAATTCTTGCCCAAGTCTATTGGATGCTTACCCCTAACAATAACGGGAGTGGCATTAGCTACGTAAGCTGGAAGTATAAACAATAGGGCGGACAAAACGACTCCTAGCAGCACTTAACTAGACACCTACTGTTATACCAGCCATCTCAATTTTGAACAAGATGCTTGGTAAGTCACTTGGCTTAATGAAAACCATTTTCCTAATACCTGATGGAAGCTTTTCAAGCTTAATTACAAGCTTAGACCAATATGTTAATAGCTTATTAGCAACAGGCTCAATCTCGCCCTTTTTGTCTAAAATTGCCCTAACCTGGCTTGTCACAACGACGGCTACGCTTTTTTCCTTAGCCAAACTTAACAGCGTAGCTAACTGTCGATTAAGCATTTGATTTAGCTTAGCATTCTTCTTCTCATCTTCCTTGAGCTCCGCTCGGTAAAGCTTAGTTATGCTATCAAAAACCACCAAGCCATTTTCACTACTTACCATCTCCTTCAACAAGTCCACTAAGCTATCTTGCTCTTCAAAGCTTTTAGGTTCGACAACTGTAAGATGTTCTAATATTCCTCTGAAAATCCCTCTTTCCATTACCATCTGAAGCAGCCTTGTAGCTGGGAAAACACCATCGCAGTAAACAACTATTGGTTTAAACCCATTTAATACGCTTTGAATTAAAACCTGTAATACGAAGTTTGTCTTACCTGATCCGCTCTCCCCAAAAACTGTAGTGATTTCTCCTATAGGTATCTTTATAGCCTCGTCGAAACGCTCTATACCTGTGACTAACTCTTTCATTTCAAACACCAAAGAAATTAAAGTGCTTCCCTATGAGAATGGTGGAGGTTAAATAAATAAGCTTTCACGTAACTGTTTAGAGGAGCGCAATGCTAGTCACGTTAACACAAGGGAAGCATCTGCTAATACATGGACCAGCATCTTTCACCATACAAAAGGGAGTCGTTGAAATCTTAAAAGCGCTCATACATCAATCGTCAAAGGGCTTTCTCGTGCCTAAGGGAAGGGTCTTAGCCTTAAAAGCTATTGAAGACTGCCTAATTACAGTAAACATTGGAGAAGGAGGTAAGGTAGAGGAGCGGGAAAAAGCCTTTCCAGAACAGTGGGATCAAGTAATTGACGAGCTTTCACGTCAGAAGGGCACGGTAGTAGTAATAGGAGATGTGGACTCTGGAAAAACCACCTTTTGCACTATGTTGCTAAATAGCGCTTTAAGGAAGGGCTTAAGGGCGGCTTTTATAAATGAAGACCCTGGCCAAGCTGATATCTTAATACCGACCACGATAGGTGCAACAATATTAGAATCTCCCACAATCTACCTTTCTCAACTGAAACCGATAGCAAGCTTTTTCATAGGCAAAACGACGCCTACTGGCGTAGCTGACAGAGTTATATTAGGTTTGGCTAAGTTGAGAAGCGAAGTTATTGACGAAGCCGATTTAATAGTCGTTAATACAAGTGGCTGGATTAAAGGAGAAAAAGCTAAAGAGCTTAAGCTAGCCACGGTAGCAGTATTGGAAGCTGACCGCATAGTGTTTCTGAAGAAAGATTCTGAATTAAACCATATCTTAAGGGGCTTACAAAAAAGCTATCATGATGACAGGAAAGTGTATACGATCAAAGCCTTAGAAGGAGCTAAGATACGATCAAGAGAGGAGAGGCGTTTCCTAAGAGAAAGCAGCTATAATAAATACTTCTCTGAAGCAAAAAAGCGAATTCTAAACCTTGATGACTTAGACATATCCTATGGAATGCTAGGTTCTGGACAAAGATTAGATGAAAAGGACCTAGCTACAATCTCCATGCTCTTAAACTCCAACGTTGTTTACGCGGAAGAAAACTACGATTCCCTTCTCATAGTGATAGGTAAAGATAGCAAGTTGAACAAAGATGCGATTTCAAACGTGAGGAATGCCTTTGGAAAGAGTACGGTTAAAGTGGTGAAGGAAGGTGATGAAAGAGGCTTGTTAATAGGGTTATTAAGTCGTGGTAAGCTTCAAGGTGTAGGAGTTTTACGGAAGATAGACTATGTAAACCGTAAAATAGAGATCATCACCCCGTATGAAGGGGAGGTTACAGCAATAGAATTCGGCTGTCTAAGATTAAATGACGAATTTAAAGAAGTAAAACAATATGTCCATGTACCTATTTAAGCAAAATCAATTAGAAAGTCCGAAGAACATCATAAGTTCTTGAGCTATTCTGCCCTTAGAGTATCTAATAACCCTCAATCTCCTCTTAATCCAGTTAGGCAAGAAACGCCTGCAATATCTCGTTGCGAAGCGGTAATCTAACATTATTATGGCACCGCGGTCTTCAGGAGACCTAAAAGGTCTTCCAGCCGCCTGAGAGGCTTTCCTCATAGCTGGAATTATGTAAGCGAGCTCCCTACCAAATCCTGGAAAACGCTCTTCATAATACCTTATCTGAGCTTTGATCCTTGGGCTAGGCTTAGCATATGGAACGCCAACTATAACTACACTATTCATCTCGTTCCCGGGATAATCCTCTCCTTCACTAAATCTCCCTCCAACCACGCCTAGCAACACCGCTCCTCCGGTTTCTGAACAACTTTTAAACTCGGCAAGAATCCTATCGTTTTCGAAAGGCTCTGCAAAGCGTTTTTCAATGAAAAGGGGCTTCTTCAAAGCTTCCTTAAGCCCAGATTTAACTAAATTTTCCAACACCTCATATGATGGGCAGAAAACCCCAACATTAGCGGGCGTGTATTCAGCGACCTCAGCTATGGCTTCAATCAGCTTAGCGTACATATGTGTGCCTCTACGCCGGTAAACAGTAGATAAACCAGCCGTAGCTAATGCCAAGATGTTATGTCTAGGAAATGGAGAAGGCAAGCTAAGTTGAATAGCGTTTTCAGGTAACCCCATAACGCTCACATAAGCTTCAGTAGGCTTTAATGTACCAGAGAGGCTCACTGAAGCGTAAACCCCTTTAAGCACTTCCTCGCAAGAGAGCCTTGGATCTAAAGCTATAACCTCAAGCTCCCTCACAAGCTCGTTCTCTTCAACCTCTTTTTCAGATACAATATGTAACATGGCGTCTTTTCCGCATGCTTCTACATACTTACTCAAAAATTCAGCCAATTTCAATATATAGGAGCGTGGAAGTTTACCACGTGCTAGCTTATGCTTTTTAACCATTTCTCCAAAAGTTCTCATTTCTTCAACAAACAGGAAAACATCGCTTATGTCAAGCTTAGCTTTTTTCAAGAGTTCAGCAAGCGTAGCTAGTGGATTTTCAAGGACGACCTCCCCATCTGAGAGGCTAATTTTTCTTAAAAAACACTGAAGCTCTTCATAAAATCTAATGAAGTCTGCTTTACCATATCTATCAGCCTCTTCAGTCGCCTCCTCAATTAACCTCTCCGAAACACTATCACTTTCTACCTCAATGCAAACTTCAGGTAGGTTATGCGCTTCATCTAGTATTAATACCAGCGAGCTAAGCCCAACTCCTAAACCAGATAAGAAACTCTCCCTAATAGATCGGTCAAAAACGTGAAGATAGCTTGCTGCAACAACTTGAACAGCTCTTAAAGCGGATCTAGCTAGTTCATATGGGCATATTTCGAATTTCTTGCCAATCTCCACGATCTCTAATGCGGTCTTAGGCTCCTTAGTTAGCTGCTCAAGTAGCGAAGTGAATTGGTCACGTTTAAGAAAAATGTTCTCATAGTAAATACATCTACCGCTCCTCTTCAACTCTTCACAAATTTCTGACAATGTTCTGTGATCCATCTTCTCCTTGGTTAAATTCTCATTAATACACATGTCCAACTTGCTGCGTAGAGAAAAGCCCGACACAGACTTCTTAGAGCTTACTTCCTTAAGTTCCTCTACTACTCTATCAAGCTGTTTATGCGTTCTCGCCAAGTAAACTAGCTTCAAGCCCTTAGCAATAACGCCAGGCAAGGTCCCTGCCAGAACTGCGATGGTCTTACCTAAACCACTTGCACCGTCGACGACTAAATGCCCACCTTGCTCAACAATTAAGGCTGTAGATTCTGCTAGCTTATCTTGGTTTAGCCTAAAACTCGGATATGGAAAATACTCGAGCACCCTTTCCATTAGCTTAGAGCTGCTAACCAAAGCTAATCCCTATACTCACAACACTGGTGTTAAAAAGCTAGACAATCTAGAATTTAAGTGTTTACAGCTCTTACAGTTGGAGGGCTCAATATTGTCCTCGCTTAGAGCTGCACTTAACGTCCTTAAAGACGAGCTAATAGAGTTCCATAAACCCCTGTCGGAGAAATATGAAATACCTAGCGTAATGAAGGAATATGATGGCAAAAACCCCATATTATTTAAGAATTCCAAGGAACATAACACGCCAATAATTGCAGGAATTTGTGGTAAGAGGGAATTCTTCAAGAGGTTTTTGTCATGTCAAAGCGATGAAGAACTCTATGTAAAAATAAATGCTGCAGTAAACAATCCGCTTAAAACTGACAAGCAAGACGATGCGCCAGTAAAAGAAGTTTTTGAAAAACCTGATTTAACGAAATTCCCCATATTGACACACTACGAAAGGGATGCCGGTCCATATATCACCTCAGCTGTCGTAATATCAAGAAGTTTAACCAAAGGTTTTCAAAATGCCTCAATTCACCGTCTCCTAGTTATAGGCAAAGACCGCTTAGCAATAAGGGTTGTTCCACGCCACCTATATGCACTTTACAATGAAGCAAAAAAACTTAGAAAACCTTTGCCAGTAGCCATAGCCATCGGTCTCCACCCCTTAATCTTACTAGCAGCTAGTAGCGGTCCAAGGTTTGGCGTAGATGAGCTAACAGTGGCAAATGCTCTTTTAAACGGAGCTCTTAAGGTGACTTCTTGCGAAAACATCGGCGTGTATGTCCCCGCGGAAGCAGAAGTTGTGTTTGAAGGATACATGTTACATGACGTAGAGGTAGATGAAGGACCCTTCGTAGATATAACGGGTACATACGATGTTATTAGGAAACAGCCTGTCATAGAGCTAATTAACGTTATGAGGAGGAAAGATTTCATATATCAAGCTTTGCTTCCAGCAGGGTCAGAGCATCAGCTATTAATGGGTTTGCCTAAAGAAGCTAGAATCTGGGACCACGTATCAAAAGTTGTGTCAAAAGTAGTCAAAGTGCGTTTAACACCCGGTGGCTGCGGATGGCTTCATGCAGCAATATCAATAGCTAAGCAATCTGAAGGTGATGGCAAGAACGCGATTTTAGCTGCTTTTGCAGCCCATCCAAGTTTAAAACACGTAGTTGTAGTTGATGAAGACATAGATGTTGATAATATTGAAGAAGTTGAATGGGCTATAGCCACGAGATTTCAAGGAGAAGAAGATTTGGTCATCGTTAAGGGTTGTCGAGGCTCAAGTTTAGATCCTTCAGCTGACCAAGAGAGGCTTCTCACGTCCAAAGTGGGGTTTGATGCTACTAAGCCATTAAATAAACCCGCTGAAAAGTTTAAGCGTGCATTGATCCCCTGCAAGTACGATGCCAAATCCGGAGATGTAGTCTACTATGTATCTGACGAGGGATGAAGAAAAAGCACTTAACGGCGAGTTTGGCGAGGCGGTCAAAAAAGCTATGGAGCTTCTGGTAGCACTAGGAGAAGTTTTGGGGGCTGACCGCCTAATAGAAGTTAAAAGTGTGCACATTTCGGGGGTGTCCTATAGAAACATAGGCGATGCTGGGCTAGAGTTTCTAGAAGACTTAGTTAACTTAGGAGCCAAGGTTAAGGTTAAAGCTACGGTAAACCCTGCTGGCATGGATCTAAGAAGATGGCGCGATATGAGGATATCAAAGCCTTTTGCTAAAAAGCAGCTTATGGTAGTGAGATGTTTTAGCAAAATGGGCGTTGAAAACACCTTCACTTGCACACCTTACTTGGCGAGCAACAAGCCTTTAGCTGGCGATCACGTCGCATGGGCTGAATCTTCAGCGGTAGTTTTTGCTAACTCAGTATTAGGAGCTAGAACTAACCGTGAAAGTGGTTTTTCAGCGTTGGCATCAGCTTTAACAGGTAAAACGCCATTCTATGGCTTACACATAGATTCCCTGCGCGAGCCTACACTGCATGTTAAGCTTAACTTTAAACCAACGAACGCTAGTGAGTACAGTTTACTTGGTTACATGGTCGGTATGAAAGCTGATGAGGTGATATCCGTAGATGCAGAAGTTGTAAAGGTCCCCACTGATTATTTAAAAGCTTTTTCAGCTGGTTTAGCAACAGCTGGCAGAGTTGCTATGTTTAGGAGTGATCAGCGGGCACGTGAAAAAATATCGATAGATTATCAAGACTTTAAACGTTTAAAGGAGCAAATTTGGCTAAGAGAAGAAGACATCGACTACGCTTTCATTGGATGCCCGCATACTTCCATTACAGAACTTGAAGAAGTGGCTATTTTGCTTAAGGATAGAAAAGTGAAAGACGATGTCGCGTTATGGATTTTCACATCACGTCATACTTATAGGAAAGCTGTAAGAAAGGGAATCGTTCAAGTCATTGAAAAATCTGGAGCTAAAGTATTTAAGGATACGTGTATGGTTGTTTCACCATTAGATGAGATGGGTATCAGAAACGTTGTCGTAAACTCCGCAAAGGCTTACCACTATATCAAGAACAGTTTTCCAAACATTAAAGCCTATTTTGCTGACTTAAAGACCCTAATTGCTGCAGTAGTCGAATCGGGGTGAAAATTATTGGCTGATGTTTATCGAGGCAGAGCCCTCGTCAAGGGTTTTGCGGCTGGAGAAGTTCTAATAAGTAAGGAGCCAATATCTTTCTTCGGTGACGTAGATCCAGATTCAGGAGTTATAGTCAAGAAAGGTCATGAACTTCGTGGTTTATCGTTATCTGGCAAGATCTTCGTCTTCCCATATGGTATAGGAAGCACTGTTGGTTCATACATTATCTATAGACTAAGTAAGAAAGGGGCAGCGCCATCTGCTATTGTAAATGTTCAATCTGAGCCTATCATAGTTGCTGGCTGTGTTTTAGCTAAGATTCCTCTAATGGATAGGCTTGAAGTTAACCCTTTAGAAGTTTTGAGAAGCGGATACCTCGTTGAAGTAAATTGTTTTAAAGGTGAGCTAAGAGTATTAAGCAAAAAAGCTTAAAGTTTAAAGGCTATCTTTGCGTTTTCTCGTTTTAAAGGGAGGTTAGCTTGAAATACTGGGGCTTTATCAAAGACCCGCTATACGGATATGTGCACATAACGGAGTTAGAGAAAAAGGTTATTGATACACGACCATTCCAAAGACTTCACAGGATAAAACAGCTAGTCTTCGCAGACTACGTGTATCCAGGGGCTACACACACGAGGTTTGAACATTCAATAGGTGTCATGCACTTAGCGGGACTATTAGCAAGTAGTTTACCTGAACAGCTTAGCCAGGAAGAAGTCCAAGAAGTTAGAATAGCCGCATTGCTTCATGATGTTGGGCATGGTCCCTTTTCACATACATATGAACACCTTCTCGTTAAAAAACTCGGAAAAACCCACGAGGACTTAACGCAGTGGGTAATTAGAAGCTCTGAGCTTAAAGATGTACTAAGCGAGGGAGGTCTTAACGTTGAGAGAATTGCTAAGCTAGCTGTCGGCAAGCTTTTAGATAAGGATAAGCCTTTTTTAGATCAAATTATCAGAAGTGCCGTGGACGTAGATAAGATGGACTTTATTCAAAGGGATAGCTACCATACGGGAGCTGAATATGGTAAAGTCGATGTCTATAGGTTGATATACACGATGGACGTTGTGGACGGTAACTTAGCAGTAAACATAACAGCTTTACCTACTCTTGAGGCTTTTGTATTAGCCAGAATAGAATCGTTTAGAACCATATACTACCATAAGACGGCGAGGGCGGGTCAAATAAGCCTAATTAAAGCTATGGAATTAGCCGATGAAGATCTTAAGCTAACAAGTTTTAAGAACGTTGAAGAATTTCTAGACCTAGACGATTATTACGTCTGGTCTAAACTTAAAGAACATGGAGAGGCCAGAAAATACATATTAGCTCTTGAAAGGCGCGATCTTCTTAAATGCGCCTATGAGAAGATCTTTCACGTTGAAGATAAGGTCATAAGCAGTATATTAACAAATGATGCTGTGAGGAGGAAGGTTGAGGAGGAGATAGCTGAAGAAGCTAAGATATCTATTGATGAGGTAGCAATCGATGTCCCATCACTACCATCGATTCCATACTACCACTCCATGAGGTTTGACTTAATGGATATTCCGCTGATCGACAGCAAAGCCCCATCAAGAAGGGTCTTACTAAAGGCTACGGAAATATCGAGGGTCATAGATGTACTAAGAGGGTTTATGAACATAATAAGGGTATACACGTCAGCTAAGAGTAGGGATAAGGTGAAAGAGGCTGCTGAAAAAGTCTTAGGGGCACCACCAGAATCTACCCGTGTATCATATTGAGCTTCTAAACCCTTCTTTTAACATATCTTTAAGAATCAGCTTATGCCTAAGAGCTTAGCAACGTGTGTTCTAATCTCTGCTTGAACTTCCTCTATTGTTTGCCCAGCATCGATCACAACGTATCCCATCAATTTAGCTCTATGTAGGAACTTCTCCCTAACCTTGCTTAAAAATTCTTCAACTTCAAACTTCTCCCTTAAAACCCCTTTACGTTTCAAAGCAGTAAAGGGGTCTACGTCCAAAATCACTGTTAAATCAGGTTGTATAGCAAACTTATTAATAGTCATTAACCAGCTTTCATCAACTCCACTACACGATTGGTAAGCTATGGAGGATTCAACATATCTATCTGAGACCACAACTTTTCCTTGCTCTATCAAAGGCTTAATTAAATTATCGACATGCTCTACCCTATCAGCTGCAAATAACAAAGCATCTATGACAGCTGAAGAAAGGGGGTTATTCAAATACTTTCTAATAAGCTGGCCTATAGCCCCATTGGTTGGTTCTTTTGTAGCTATGGCGTCTATACCCTTTCTTTTCAACCAATCCACTAAAAGCTTAGTTTGAGTGGTACTTCCCGCACCGTCAATGCCCTCTATGACTATAAAAACCCCCTTCTTCACCTCATTCACCGCTACGTTCTTTCTTAAGCGAAAACTAAAAGTTATTGGCGTAATAGAAGAAAACGCTAAGATGTGCTGAAATAGGTCTCCAGCTATGAAACCGTTATCAGAAGGCTTTATCTCACACCCTCTAATTAAGCCCAATACCTTAGAAAAAAGAAGTTATCAAGTCTCCATAGCAAGCAAAGCTTTAAAGGGAAATACGCTTGTCGTGCTGCCTACGGGTTTAGGTAAAACTGCCATAGCGATAATCGTTGCAGCTTATAGACTTGAGCGCTATCCGCAAGGAAAGTGCGCTATCTTAGCTCCTACGAAGCCACTAGCTAACCAACACTACGAGTCATTTAAAAAGACCTTAAATCTTCCCCATACCGAACTTGCTGTCTTAACTGGGGAGCAGCCTGCTGAGAAGCGTGCTAAGCTGTGGAAGATGGCTAGAGTCATTTTTGCGACGCCGCAAGCTGTCAGAAATGACATAGTATATGGCTTCGTCCCACTAAGAGATGTTGTGTTAATGGTGTTTGATGAAGCTCATAGAGCAGTAGGTAACTATCCGTATGTGTTTATTGCAGAGCGATACATGTCTGAAGCTTTAAACCCTTTAATCTTAGCTTTAACAGCATCTCCTGGTTCAACAAAGCAGCATATAAGAGATGTATGCTCATCTCTTCGCATCTCCCAAGTTGAAGCAAGAGATGAAATGAGCCCTGATGTGAAGCCCTACATAAGCCCAATATCTCTTGAATGGCGTCACATAGACTTACCTCCTCTGTTTAAGGGGATTAGATCGTCGCTCATGAATTTACTGAAAGATCTTCTAAAGCTCTTAAAAGAGCATGGAGTCATTGAAAGCGTAAGTACAATTAAGCTAAGAAAGAAAACCCTGCTTGAAGCTCAAGCTAAGATTCAAGATATGCCTCTAAGCGATGTTGAGAAAAGAGAGCTTTCATTAGCAGCTGTCATGGCTCTTAGAGTGACCCACGCTATGGAGCTTTTAGAAACTCAAGGACTACCATCGCTTATGGATTATTTCGACAAGTTTAAGAATTCAAGTAAGCTATCTATGAAAGCTTTAGCTAATGACCCGCGCTGGACCGAAGCTGAGAGTTTATGTCTTCAAGGTCTTCAGCAAGGAGTGGTGCATCCTAAATTAGCGGTCTTAAAGGAAGAAGTTAGAAAACAGCTCGAGAAAAACCCTAACTCCAGGGTAATAGTCTTTACGAACTTAAGATCTACAGCAAAAGTGCTTGAAAGAGAGTTGAGAAGCGTAGATGGTGTAAAGATAGCTAAGCTTGTTGGAAAAACAGAGAAAAAAGGGGATCAAGGGTTATCGCAAGCTCAACAAGTTGAAGTTTTATCCTCTTTTAAGAGCGGCTTTTTCAACGTTTTAGTATCAACACAAGTTGCTGAAGAAGGGATAGACGTAGTAAGCTGCGACTTAGTGATCTTCTACGACAATGTGCCAAGCGCAATCCGTTTCATTCAAAGAATGGGTAGAACTGGCCGTATAAGAGCTGGACGTGCTATCTTCTTAATTACGAAGGGTACACGCGATGAAGCTTTTTACTGGTCAGCTATATACAAGAGAAAGGAAATGAAGAGGGAGATTAAGGAGCTCATGCGAGAATCATCTGAAGTGAATAAGGAAAGTGAGCCTGGTGAGCAATTGGAATTAGTGAAATTCATTACACCTACGGCTCCTCAAGTTGAATACGGCAAACCTACGGTTTTCGTCGATCATAGAGAAATGAATTCTAAAGTTGTCGAATTCCTATCAAAACTTAACGTAAATATTAGGCCTCGAGCCTTACATGTAGCTGATTACGTAGTATCTGAGAACGTGGCTATTGAGAGAAAGACTGTAGAGGATTTTGCAAGTTCAATAATAGATAAGCGTCTCTTCGCTCAACTTAAAAGCTTAAAGGAAGTCTATAGTTCACCAATCCTCCTAATAGAAGGCGAAGGGCTGACCGTTAAGAGAATGATGCCTCCTGAAGCCTTGAGAGGCGCTTTAGTGAGCATAGCTGTAGACTATGGTATACCTATAATATGGTCTAGGGATCCTGAAGAGTCAGCTCACGTGATTGCTTTAGCTGCAAGACGTGAACAACTTGAGTTTAAAAAGCGCGCTACCTTGAAAGATAGGAAGATGCCAAAGACGCTATCTGAGCAACAAGAGTATATCGTAGCAAGCTTGCCAAACGTCGACGTGACGCTAGCAAAGCGCCTACTAGGCGTATTCGGCACCGTAGAAAATGTTTTCACAGCTTCTGAGCAAGCTTTGCAGAGAGTATCAGGCATTGGCCCTAAGAAAGCGCAGCTCATTAGAAAGGTCTTGACAGCTAAATATGAGCCTACTTCCTCAACTTCTTCAACTTCTCAAGTAAGTCAAGCCAAAGGGAAAGATGCTTCTCTATTGTAAAGAGCTGATCAAGGTTTTTCTCAGATTTTGCAGCTAACGTAAGCTCCTCTATCTTACTTAAAGCTAAGCTCTCCAAGTTAGATAACACCGTTTCAGATCGCACGGCTACGGTTGCCTCTTCTTCCCTTGAAGTTATGATAACGCGCTTCTTACATCTAGGGCACATGATATCTCCGCTTGGCAGTTTAAATAATGGTGTTTTACACACTGGACATGCTTGAGAAAGCATGATAGCTCCAGACTTAAGCAGCTCGGCCATTTGCTTAATCTCTTCATCGCGTGTCGCCATTTCTATCACCGAAAACAAAATAACAGCTAATCCTTTGTAAATATATCTCTCTGGAAACAGCTTATAGACTCTTTACACTGAGTTAATTGCTGGGTAAAGGTTAAGAGAGAGGTGATATGTTTGTCGTCCGATGCTGAAGAGAAAATTCAAAGAGCTGTAATGATACTTCAGAGAATAGCTGAAGATACGGGTATACCTAGAAATATAAGAAGAGCTGCTAACGAAGCGATAAAGGTCTTACACGGAAAAACTTACACGCATGCTGTAAGAGCTTCGAATGCCATAAGCATACTTGAAGAATGTAGTCAAGATCCAAACATGCCGCTTTTTGCTCGAACAGCAATATGGCAAGCTGTGAGTATCCTAGAGCAGATAAGAGACTAAGCCGTTGAAATACGGTGCTGGGTCTTGGTTGTCATAAAGATAAGAGGCATATACACTACCGCATTAGTACTGTTGCTTAAAGACCATGGATTTAAGGTCTCTCAGCCCTCTAAAGCAGTGTTATCTAGGTTTGACAACTCCTGCATAACTAACGAGCCTTCTCAAGCCACGATAATTGATAGAAGGGATAAACAAGGTATCATAGTCAAAGGGGAAGAGCAAGTAGTTAAAAAGGTAGTTGATGTGATTAAAAGCAAAATACCAGAGTCAATAGTTAGAGTTTCAAAGATAAACCCACATTCTATATTCAAAGGTGTCGTTGTTAAAAAGGAAGGAGACCGTTGTTTAGTTGATCTGGGCTTTGGTTTAGGTACACTATTTAACGGATCTATTAAGTTAAATGAAGAAGTTTTGGTTGCTGTCGCTAGACCAGTATTTAGAGATGAAAGGCCAATTTTAACTCGCAAATTGAAAATTTCAGGCCGTTATGCTCACATAATCTTAGGAGGTTGGGTTTCAGTAAGCAAATTTATTAGAAATAGAGCTAAGCAAGAAGAGCTTTTCACTTTAGGTAAAATGGTTAAAAGCCCAAGATGGGGGGTCAAGTGGAGAAGCTCTGCCGAAAATGCTTCAGCTACCGACTTAATATCTGAGGTCAAGTCTTTGATAGAAATGGGAGATAAGCTTTTAGAAAAAGCAAAAAATATCAAGCCACCGGCGCTTCTGTTAAAAGGTGAGCCCTTAGTAGATATAGAGTTTCCGCAGCCTGCTAAAAATAGGCTTGACAGGCTAAGAGGATATGTTAAACCGACAATAACAGGTCATCACTACTTAAGATCCTGCGGAAAAACAATGTCGACTATTGTGGATTTTGCTGAAGCGCTTTTAAGCTTAGGCGTATCAGAGAGCACCATTCAAAAAGCTCTATCGTTAATGTGGGATGAAAACTTGTTGTACAAAGGCTCTATTCTCAAAATTGAGCACTCCACGTTGAATGGCGACGTATACTCTCTAACTCCAGGGGTTATACGAGAAATTAATTGTGGAATTGTAGAAGTTAAGCGAGAATTTAGAGGCGAGGGCAAGTTTGATGGATTGGAAATTCCGAAGAGTAAAGGAGACTACAGCATAATGATATTTAAGCCAGGTGACTGGATGACGTTAAATGCATATTACTCGATTAATGGCGAACTTAAGGGCATATACGTTAATGTAAATACGCCAATAGAAGTGTATAAGTCTAAAATAAGGTACGTTGATTTAGGCATAGACGTGGTCAAGAGGGCAAATTCAACTCCTGAGATCATTGATGTTGATGTTATAGAAAGAGCACATGTTGAAGGTAAGCTTTCTTCGACAATATATGAAAAAGCCTTAGACGTAGCTAACTCAGCATATAAAGCTTTACTAGCCTCTAACGACCTTGAGGATCTCAAATCCCAGCTCTTTAGTACAACAAGCTAGAAATGAAACCCTATTTTTAACGTCAACATCGCAGTCTAAAGGCTTACCATCCAGGTCAAGCATTAAGCCACCTGCCTCTTCTAATATGAGCTTACCGGCTGCTATATCGATGGGTCTAATCATATTCCTTAAATCCACAAAGGCGTCTAACGCACCTGATGCTATTAGACAAAGCTCCAAAGCTATTGACCCGAAATGCCTAATATGGTTAGTTAACGAGCAAAGCTTTAAAATATCAGGTATTCTTGAAGAGCTAACTTTGCCACTTAAGTCTATGCCTACTACAGCGTCATCAAGCCTAGTTTGCTTAGAAGTCTCGATGGGCTTAAAGTTAAGGTAGGCCCCCCCTCCTTTCTCCGCAGTGTAGATATCGTTGCTACAAAGGTCTAATACAACAGCACTTTCAACAGATGAGAGCCTTCGTTCTCTAGCAAACGCTATGGATATCGAATAAAACCTTATGCCCTTAATAGCATTTGTTGTCCCATCTAAGGGATCTAATAGTACTAGGTAATTACCATCCCCCATCCTCACAAAGCCCGATTCTTCACTCACAACGATTCCGTTAAACCCTCCCTCCTTCAAAGCTTTTATAGCAGCTTTTTCGGCGACAACATCAATCTTTTTTGTGACATCCCCGCTAGCACCAATACCCTCAATACGCTTAGCTTCGGGAGTCTTTAACGCCCTACAAACACGCTTCTTGACATAAAGAGCCGTTTCAATAAGTAAGTCTAGCCCTATCACGATCCCCTCTCCTAGCGAATCGTGGTTAAGAATTAAAAACCCCAGCTAATTAAGGGTAATTGAGCGGGGGTTGCCGAGTCTGGTCAAAGGCGCAAGGCTTAGGACCTTGTGGGGTAGCCCTGCGTGGGTTCAAATCCCACCCCCCGCACCAAGCTAAAGCTTTATGAACATAACCTTAACCTGCTGGATGCCTCTTAAACCTCTAACCCTGTTAAGCTAAGTCCACAACCTGCTTTCTCTCCCCTTCGGCAATCAGCATCTCTAGACATTATTTGTTCTGAGAACATGGCGATGTAATTCTATAATGATATCGTCGTACTATCGTATTCGCGCTCCACCTGGTCAATTTTAATGCCTAGACCTCTCCTCTCATAATCACAAAATAGCTATTATTGTGGCAGTAGCGTTCTTCTCTTTTAGCTCGGCATCTTCAGCCTTAGCTCATAAGCTCTTAATCGGTCTCTAAACGTCTCAGATCTGCTAAAGTATCCGCGTTCTTTTAATTAACCCACAAATTTGTCAAGCTGCACATTAGGTAATGTCATGCTGCTGCCAAATACATCACTAAAGGCTTACCGCTTTAAAGGAGATACCTGGTAGAGAGCAAAAAGCGCTAAGATAGGTCAGTTTTACTCAATGCTTTTTAAAGTATGTTTTCCAGAGATCTCTAACCATATTATCTCCTATCGCCTTAATGTCCTCTAGCGCTTTCTCAACATCGACATTGTACACTCCTCTTCTTCGCACCTCCTCACACCTCCCCAAAAACCTAAGGACAGCTCCTATCAGTGGGTTCTTGGAGATCTCTAATGTCTCATTTTGGACACTAACTTTAACCACCATAGAGCTATCTAATTCCCTTCTTTCACCTAATATGTCGGTTAAGATTAGCTTATCTCCAAAGTAGCTCACTTCAACAATATCCTTGAACATCTCCATGCCATTTACATAAACTTTAAATTCGCACATCTATAGCACCACGAAAGTATTGCTGGAATAAGCTCCACATTATAAGGTTTTTTGCAACTACAAAGCTTAAATTCACTAAAAGACACTCTACTTTCAGCAAACTCGGTGATATTAATTGTCTGAAATCGTAGACCGCATCAAAGAAGCCTTGTCAAGGAAACCTGCTAGAGAACAGCTTGAAAGAGCTAAATATGGTCTTAAAGCGCAAATAGCTAAGTTAGAGCTCATTCAGCGAAATTTAGAGGAACGCGACAAAACGTTATTCAATAGGATAACCGAAGCTTATGAAAAACAAGACCACTTATCTATGAAGGCGTTAAGTAGCGAATTGGCGGAGTTGAGAAAAGCCGAAAAAGCCACTTTATATAGCAAGCTCGCCCTTGAAAGAACTTTGTTAAGGCTTGAAGCGGCTAAAAGCCTTGACGAGCTAGCTAGAGCGTTGGTCCCTACCATAGGCGTTATGAAAAACTTGAGAACAGCGATTGGCGGTTTAATACCTGAAGCTGAAGATGCTCTTAGAGACGTATTTGAGACATTCAACTCAGCTTTAATAGGATTGGGCATAAACCTAGATAGTTTTAGAATATATCAGCCTCATAGCGAAGAGGTCGAGAAAATACTTCAAGAAGCCGAAGCCATAGCTGAGCAAAAGCTTAAAGAGAAACTGCCAAAGACAATGGGGGATCTAATTTAAAGTAGTAACTAAAACCTCTTTGTCGGTAATTAAGACCGTATGTTCAGCTTGAGCAACGGGTCCACGGCTTTTCTCGATAAGCACAGGATACTCCATAACCATCCTCTCATAAACCATCCTATTGAGCAGTTCTACGCCACGTTTCCCAAAGCTTCTCTCAATCCACCTCTGCGCAAAGGGCAAGGTTCTGTAGTTTTCGTGTATAAAGTTAAAGATAGCTTCAAAGCCTTTTGACGACTTAGCTTTAATCAACCGGTAAATAGTGCTACCAGGCCCATTTTCCACTTCACCTAAAGCATTCTTAACCGTGACAAACGGCTCTATGGCGTAGACATGCCCAGGTTCAAACCTAGCTGAAGAAATCGCTAAGTCAGGAGACCAAACGTTAGGAATCGTTGTTCCCGCGTGAATAACGTACGGTGATAGCTCATGTCCTGTCAAGTTTACAATAGGCTTAAAACCATAATACTTTATCGTTTTTTCAATTACTGTACTTATGTCAACTATCCTAACTTTAGGTGCAATTTTCTCTAACGCCTTGTCAAGTGCTTCTTCAGCA
Source organism: Thermoproteota archaeon (assembly GCA_003649085.1). Next base: position 26,147 of record QMQV01000001.1, read on the forward strand.
GCTACTATAAGCTCTCCATATTCAGACCCTACATCAACAGTTACAGCGACATCAGCTATCCTACCATTAACATGAGCGCCGACATCAACTTTAACCAAGCTCCCATCTGGGACACGCGTATCATCACCAATAAATGGAGTGTAATGTGCTGCTATATGGTTAATTGCAATGTTAACTGGAAAAGCTGGTTTTCCTCCGAGTCTAGCTATTTCACTTTCCAAGTTTTCGCATATGTCAAGTAGCCTAGCACCCTTCTTAACATAACTCCTAGCTATGTCGACTACCGCTTTAGCTATTTTACCAGCCTTAACGTAAAGCTCTATTTCCTCAGCTTCCAAGCTTAACCCCCTCTAAGGAGAACTACTTAGCTTTAAAAGCTATAAACTAGCTTAAGGTTTGAGGTGCTGTTATTGAACGTACTGGACTTAACACCGTGCTCAAGCATCAAAGACTTGGTTAAACAATTGAAATATGCCGCCTTTAATGCTAGGAGATTAGGTAAAGCCTTTGAAATTCTGGAAGAAGCTCTTCAAGAACAAAGCTTCTTTTTCATAGGTTTAGCTGGTGCCTTAACACCGAGCGGTATGCGGTATTTAATAGCTCAACTACTTAACAAACTTCCAAATAGCTTAGTAGTTTCAACAGGAGCTAACGTATTACATGACATTGCAGCTTCTCTAGGAAAACCAGCTTTTCATGTGGAAACGCTTGAAGATGACATCTCCCTCTCAAGAAGAGGCTTAATGAGGATACATGACATTGTGACGTCAGCTGACGCATATGTTGAGGTGGAGTCCTTACTCAAAAAGGTCGTTGAGGAATTACCAGCAGGGTCGTATGCTTCCTATGAAATTGTTAAAGCGTTAGGAACTATGATAGCTGATGAAAAATCGTTCATACGCACGGCTTATGAAAGGCACATAGACGTAATCGTTCCAGCTTTCATAGATTCAATACTGGGGTTACAGTTCATGAGCTTAACATCGGTTAAGAAAGGCGTAAAGCTAGATCAAGTCAAAGACCTACAGAGAATCCTAGATGCACAATTTATTGCAAAAGAAAAATCCATGAAAACAGCTGCCATCATATTAGGCGGTGGGGTGCCAAAAAACTTCATATACCAATCAACGCTGATCGCCGAGAAACCCCTAGACTACGTAGTTCAAATTACCACAGATGTCCCAGAGTATGGAGGCTTATCAGGTGCAACTCCAGAAGAGGCAAAAAGCTGGAGAAAAATTGGTGAAAAAGCCAAAGCCATAGTCGTATATTGCGATGTCACCATAGCATTACCTATCTTAGTATCTGCACTCCTCCAAAGTTAATAAGAGGCAGCAAAAATTAAGACCAAGCTGAAAAGAGGTGTCTAACCATGTGCGTATTAGGTAAAGACAAGCTACTTGAGTTAATAGAAAAATATAGGGTCATTCACCCATTTAATCCAAATCAGCTTGATGGAGACAGCTACATCCTAACAGTTAAAGAAGACATAACCCTACAATACCTAGAGCATCAAAACGTCATATCAAACGAAATAGTCTTCACACCACCTGGCTACATAGCTTACTTAACTGCAAAAAGCAGGTACGGCAGAATGGGCTTATCCTTCTTAAACGCAGCAAAAGTACACAGCGGCTTCGTAGGTAGATTAGCACTAGAGGTTGTGAACTTAAGCAACGATAGGAAGCCAATAACCATAAGGAAAGGAGACCCATTCATGCACATAGAGTTCATAACCAGAATAGGAGAACCTTCCCCTTATGAAGGAGAATACCAATTCCAATACATGACGCTCGAGGAAATCGAAAGCTACATACCAATCTTAAAAGAAACCATACCAAACTTTGAAAAATACCAAAAAATATGGTTTAAAGACCTACCAAAGTATCCAAAGATATGACGGTATAATCCTTATACTCTATTTTTAGTATTAAGACACATGAATAGCGCATAGTGTTTTTCGAGGTCATAAGATTATGTAGTTTTAGAGCCCCGGGCGGGATTTGAACCCGCGACCAACAGCTTACGAGGCTGTCGCTCTGCCGGGCTAAGCTACCGGGGCTTGTTCCGCGATAAAAAGCTTTAATGTTCGACTCTTATATTTTTCACGTCACGTCTAAAGGTGTTTGCTTTGAAGCTTTCAGTCCTTGGCGAGCGTAAGATAATTGAAATGCTAGTTAACTACATGCCAATTGAATGGGATGCTGCTCTTCCCTTTTGGGATGACGCTGCCGCCATAGACTTAGGAAATGAAAACGTTCTGGTGCTGAAAACTGATATGTTCGTAAGGAAGACAGATGCTCCTAAAAAAATGCGTTTCTTCGACATGGGGTGGAAAGCTGTTACAATGAATGTAAGCGACTTAGCTGCTAAGGGAGCTAAGCCAATAGGTTTTCTATTCTCACTCGGTGCTCCAAAAAACTATGATGCTTCAAGCTTAGCCAAATTAGCTAAGGGCATTGGTGATGCCGCTAGATTCTACGGCTTTAAAGTCTTAGGAGGAGATACAGGAGAGGCTTGTGACTTAATAGTTGCTGGCATGGCTATTGGCTTAGCTAAGAGAGATCTGCTGGTTAAACGTTCAGGAGCTAAGCCTGGTGACTACTTAGCTGTGACTGGAGAATTCGGTTTAACAGGCGCCGGCCTTAAAATGCTCCTTGAAGATCTTAAGCCTCATAGTGAGAAAGCTAAAAAGCTTTTCCTTAAAGCAGTTTTCAGACCTATTGCTAAGCTTAAGGAAGGCTTATCCTTAGCGATGAGCAAATCCGTATCGGCTAGCATAGATTCAAGTGATGGCCTAGCGTATTCGCTTTATGAACTTTCAAGGCTTAGCAATGTCGGCTTCAAGTTAAGTAAGATACCAGTGCACCGTGAAGTAGAAGCTTTTGCGCGTTTCCACAATATAAGCTCAGAAGATCTTGCGCTATACTCAGGAGAAGAGTATGAGCTAGTAGTCACGATAAAGCGCGGCATGTGGGATATTGCGAAATCTGCTGTGAAAAAAGCTGGTGGAAGGTTGATAAAGATCGGTGTTGTGACAAGGGATAAAAAGGTTGTCTATGAGAGAGATGGCGAGCTCGTGGAAATTCCATGTAGGGGATGGGAACACTTTAAGTAAGCTGGGCGTCTTACGATGTCCTTTAAAGTTCTGATCGTTGATGGCTATACAGATGAGCCTGCTGGATTAGGAGTACCTCCTTACTTAGATGTTTATGCGAGGTATATCGCTGGGGCTTTGTTCGAAGCTTGTAAGGATTGTCAAGTACTTTACTTCACAATAGATGAAGTCAGATCAAACTTCAACAACTTCTTAGAAATAGCTAGCCGATCCAAGCTCTTAGTCTTCATCTCAGGAGTTGTTGTGCCAGGTAAGTATCTAGGAGGTAGGCCTGCTACACTAATCGACATACGTAAAGTTGGCGAGGCCATTGAAGGACCTATTAAAGCCTTATGTGGACCAGTAGCTAAGTTTGGCTTCGCAAAACAAGGAGGAGCCATTGCTAAGCCCTTGCCTAAGAATGTAGCTAACCTTTATGACCTTGTGATAAAAGGGGATCCCGAAGAGGTTATCTATGATCTAGCTTTGTCAAACTTTGAGATATCGAAAGCTGATCCAAACGTCATAAGGGAAGACTATGATCATGTAGATCGCTTTGCTGTTAAGGGGGCTAAAATAGTCTTAGATCATCCGAACTACCAAGGTAACTTGATATGTGAAATTGAGACGTTTAGAGGTTGCCCAAGGTGGTTTATAGGTGGATGTTCGTTTTGTATAGAACCTCTTTATGGACAGCCTTGTTTCAGAAAAGTTGAGGGCGTCATTAAGGAAATTGAAGCTCTTCATTCATTAGGTGTCGTAAACTTTAGAATTGGTAGACAACCTGATATTCTAGCTTATGAAGCTAAGGGCATTGGCGATGTAGAGTTTCCCGAACCCAACATCGAAGCAATCAAAAAGCTTTTTGTAGGAATTAGATGTGCAGCCCCGAGCCTAAAGGTTTTACACATTGACAACGTAAACCCTGGCACCATAGCCTACAACGAGGAAACAGCTAAGGAAGCATTAAAGGTCATTGTGGAAAACCACACGTCTGGAGACGTAGCTGCCATGGGGATAGAGTCTGTAGATTCGCGTGTTGTTAAGCTCAATAACCTTAAGGTTGAATATGAAGACGCGCTCAAGGCGATAGAGATAGTTAACTTAGTAGGTAATATTCGCGGCGATAACGGTCTTCCGCATCTTTTGCCTGGAGTTAACTTCGTATATGGTTTAGCGGGAGAATCTCATGAAACCTTTGAAGTAAACCTCGCTTTTATGAAGGAGGTGTTAAGCAGAGGCCTTCTAGTACGTAGGATAAACATGAGGCAGGTGATGGTTTTCCCGAATACCAAGATGGGACACATAGGTATCAAGTACGTGAAGAAGCATAAGCAACTCTTTAAGAGACATAAGGAGGCTATGAGGAAGGAAGTCGACTTACCGATGTTGAGAAAGGTGGTTCCAACGTTCACGGTGTTAAGGGATGTTTACGCTGAAGTTTTTGAAGAGAACATGACTTGGGCTAGACAAGTTGGCTCTTACCCTATCCTATGCGCTGTTCCTGCTAAAATTACTCTGAACAAGTTTTACGACTTAGTAGTAGTCGACCACGGCTACAGATCTGTAACCGCTTTGCCTACGCCTTTAAGCATCAATAAAGTAGATATGAGGGTATTAACAGCAATACCTGGAATAGGTGAGAAAAGAGCAGCTAAGATTGTGATGCGCCGACCTTTCAAAAACATTGAACAGATAAAACAGACTTTAGCAGAACTAAACGTGCCTGAAATCGATAAAGTAGCAAGCTTACTAACTCTTTAAGAATTGTGGCGGGCCCGGCGGGATTTGAACCCGCGACCAACGGGTTAAGAGCCCGCCGCTCTGCCTTACTGAGCTACGGGCCCCCTCTACGGATACACTTGAAAGCACTTTATATTTTTGCTGTTATTTTCCACGTTTAATAGCGCTATGGGAGGCTAATCGCTTGGGAGAACTTATTTTCATAGGCTTAGGGCTAAATGGCATTAAAAGCATTAGTCTAGAAGGCTTAGAGATCATTAAATCCGCTGATGAGGTTTTCATAGAGCTTTACACTAGCATCATGCCTGATTTCTCTCTTAAAGAGCTTAAGAGCGTTGTGGGTAAGGAGGTTAAGGTGTTATCTAGAAGGGATCTTGAAGACCTATCTGGAAAAGCCGTTCTAGACGAAGCTAAAAAGGGTAAGAGGGTTGCATTACTAACTCCTGGTGATCCGTTAATCGCCACTACTCATATATCACTGAGGCTTCTTGCTGAAAAAGCAGGTGTAACAACTAAGGTCATTCACTCATCTTCAATAATTTCAGCTGCCATAAGCGCATCAGGGCTTCATTGCTATAAGTTCGGTAGAATAGTGACTATAACTTCTGGTTCAGAAACGCCTTATGATGTACTACGGGATAATATGCGACGAGGTCTGCACACACTTTTCTTATTAGACATGGATGTGGAGCGTGGCTACTTCATGTCAGTATCTGAAGCTTTGAACTCTCTACTTGAAATAGAAAACAAAAGGAAAGAGAACGTTATTTCGCCATCAACTTTAGCTCTAGTTTTATCCAGAGTTGGTTCTTCCACTTCATGTTTAAAGTGCGATGTAATCTTAAATCTCATGAAGCTAGACTTCGGTTCACCGCCTCACGCAATAATCATTCCTGGAAGACTCCACTTCATGGAAGCGGAAGCACTTATAACACTTGCTGACGCTCCAAAAAAGCTGGTTGAGAACCTTGTCAGTCGCAGCTGAAAACCTTGTTAAAAAGTATATTGAAGGTGTCGAGGACGTTCTAAAGGAGTTAAAGCTCAAGATAAGTCCTGGAGAGGCTTCTGTCAAGTATTCTGCTGTTGTTCAAGTCTTAGATTTAGCAAAGCGCTATTACGAAGATTCGGTGCATTACCTCGAAAGTAAAAGAGATTATCTCACAAGCTTGACGTGTATTGTATATAGCGAAGGGCTCTTAGACGCGCTTAGATTTTTAGGGCTAGTGGACTTTAGGTGGAGATTTGAAAAATGACTAAGAAAGTAAGGATCCTAGCTTCAGGCTGCTTTGACCCTTTACATTATGGACATTTACGATACTTAGAAGAGGCTAAAAAACTTGGAGGGGACAAAGCTGAACTGATAGTGGTTGTTGCACGGGATTCTACAATTCGGAAATTTAAAGGACGTCCTCCGATAATACCTGAAGAACAGAGAAGGGCATTAATTGAAGCGCTAAAACCTGTTGATAAAGCCATCCTAGGATACGAGGATGTTAACATATCAGCTATATTAAAGGAGTACAAACCTGACATCGTCGTCATAGGTTACGATCAAGATAACTTAGCCGAAAAGGTGATGGAAGTCATTGAAAAAGAGCAGCTAGACACAAAGATTGTAAAGTTAGATAAGTATTGTGACTTTAGTTCTTCTCAAATTCTTGAGAGATTAAGACATTTCTTAATAACATCACATGGAAAATGATCCTTATAGTTAACGGAGGAGCTCGATAATCGTTACCTCTATTCTAAAAACACCTTAACCTCAACGATGTCCCCGTCTTTAAGGCCAAGTTTCTGCCTTAAGTTTTCCTTAGATATTACCTCAACAACGTCCTCGCCGTAATGTGTCCTCTTAATTAATAATAGAGCACCTTCAATAGAGTCATTAATTAAAGCCTTAAAACACTTCACATCGCCGTATGTGCGCTTTTCATCGAAGAAGCCTTTTATCAAAATTCCAGGCATCTTCTCAAGAAGTTTTCTATTTAAAACATCAATACTACTCTTTAGCCTTAAATTCAAAGTGCCTGAGTACGGTATAAAGCCCAACCTGCTAATGAACTGCTTTTTGTATCCAGGGAGATCTACATAGTAAGACCCTTCGCCGATTCCTGTAAAAACTTCTCCTCTTAAGGTCAGGAACTTGGGCACTTCTTCAAAAACGTTTTTAAGCTCAAGATAAAGCTCTCTTAAGGCTTCAACGCCTTCGTTAGTCAATGATACTGCTTGCCCCTTGCGAGTAACTTCCCTTGTTATCAAGCCTGCGTTAAGGAGTTCTCTTATTCTTCGAGATGCTGTCTGTTGTGATACACCGAGGAGTTTGCCAAATTTAACAGTGTTTATCTCGACGGGCTTTTTATGTGCTCCTAGCCTCAATAAGACTATTAAGGCTTGCCAAAACCTACTTTTCACGTTTAAATTCCCTCGTAAGCTTTGTTGCATATTCATGCGCTAGCCTTAAAGGTTCAGGTAACCTATGTTTTCGCAGCAACTTTAACGCTATTCTCACAGCGCTTTCAAGCCTTATCTTATTGCCGACGCTTACGTATATTGGTTCAAAGCCTTCTCTTCTAACTTCTGCTCCAATAGACTTGCCGTTTTCATCTATTATGAGCTTAACACCATCGAATAAAATGCCATTTAAGCTTCCATAAAGCCTTCTTTTAGCAACACCAATAGATGGCGTATTTAGCACTACACCTAAGTGTGTAGCAATACCGCATTTATACGGATGCAATAAACCATGCCCGTTGACCATTATCAAATCAGGCTTGAGTTTAAGCTTTTTAACCGCTAAATACATTGCCGGGGCTTCTCTAAAGCTTAATAAAGTAGGTATGTATGGAAATCTGACATCAATTGTGGCATAGCTTCTATCTATCACATTTAAGTCAGAAAACCTTAAGCAAACACATGCTCCTACAGCCTTATTTCCAGAATATGCTACATCTAGTCCGCAGACACTATTAATTGAGCCTACATCTACAAAGTCTTCTTCGATAACCTTACTAGAAATTCTTTTCTGAGCCTCTCTAGCTTTCTTAACTGAGAATACAGCCCAGGGTTTATTCATCTTGAATCGCCGCCTTAACCCCTATGAAAACTGGTCCCCGTATGTCTATGCGCTTTCTTTTACTCGATATGTAATTTAAGGCGACATCCTCAATCCCTAAGTTAACATCGCTTAACTGCTTTGCGATCCTTATCCTAACGTTAACTTCCTTATCGCCTTGCTTTAACGCTTTAATAATTTCATAAGCACATAGCGAAGCTATAGCATCTAGGTACCGAATACCCGTAGATATGCCGCGTTCCCTAGCCATTCTAACAATCTCTACATCATCCATTCCCTTCGGAGGTATCCCAACTACGTTACCGTCGACTACGTAAACTACATTAAATGCGGCTGGCCCAACAAGCTTTACTCCGGGATCATGTTCATATACCATAACTCTAACCTTTTTGCCATATGCTTCGCCGTCAAATGCTACGATCTCGCACGGACTTGGGGCATCCTTATTATCTTCAATACACTTAACTATTGAATCAGCTATCTTGAACCCAAGCCTTTCAAAAGGCTTTTTATCGACATAAATCATTGACGCTAGTTCCCCATCGCTGAGCTTCCACTCGCCATAAAATTGTGGATACTCCACTTCCCTTATATCGGAGAAGCCGTAAAGCGCTGCGACAACACGTTCGACGCCAATGCCTAAATTAAGGACAGGGTACTCTATACCATATCTTGCTAAAGCAACTGGACTATATAACCCAAAGTTCGCTAGCTCAACCCAGCCTAGCTTTTCATTATAACCGAAAACCTCATACTCTGTCTTAGGTGCATAGTACTTTGCTGTAACCTCTTTTTGCTTAAACTTGAGTTCAGAAAAACCGAAGCTTGACAAGATCTTCGTAGCTAGTAATTTACCATCTTCAACTGAGACCTCCTCATCAAGAATTACTGATGACGCTCCAAAGTGAACTCTTAAATGAGTTGAATCTTCTTGTTGTTCTCTTCTAACTCTAATGCCGACCGAAAACAACTTGATAGGATGTCTTAATTTATGTTGAAGAACAGACAACGTTTGAAACCATGCACTTGTCATGTGAGATCGTAAAATCAAGTTAGATGCTTGTGGTTTAAGCTCTTTAAATTCAGGAAATACCTCATCTAAAATCTTCATTGATAGCGTGTCTTCAACTAAGAGGGCCTCCGCGACCTTCTCCACGAGGTCATCACCTGAAACCCTGCCTTTCTTGTAGTCGTGAAGAACAGTTTGCAACCTTCTTACACGCTCGTCGTCTAGGGCAACGCCTAAAGCCTTCATCTGCTCAATTTTATCTGTGCTTAAGCCCACATCTGGTCTTGGCAGAGAAGCTAGGTAATAGCATCTATCAAGTATTGCTGGAGCTTCTAAACCGTATTGTTTGTATACGTCGATTTCTTCAACAACAAGCGGGTTTATCACCTCGATGAAACCAAGCTCCAGGAAAACCTGTCTAAACCTTTCAACTACGTCCATTACCACATGGCTTCTACCCTTGCAAATATCGCGTTCACTTCCTAGAACGCCTTTACCTTTCAATAGCTCTGCAGTCTCAAGCCATGCCCTTTCAAAGCTTTCTCGCGCTTTTTCTTCAATCTCCTTCACATTAATCCTTACCATTCCTCTCAATCTCCCTTAACAACCTATCTATGGATTTCCTAAGCCTTTCGTTAATCAGAGACAACGTGATATCCCTTCTAGTCTCTTCAACAAGTCTTCTTAGCACATCACGTCTTCTCTTAAGCCCTGGAATCAGCGAACTAGGTTCATTAAGAGGTCTTAAGACTAAGTAAGCGTTTTCCATAAGTTTAAGCAGCTCAACAGCTTTTCTTACATTACCTCTCCTCAAAAGATCTAAACAAAACCTCCTAACCTCACCTATCGCGTCAGCTAATCCAGAAAGATAAAATGGCGAAGGCACGCTTAGCTCTCTGGGGGTAGGCATTTTCTGCTGCATGATGATAGCTCTCAAGATATTAGCTTCAGAAAACTCTTGATATGCTTGTGGCATAGGTCCTGTGTATTGATACTCAGGATATCTCTCTAAATCTGTAGCTATAGATTTCAGTAAATCAGAGGCTTCAGATAACAGCCGATCTGCTTTCTCCACATCACCTGCATGTAAGGCCACAACAGCGCTACTAGATGCTCTCACAATAGCTCTAGATACTTGAATTAGCCTTTCTCTAACAGCGTCTTTTTCATCAAGTTCCTTGATTATTTCACTGACAATCTCAGCTAAATTACTCAATTAAATCCCCACTTCTCCTTAGCCCCTCATTCTCGACTTACTTTGATAGGCTTCGTTAGCCTACTTAAAAGCACCACTCTGCTCTTCGAGTTTTCATCTAATAAGTTGTAACCTATCATGCTTGCTAACCTCTCAGCAAAATCACGCACCTCTTGATGGCTAGGCATGTTTTCAAACTTAAGTCTAGCTGTTGAATACCCTAAGTGCATGTAAGCTTTTAATTCAACGTACGTAGGCTCAGCTTTCAAGATAAGCTCACTATACCCTTGTAAATCTCCCCCCTCCATGTTAAGCCCTTTAACTAAAGTCAGCCTAATCACTGTTGGGCAAGAGAAGCTTTTCATAAGCTCCAGCGATTTATTAAGCTTAACCCAGTTGTCCCTTATGAGGGGGCGACAAATATTCCTATACTTATCCTCGTTTGGCGCGCTTACAGAAATGTATAGTTGCGTTGGCTCGGTTATTTTAGAAAGCACGTCTGGGCGTGTACCGTTTGTCACTAAAAAGGTTGTCATGCCTCTTGCGTGAAATGCCTCAATGAGCTCACCGATCTTAGGGTATAGCGTGGGTTCTCCGCTTAAGCTTATGGCAGCATGTTTAGGGTTCATCGCTTCTTCAAGCTTTTTCCTGTCGACTTGGGGGTTTCCATAAAAACCGGTCAAGAGCCTACGTTGCTCAGCTATTGCTCCATCAATTATGACTTCAGGATCGTCTACATCTAAAAGCTCTATTTCATTCCATGAAACACCAATTGCTTCTGGTACAAGTCTCCAACAGTAAATACACTTATTCGTGCAATACACTACAGATGGCGTCATCTGAAGACATCGATGGCTCTGAATGCCGTAAAACTGCTGCTTATAACAGTACTCTCCCTTAGTTAACGACTTTTTAAGCCAGTGACACGTCTTAACAGCGCTATGCCTGCCTACTATGTGATATCCCTGTCTTCTCAATGCTGAGTAGATTTCATCGTTGAGCATGTCGTTATCCAACAAGCTACTAATCTACCAAGCTTATAAACTCGCCTATTTCCTAGAACACGTCGGACACATAGGATCTTTCTGCACTTGAACTTCGTAAAAGCGCATTTGCTCACCATCAAAAATCAACATACGATTCAATAAAAGTTCCCCAATACCTAAAAGGTACTTTATCACCTCAGTGACTTCAAGTGCCCCGATAACTGCCGGAGCAATCCCTATAGTGGGCACAAAACCTCGGGGCTTAACACCTCTATATAAGCAGTTTAAACACGCAGTTTTCCCAGGAATGATAGTCATGACTTGCCCTTCAAAGCCGTGTACGGCACCATGAACCATGGCAATCCCCTTGTTAACAACTGCCCTATTTAACAAGAGCCTAGTTTCGTAGTTATCAAGCGCATCAACCACTACATTAACTCCGTTTAAAAGTTCGTCCACATTATCTTCTCTAATTTCCTCAACGATACCTTCAATTTCCACGTCACTGTTTAACTTTCTGAGTTTTTCAGCCGCCGATAAAGCCTTAAACTTGCCAATGTCCTCTTCCCAGTGCACTACTTGCCTATTTAAATTGGTAATGTCCACTTTGTCCTTATCAACAATAACTATGTGCCCTATCCCAGCAGCTGCCAAGTAGATTGAAGCTACTGATCCCAATCCTCCAGCTCCCGCGACAAGAACTTTAGCTAGCTTAAGCTTCTTTTGCCCCTCTTCCCCCACATTGGAGATCTTAATTTGCCTATCATATCTCTTAAGCTCTCTATCAGAAAGCATTACATGCGACTTCATATCTCAGACCTCTAATACGAAAACATTCAATACTTAATTAACAAGATTAAAAGCGCTTTCACGAAGATTTAAGCACCTAATACTAAGATAAGGTCATCTAACCTCGGTTTAACATTCAGGACCTTGACTTCACTCTCAGGCATAATGTCTAATGTCTTTAAGCCATTACCCGTTATATAGCATACAACTTCCTCATCTTTTCCGACAACACCTTCACTTATCAACTTCTTTAAAACTCCGATAACAACTCCGCCAGCAGGTTCAGAGAAAATACCTTCAGTTTTAGCTAACAGCTTAATACCTTCTATGATCTCAGCATCATTTACAGCATCTATCACACCGCCAGTTTTTTCAGCAGCCCTTAAGGCATAAACACCATATGATGGGTCACCTATTGCGAGCCCTTTTGCAATAGTATCTGGTTTCTTAACAGGGATTATCTTATTAAGCCCATGTTTAAACGCGTTAGCTACAGGCGCACAGCCTAAAGGCTGCGCTCCTGTTATCATTGGGATGTTGTCAGTTAAGCCTAAAATCCTAAGTTCGAGGAAGCCTTTATAGAGCGAAGTTAACAGGGCTCCACTAGCTATCGGGGCAATAACCCTATCTGGTACACGCCAACACAATTGCTCAGCCACTTCATACGCCAAGGTCTTAGAGCCTTCAACATAATATGGTCTCACGTTGACATTAACAATTCCCAAATCAAGCTTTTCAGCTGCTTGAACAGCTAATCTATTAGCATCGTCAAACGTGTTTTCAACAGCTATTATCTTAGCACCATAAGCAGCTGCTTGTAAAACCTTACCAAACTCAATATACCTTGGTGCAAAGACATAGCATGGAAGGCCAGCCTTAGCTGCATGAGCAGCTGTGGCTGCAGCTAAATTACCTGTAGACGCGCACCCAACAGCCCTAAAACCAAGCTCTAAGGCTTTTGAAACAGCAACCGAAGCAGGCCTATCTTTAAAAGAGCCCGTAGGTGTAAGCGTATCATTCTTAATGTAAACTCTCCTAACGCCTAATGCCTTAGCTAAATTGTTCGCCTCTTGAAGAGGCGTAAAGCCGGTACCAAGGTCTATAGCATTGCGCTTATCAAGTACTGGTAGTAGCTCAAAATACCTCCATAAGCTCTTAGGGCGTTTTTCAAGCTCATAAGGCTTTAAGCTGATCAGATCATAGTCATAGACAACCTCAAGTGCGCTAAAACACTCGCTACAGACATATAGCCTACCTAAAGGATATTCTGCACCACACTCCCTGCACCTAAGTGCCTTAGCAGCTCCCATAGAGTCACCAAAGGCACATTAAAGTAGAGATATAAAACTTTTAAACTTTTTCCCAAGTGGAATATTAACAGCAGTAATTTTCATGCGACCCTAATGTGTCCACATCGTTGGGAGGCAACGAGAAAAAGAGTTAGTGGACCGGGCGGGATTTGAACCCGCAAACCTCCCGCACGCCAAGCGGGCGCTCTGCCAGGTTGAGCTACCGGCCCATGTTAAACTCTCAAATAGTATGATGTTCTTAAAGCCGCTTAAATTCTTTATTCACCATACCCGATTAAACGTGGTGTCTAAACCTAGAGCTTCTGCCAAAACCACATGCTGCACAGTACTTCTTCCTAATGTTGTAGGATTGCCTGCCACACCTACGGCATCTAATATGTGTTCTGCCTCTACTATGCCTTCCAAAGGATGTTGTGCCCTTAACCATGTATATCACCTAGATGGTGAGACTATAACCACGTTGTCCCCGCGCACTATTATAGTGCCAAGTTTTCTAGGATCTTTGTCAGGTATAAGCTCTTCGGCGTTTTCAAGCACGATGTTGAGGTGTTGGTCAAAGCCCTTTAAAACCCCTCTAACCTCCTTACCTCCCTTTAACTTAACTAAAACCATACAACCTAGGGATTCGTTAAGCATCGAAGTTGCCTCGGCCTCGCCCATTGCCGCCGTCCTCGCAAAGGCTTTAGTAGCCCATCCCTTAGTTATTCAAGGCTAGAAAAAGCACTTTATTTAAAACTATCGGGGTTATAAGCGTGATGTTTAAAAGGAGGCATCCATTATCGACCAAGGACGCTAAGCAGCTTATAGCAAAAGTTCAATCGCTTCCCTGGTTTACCAGGAGCCTGTCTAAAAACGTGAAAATTGAGTTAGCTGAACTTCAATCAGGTGAGAAGCTATACTTATTTGATGGAAGTCCCACGTTAGTAGAGCTTAGCGATGGGGCACTCATTCCCACTTTACAAGCTAAAGATTTACTATCGAACATTGTCAAGGTAGTAGTCGATATGGGGGCTGTTCCACACATAACTAACGGAGCAGATATTATGGTTCCAGGTATAAGAGAAATTCGCGGAGCTTGTCAAATCAACGATATAGTTGTTATTGTTGATGAAAAACATTATAAGGAGATAGCAGTAGCTCGTGCTTTAAAAAGCAGTGTTGAAGTAATGCAAGGAGAAAAGAGAGGTAAAGCCTTCGAAAACTTACACTATGTAGGAGATAAAGTTTGGAAAGCTATGCAACACCTAAGCGCTACGACATAAGCTTACTCCTTTATCGCTCTCAATTCCACCTTAGCTTCACTCAACATAAAATCACGTGAAGATCAACAAGACCTTAATCACAAGCCTTAGATTTCTTCAATTGCCATCAACAACGGCTAAACCATAAAGCTTAAAATTACCAATAAACTCCGCAACGTGCCTTACAACCACATTTTTATCACAGTTTACTTTAATCTTAGCCTGTCTCCCACTTTTGGTACGTAGGTTTCTATGTGGAAGTGCCTTTCAATTGCATTTGCTAAACTCAATGACTTGCTTTCCTCGCCATGATTTACAATAACCACCTGCGGCTTCGGGCTCATATTACCAACAAACCTCAACAACTGCCTACGATCACTATGGCCTGAAAAACCATCAACACTGTAAATTTGCATTTTTACATCGATAACTTCTATTTTTCCTCTAGCATCTTCCATTGGGATTTGCCTGACTCCCTTTAATAATGATCGCCCTAGCGTGCCCTCTATTTGATATGATACGAATATGAGGCTATTAGCTGGGTTTGAAGCCATTAACTTAAAGTATTCGAGGGCTGGGCCTCCCGTAAGCATACCTGATGTGCTCATTATGATGCAAGGTTCTCCTTCAACAATGTCTGGTCTAGCGCTTTTGCTGTCAACTTGCTTAAAGTGATCTGAAAGGAATGGATTTTCATTTGCGTGAAAGATTTTGTTTCTAAGCTCTTTTGCAAGTTCTTCAGGATAAGCTGTGTGTATCGCTGTTACCTCTTGTAATAGTCCTTCAACATATATGGGTATTTTAGGCAACTTTCCGCTCTTGATAGCCTCATCTAGTACCAGCATTATCTCTTGTGCTCTACCAACAGCTAATACGGGGATTAAGACTTTGCCACCTTTCTCTAAGGTTTTCTTGACTATGTCTACAAAGTACTGCTCCGTTTCTTCGCGTGAAGGCATTATGTCTCCTGAGCCGCCATATGTGCTTTCGATAATTAAAGCTTCGACTCTTGGAAAACTACAAGCTGCTGGTTCTAAGAGCTTAGTTCTGGCGTATTTAAAGTCGCCTGTATAGACTATGTTGTATAGACCATCCCCTATGTGTAAGTGAACGATCGCTGAGCCTAAAATGTGTCCAGCGTTATGTAGTGTCAACCTGACATCTGGAGCTATATCAGTGACTTCTCCATAATCCAAGGGTATAGTGTGAAGAACTTGTTTCTTCACTTCCCGCGTACCATACGGTATCGGCTTTCCTTCCCTCTTAGCAACATCTAAATAGTCTAGCTGAAGTAGGGTCATCAGCGTTTTGGTAGGCTTTGTTGTGTAAACTGGTCCGTTATAACCATATTTAAAAAGCAGCGGGACTAAGCCGCAGTGATCTAAGTGTGCGTGTGTCACGACAACAGCGTCTAATTTCTCAATGTCTACTTCTAAGTCGAGCATTGGGAATTCGTCAACGATGCCTTGAGCTCCTGGCTTTACGCCGCAGTCGAGTAGTATATTGCTTTCAGGTGTCCTCACCAATATGGCGCTTCTGCCTACTTCCCTAAAGCCTCCAAGTGCAGTTATGGTTACGTATTGGTTTTTGTACAGTATTGGCCGATGTATTCGTCTTCCAATACTCCTTAGAAACCTGACCCTATAGTTGCTTTCTCTTCCTTGAAATGAGAGCAATTGTGGTAGCAGTAGTGACTTTAATGGTGGTGTTCTCTCAACTTGCGCTCTCCACCCTGTTTCATACGCTATCCTCTTTAATGTTTGACCTCCTTTACCAATAACCAATCCAGGCTTTTTAGCTTGTATTATGACCTCTCCAATACTTGAATCAAAGAATATGTCAGTTATTTCAGCTTCGGGAGGTACGATCTCCATGATAATTTTCTTAGCTTCTTCTATTGGTTTTCTAGCTTTAGGGTCTGCTCGAACAACAATACGCTTCTTAATTTCTCGCGCAATTCTCTTAACGATCTCGTTATTCTCTAGGAGTACGTGTGGGTTTTCGGCGTAGATTGTTATGATAGGTCCTTCAAATTCCACTTTGGTGACTTTCGCTTCTGGCGGTATGTTTTGTGCAATAGAGTTTCTAACTAGGGCCGCTATGTCCACTGTTTCGCTCTGTACCGTCATTTCACCATAGCCTCTTGCTCAACCTGCTTGATTTCTTCGTCGCTAAGCTCCTTAACCCCCTCATCAGTAATTGTAACTACATTTATGCCCTCGCCACTTCCAGGGTCCCTGCTCAATGCGGCTTTAACTGCTTTAATTACGAAGGGCAACATCTCTTTAACCGTCTTATTCTCGTCATAGGCTGCCTCTAAGACACCTATAGCGTATGGCGTCCCTGAGCCAGTGGCAATAAACTTCTCCTCAGTTAATGCGCCAAACCAATCCAGTTGGTATAGTTTAGGGCCATCTTCATCTTTGCCTGCTACGATAAATTGGACTATGTAGGGGAACCATCTGGCACTAAATAGGATATTTGAAGCTAACGTAGCTACGGCTTTAGTTGTTAAAGTGATTCTCCTCGTTGCCCTAACCCAGTTAATATGTGCCTTTATGTAGTCCATGATCATTTGAGCATCAGCAACTAAGCCAGCTATCGTAGCAGCTTTCTTCTCATCAATTTGGTAGATCTTTCTCCCCCTCTTATGAGCTACATATATGCCAGAAGTCACCCTCCTATCAGTTGCTAAGATAACGCCATCTCTGCAAACCACGCCTACAGTTGTAGTTCCCTTAAACGCTTTCCTATACACTTCCTCTATATCCCCACTTAATTTCACTAAAACGCCCCCAAGCTTAGCTAAAAGCTAAGAAAAACGGGGCTAAGCCGAGATTTAGCTCATTTCCCGGCTTATTTAAAGGTTTCCTTTAAATAACGCGTTATCTCAGTATTAACGAGGCGCTTAGAAAATGAGGTTTCATGCAATACACTTACCACGCTTTGTTTTAGTTGGCGAAGGAGTTATTGAGAGCGTGGGCAAAGTGTGTTTAGACCTAGGCTTTAACAAGGGTTTTTCGATCCTTGTACTGTCAGGTAACACTGCTACAAAGCGCTACGGAGAGATAGTGCTAAACTCGCTCATGGACTCAGGCTTTAACGCCTCTTTAAGTACTATAGAGGAATCTTCAAGTTTCTTCTTCGAAAAAGTACTTAGCGCGGCTCAGGAAGTTAAGCCAAGTTTAATAATTGGTGTTGGAGGAGGTAAGGCAATAGATATCGCGAAGCTATCATCCTTTAAGCTTGGTTTACAATTCATAAGTGTTCCGACGTCGGCTTCTCATGACGGCATAGCTTCTCCTAGGGCCTCATTAATGAATGAGAGAGGTGCTTTATCAGAGCAAGCTCATCCCCCAATAGCGATAATAGCAGACGTAGATGTCATCTACAGCGCTCCTAAGAGGTTGCTTGTAAGCGGTTGTGGGGATATTCTCGGCAAGTTCACTGCTGTACGTGATTGGCAACTTGCTCATAAGCTAAGGGGAGAATATTACGGTGAATATTCGGCTTCGCTAGCTTTGCTCGCGGCTAAGATGGTTAAAAAAGATGCTGAAATGATAGGTAAGCATAGGAAGGAAAGCGTGAGAACGGTAATTGAAGCGTTGATAAGCTGTGGTTATGCTATGTCGATAGCTGGCAGCAGTCGACCATGTAGTGGTTCAGAACACCTCTTTAGCCATGCCTTAAGCAGAGTTTCTAAGACAAATGCCTTGCATGGGGAGAAGGTTGGAGTAGGGGCTATAATGATGATGTACCTACACGGCGGGGATTGGAAGGGGCTAAGAAATGCTCTAAAGGCATTAGGTGCGCCTACTACAGCAAAAGAGCTAGGCGTTACCGCTGAAGAGGTCATTCAAGCTTTAACGTTAGCTCACACAATTAGACCAGAGAGGTATACAATTCTAGGAGACAAGGGGATAACCCCTAAAGCTGCTGAAGAACTAGCTATCGCAACTGGAGTTATAGACTGATGTGCAAGTGTTAAGTGAGGGCTATGGCTAAGAGACTCTTAACGTTTGTAGGTGTTAAACAAGCTAGAGTAGGTTATAAATTCGTATTTGAAAAGCCGTTGCCTGAATGTAAGCAATGCGACCTATATCACGTGTGCATGGAGAATATCGAACCTGGTAGAACATACGTTGTAGTAGGTGTTAGGTCAACGGTTCATAGCTGTCCAATACATGAGGGAGGAGTTAGAGTGGTTGAAGTTCAAGAAGCTGAAATCGAAGCAGCTATTAAATCCCAGATAGCAATTGAAGGGGAGACTATAACTTTTAATCCAATAAGGTGTAACAATACGCGCTGCCCGTACATTTCCTTATGTATGCCCATTGGGTTGCGACAAGGAGATAGGTGCAAAGTGTTAAGGGTAAGCGAAAAAATTAAGGACCCTCCGTGCGGCCTACCTCTGATTCGCGTTTTTCTTCAGAGGGTTTAGCTTCAGTCTCCTTTTTAACACGCCTTATGTTATATGTCTCGATGAATTGGATTGATGCTATGTCGGGTATATAACGTTCAACATCTCTTGCCACGCCTTTTTTAGCGAATTGTATATCTTCAAGGGTAAAGACCTCTTCTGGGATCTCTATGACTGCCATGTTCCCAATGAGTGAGACCATAATTTTATCCCTTGAAGCAGCTGGAACTCTTCTATGTACTAGTTCCTTGACTTTATCAGCGACCCCCGAGATTATCTTATTAAGCTTAACGTAGGCTTGCAGAGTCTTACCTGATAATGGGTGATTGAAATCGAGCGTAACTCTACCGCTACCTACGCCCTTCACAACAGCTACCTGCCCGCCGTATTCAACTTTAATGCCAACCCTTGGCGTAACACCTCTCCTACTCAATTCCTTAGCTGGTACCACCTTCACTTTACTTGGGTCTCTCTCACCATACGCCTTTTCAGGGGGGATCTCGATTTCTTTTTCCTGTCCCTCTTCCATACCCTCTAAAGCTTCTTCCATGCCCTTAATAAGCCATCCTTCTCCTAAGATCACGAGCTTAGGCTCATAGATTTGCTCTGGTTTATAAACTCCTGCTTCTTTGGCTTTTTCTTCCATGGTCGTGTCGATGATTTCTCCAGTATCTTTCACCTTTAGCACATAGTCTACTAACAGGAAATCGCCTTTTGCGGCGGGCACATCGAAACCCCTCTTAACACCGCAAGGTGTAAACGCGCTAAGAATTAAAGCTTTCTAAGCGAGTTACGTAAAGGTGGCTTGCGTCTTGATAGAAGTCGAAGTTAAGGCACAGGTGTATGCTGACTTGCCAAAGATCTTGGACAAAATAAGGGGGATAGGTGCTAAATTCGTTAAATCAGTAGAGCAAGAAGACACGTACTTCACGCATCCTTGTAGAAACTTTAAGAATAGCGATGAAGCTTTGAGGTTGCGGATTGAGGAAGGTAAAGCTAAGCTTACTTATAAAGGACCAAGAATAAGCCCCATTTCAAAAACGAGGTTCGAGGTAGAGACTTTCGTTGAGGATGCTCAGCAAGCAACCCTTCTCTTAGAAAAGCTAGGCTTCAACCGTTTTTTCACAATACGTAAAAAACGTCATCAATTCAGATTAAGGGATATAGACATATACGTCGATGAAGTATACAAATTGGGTATCTTCATAGAACTTGAAAAGGAGATATGTGAGGGAAGCTTTACAGGTGTAGAATGTTCCTTACTAGCTATTATCGAGAGCCTATCGCTTCCGCATAAAATCGAACGTAAATCTTACCTTGAGCTTTTGCTTGAAAAAGAGATGCCTTAAATTTCCTTAAGCAGCCGGTCGACGAAATCCCTTAAAAACCTCGCTCTTTGCGCAGCTAGCTTTCTTCCTATCTCTGTCTCCATGTACTCGGGTAATTTCAACAGCTTTTCAAAGACGTGTTCCACGAAGCCATTGATAGATCTGCCGTGTTCAATTGAATAAGCTATTGCCCTATAGATTCCTATAGCGCCTAGAGCGTCTAGCTTATCAGCATCGGATAAAATCTTGCTTTCAAGACTTTGAGGCTTTAAACCCGAGCTAAAGCTATGTTCCCTAATTGCGTCGACAACTTTAGGTATTTTCTCCTCAGGAAAACCCACTTCTCTTAAAATCTTTTCAGCTTCAACGCTGCTTCTCTCAGCATGTTTTTCTCCTAACTGATGAGAGATGTCGTGAAGCAAGGCTGCAGCTTCTAAGACAAGCAAGTCTGCGTTTAGTTGCTTTCCAATTTGTAGACAAAGTTTCCTAACCCTTTGAATGTGGTTCCAATCATGCGATCCACTTTTCGGATATATATTTAGGCAAATTTGTTCTAACTTTTCAATGATTTGGCTAAAGTCTTTTAAGTTCGACATCTACTCTTCTACCTTCTTCAACTTTAATTAAAGCGTAAAAACCTGCTCTAACAGGCCCTGGATTTACTACCTTCGTCTCTCCAATAACTTCAACACCTCTCCCTTCATGGATGTGTCCGCAAACTACTAACAGCGGCTTTTGTTCCTCAATGAACCTCCTAAGCACATAGCTTCCAACAAAAACCCCTCTTCTAGTTAATCCAACTTTACTGTTTGCTGGAGGTTCGTGCGTCACAAGAATCATCTTTCCAAAGAAACTCTTAGCCTTTTCATAGATGTGCTTAATCAATTTAGCGAAATCATCTTCACTAAGCTCTATGTTGGTATTAAATGGTGTAATTCCCGAACCACTTAAACCAGCTATGTAAAAGCCTTGAAATTCTATCAGACGCCCATGAATATAATGTCTTTCCAAACCTTTTATACCGTCTATTCCCTCTACTGGATCGCAATTACCTAAGACGTAGAAAAAGGGTTTTTCAATATCCTTCAGCAACGATTTAATTTCATCAATGCTACCAAAATCCGTTATATCTCCTGCGATTAAGACTAAGTCGACAAAACTTATTTCCCTCTTTAAGACTTCTTTAAACTTCCTTTCTTCACCGTGTATGTCACTTAAAGCCAGAACTTGCATACGCTTAGGCTTTTACTTGAGCTCTTTTAAAAGCTCTAAAGCGGCAACAAGTCCTCTTCCTTCATTTTGAATACCTAACTCCTTCAGAGCTCCCTCAACTGCAGCTATTGTAGTCACGACCTCCCTCGCTGAAACGATGCCCATGTTGCCCACCCTAAATATCGCATCTCTAAGCTTTCCAAAACCTCCAGCTACGACAACAGAATATTTGGTTCTCATGATCTCTCTAAGGGTTTTACTGCTAACTCCTTGAGGGACCTTAACGGCTATTACAGTGTTAGATCTGGAATTTTCCTCAGCGAAAAGTGAAAGCCCGTCCTCCTCAAAAGCCTTGTAAAATGCTCTTGCCGTAAGCTTTTGACGCCAAATCCACCTATCAAGCCCCTCTTCCATTATCATGTTAATCGCCTCATCAAGTGCAAACATAAGAGATAGTGCTGGTGTATATGGCGTCTCACGATCTTCAATTAAGTATCTCTTATATCTCAATAAGTTAAAGTACCTTGGAGCAAGGTCATTTTGCCTCTCTATAACCTTCCAAGCATCTTGGCTTATCGATATTAAGGCAAGACCTGGCGGCGCGGCTAAGCATTTCTGACTGGCTCCCATGCAAATATCGATATTCCACTTATCTACTGGTAATTCATCTCCGCCAAGTATTGAAATAGCGTCTACTAAAAATA
Source organism: Thermoproteota archaeon (assembly GCA_003649085.1). The sequence goes on from QMQV01000001.1 coordinate 48,254, forward strand.
GCGCACCATATTTCTTTGCGATCTCGCCCATTTTAGCGAGATCTCTGACGGTGACGCCTGTAGATGTTTCATTGTGAACAACGATTAATGCCTTAGCGTCTTTATTTTTCTCAAACAACTCCTCTACGTCAGACGCTTTAGGCGCTTTCCCATAGTCTACGCTTAACGTAATAGGTACGCCGCCGTACGCTTTTACTAAGTCTGCGACTCTCTCGCTAAAAGTCCCCATTACTGGTACAATAGCTTTATCACCTGGTTTTATCACGTTGCTTACTCCGGCGTCGACACTTCCTGTACCAGACGAGGTTAAGACTAGTACATCATTCTGAGTTTGAAATACGTATTTCACCTTTTCTAAAAGCCTTGGATAAAACTCGTGGAACTCTGGTCCTCTATGGTTTATAATAGGCTTTAACATGGCTTGCATAACTCTAGGTGGCACATTTGTTGGTCCAGGGAGCATTATTAACTGCTGGTCTCGCAAGGTAAACCCCCAAAGAGCCTCTAGCTGTTACATAGTAACGATTATATAACCTTTTACCACCCCTTTTAGCGATAATGCCGGTGATAACGCTACTAACAGATTTCGGGCTAAAGGACTACTATGTTGCCTCTATGAAAGCGGTTATACTGTCTATCTGTCCATCAGCCACAATAGTCGATATATCACATGATATTTCAAACTTTGATATTTTAGAGGCAGCGTTTACTTTATGCGCATCATACCATTATTTCCCGCACGGGACTGTACACGTAGTTGTTGTAGATCCAGGAGTAGGCTCCTCTAGAAAAGCTCTGGTCTTTAAGACTAGAAATTACTATTTCGTAGGTCCTGATAACGGAGTCTTATCGTTAGCTGCTGAAATGGACAACGTTATCGAAGTAAGGGAGATAGTCAACGAGAAACTTATGCTCCACAAGATATCAAGGACCTTCCATGGAAGAGACGTATTTGCTCCTGTGGCCGCTCACATAGCTTGTGGGTTGTCAGTAAAAGAAGTAGGCCCAGTCGTTAATGAGTATGTTAAGTTACCTCTTCAAAGGCCTAGTAAGGACGGTAACATATGCCAGGGCTCTATACTGCACATAGACAAGTTTGGCAATGTGATAACGAACATTCCAAGTTCCTTTGTAGGGGAAGATGTAAGGAGCATCAAGCTTTTCTTAAGTGATGGTAGGATATACCACATGCCGTTAGTAGACTTCTACGCCGCAGCTCCCATAGGCTCCTTAATGGCAATACATGGTAGTGCAGGCTTCTTAGAAATCTCGATAAATCAAGGTAATGCGGCATCAACCCTTAAAGTTAAAAGAGGAGAAAAGATTATACTTGAGCTTCATTAGTTACAAGGCGAGGAACCTTTAATGCTTAGAGCTTTATTAATTGGCCGTTTTCAGCCCTTCCATTACGGGCATTTGGAAATTGTTAAGAGAATTTTAAGTGAAGTGGATGAGCTCATAATAGGGATCGGCAGCGCGCAAGCGAGCCATACACTTGACAATCCATTTACAGCTGGCGAGCGAATCTTAATGATCGCTAAGACCCTGCAGGCAGAAGGGATACCTGGTGACAGATACTACATAATCCCAATACCCGATGTATGGAATAACGCTATTTGGGTCGATCATGTGAAGTCATTAACACCTCCTTTTCAAAGGGTCTACACGAATAATCCACTAGCTCAAAGGCTTTTTAGAGAAAAAGGCTTTGAAGTTAAACCATTACCACTGATTAATAGAACACGTTTTTCCGGGACCGAGATAAGAGCAAAGATGTTAAGAGATGAGAGTTGGCGTGAATTAGTGCCCCCAAAGGTAGCCGAAGTCATTGACATGGTTAAAGGTGTTGAAAGGTTAAAGGATGTTTCTAAAAGCGATAAGCTAAGCTACTTAGAGCCAGGAAGTGTTCCTCCATAACCTTATGACCCTTAAACTTAACGCCCTCTCTTTCTAGAAGCATCTTCTTCAATTGAATACCGCTCTCAAAACCTCCTAAACTTAAGTCGTTCCTAACTACTCGGTGACATGGGATTATAAGTGGTAAAGGATTTTTCGACAGAGCTCTTCCAACAGCTCTTGAGGCATTTGGCTTACCAATAGCCTTAGCTACTTCACCATAACTTGTCACAAACCCTCTAGGTACATGCCTTACCACATTTAAGACATCACGTTCAAAACCGCTAACATTCTCCAGTGAGAACGGCAGGCTTGCCTCGCTCCCCTTAAAAAGCTTTTCGAGCTTTTCGATAACCTCATGGCAGCTCACATGCTTAGTAACGCGTAAGTTTAGATTCTTAAGTCTGACAAACAGGCTCGCTAAAGCCTGTTCACGAGAGCCCTTAGGCAATATAGTCGCCACTACGACGCCATCTGATCTCAAAGCTGCTCCAAACCATATAGGCTCGCTTAACCCCTTTTCAATGCAGATAAAGGCATTTTTCAAAATCCTTAAACCCCTAAGAGCTAATTGCACTTCTAGGTGTTTTAGCTTTGCTCATTGAAATAGACGGATCATATGGTGAGGGAGGAGGGCAAATCCTCAGAACAGCGATAGCTCTCTCGGCTGTAACTGGAAAACCTGTCAAAGTCTATAACATAAGGGCGAAGCGTCCAAAACCAGGGCTTCAAGCACAACATCTGACAGGTGTAAAGGCGGTAGCTATGATAACTAAAGCCGATGTCAAAGGCTTGCAAATTGGCAGCATGGAGGTGGTTTTTCACCCCAAAGTTATACAGCCAGGTAAGTACACCTTTGATGTGGGTACTGCCGGAAGTATTTCATTAGTGCTTCAATCTCTGCTTCCTGCTCTCGCGTTTGCCCCAGCACCAGTTGAATTGGAAATAACTGGCGGTACAGACGTATCTTGGAGCCCACCGATAGACTATATGAGAAATGTCTTCATTCCAATGGTGGGGAAGATGGGGTATCGTATTGATATGAAGACATTACGTAGAGGGCATTACCCTAAAGGAGGAGGAAAAGTAGTTGTGAGGGCTGAGCCTGTAGAGCGTCTTAAGCCAGTGGAGCTCATTGAGCAAGGAAGTGTTATCAAAATTAGCGGTATTTCCCATTGTGTTAGGTTGCCGAAGCATGTTGCGTCAAGGCAAGCGATGGCTGCTAAGCAAGTTCTTCAAGCGAAGGGCTTCAAGGATGTTGAACTGCTAGAAGAATATTACCCACCAGAAAAAGATCCTCATCTTGGGCCAGGAAGTGGCATTGTTTTATGGGCTCATACATCAGCTAATACGATCATAGGAGCAGATGCTTTAGGTTCTCCAGGAAAACCAGCTGAAAAGGTAGGCGAGGAAGCTGCTACAAAGCTTATTGAAGAGATATCCTCTGGAGCTGCAGTTGATAGCCACATGGGAGACATGTTAATACCCTACATTGCTTTAGCATCTGGTTTTTCGAAAATTAAGGTTTCGAAACTTACATTACATGCTCAGACAGCAATAGCTGTTGTCGAGAAGTTCTTAGATGTGAGCTTTAAAGTAGATGGAGAGCTTGAGAAAACATCAACTATTTCAGTTTATGGTGTAGGTTTTACTAAGAGAAAGTAGCCTATCAACAACTTCTTTAACACCAACTTTCTTAAGAAGCGATGTTTGTAAAACATCTTCGCCGAAAATTTCTTTGGCTTTCATAATCTGGTCTTCTTTAGCTAAATCAATTTTATTTAAGACTATAATCTTA
>QMQV01000002.1 GCA_003649085.1 Thermoproteota archaeon
CGACACCTCAGCTATCCTTAGATAATTTAAGTTGTTTAATAATGACTTCTTAGGTTCTTAACGTTTTTAAAGGATTACTTATAAATCCGTATTTTAAATGGGGTATTTTTGGGCTTTAAATTTATAAAGTTTTAACCAGCTGAACTATGAATATTAGAATCCATATTGCTAGTGGGATGAACCTAAGTATTTTAGCTAATAATGGGTTTTCAGCGAAGTAATCCTCGTAAAGCATGTTAGCGTCAAATGGCCCTCCTAGAAAGGAGTTTATTACTACAAACCAAATGTTCATTGCTGATAATAAGGCAAGCTCGCTGCTTTTAAAAGCTAGCGAAAGTGTTAGGAAAAGAGCTCCCATTATCAGGTTAATACCTATGCCAGCTGCGTAAAACGGTTTTTTAACTTCTTTAAGCTTTTCTTCTGGAAAAGTGGCTTCAACATAGCCTCCTATTAATGAACCGATGACAATTCCAAAACCTGTGGCTTTAATTCCGTGTACTGCTAGTATTGCTATGTGTGATAGCTCATGCGATATGAAGGCTATTACTATGCCGAGTATTAGGGCTAGTGATTCGCTTGAAGTAAGCGGTAGTTTTTGAGGTGTTAGTGGATAGGGTATAGTGAACGTCGCTAGACAATATGTCACTATAGCAATTGTGACTAAAGGTGCCATATGACCTGCTATTAACGTAGCCCTCTCATATAGGCGCCATAGCCTAATGTTATGCTGGACAATCTCATATATGGCTTTGGGTATGCTTGTACTTGAGATCTTAAAGGCTTCAGACAATTTGATTCAAGTACTTCTGTATTGCAGGTATATAAAAGGATATAAGGTGGGTGGCTTGGCGTTTATCTTGGAAAAAAGGGGATGGTTATTTTTGAGCACTGGTAAGGGGTTTTTGAAAGAGCTTTTCTCTAAGAGCTTTCATCCCGGTACTCAGGCGTTAATGTTATTAGCGTTGTCACATCTTAGATATCGGCTTGCTAGATCCGCGTTTACAGTGATATCTGTTTCTATTGCTGTAGCATCTTTTATTGTGTTGCTTCAAGTTAACTTCCTCTTAGCATTAGTACTCATAGCAGCAGCTACATTGTCTACGTTTAATGCATCTTTCTCAATACTCTATGAAAGTCAGGGGCTTTTTGACGCTTTGATAGTTTATGGCGCAAGCCCAATGGATTTGTTCAACTTCTTTGCCTTGGACATGTCGATATTAAGCTTCTTGGGTTTTATTGTAGGGACCATGGCTTCAGCTTTAGTTGCACCAATTTACGTTTCTGGCGTTAAAGTATTTCATGCGCTGCTTTTAGCTTTAGGCTTAGGTTTAGCTTCGTGCATCTACCCGTCTATTAGGGGGTTTAAGTACGGCTTAGTTAAGAGAAGAGCGTGGAGCGAGGTCGGCGGTGTTGAGAGCTTAATTATGGTTAATGCGAAGGAGTTTGATGACCTCGTAGACTACGTTACTCGGAAGATTAACGAGAGAGGAGATATGGTGCTTTTAAGATATGATAAGAAGGCTACCACAACTGATGAAGGTATTTTAAAGGAGTATGTAGCTAAAGTTCGCTATATTGGTAGAGCAGCTGCTGAGTATTCGCTTATGGGAGATCCTAAGGTTGTCTTCGCCCATGATAGTAGCTTACCTTTGTTTGAGGTTAAGATCGAGGCGAGCTTTAAGGATGAAACGAGCAGGGGTTTTGTATCAATATCTGCTAAGCTGTTATCTGGATCTGTTATAGGGGAGCGGATGACAGGTCACGGGGCTTTAATCTTCACTGGTGAAAAGAGCGTACTAGCGCGTAACATGGCTTATAAGATTCAGTCTTTTGCTGTCGAGTGGAGAGCTAGAAGCTCTGGCGCTAGAGCGTTGAAGTCAGCTTGATTTAGGTATTAGCCTTCCACCCTTCATGTAGTAGGCGCGGCTAGCTATCGCGAAAACCTTTTCATCTAGCGTAGCTACAACCATTGTGGCTTTAGTTTTCTCATTATGCTCCTTTAAGAGGTCAAGCACCATGTTAGCCGTGTCTTCGTCTAAGTGTGTTGTCGGCTCGTCCAATATTAGTATTGGGGGTTCGCCTATCAAAGCTCTAGCTAGAGATGCTCTTTCAGCTTCTCCACCGCTTACTTCATTTGGCTTTCTGTGAACTTTGTCTCCTAAGCCAAGTCTAGTGAGGAGGTTTTTAGCTGCTTCTTCGGCTTTCGTTAGGGGATAGCCTGCTAGCAATAGTGGTAAAGCGACATTGTGTAAAAGCGTTAAACTAGGTATGAGTAGAGCTTCTTGTGGCTTAAAGCCTATCTTACGCCTTCTAAACCATGCCACCTCAAAGGCACTAAGCTTGGTTATGTCTAGACCATCTATTATGACTTTGCCTGATGTGGGGGTTTCTAGTCCACTAATTATCCTTAGCAATGTGGTTTTGCCAGCACCTGAAGGACCTGTTATGGCTATGAGATCTCCTTTATAAACTTCTAAAGAAATAGAGCTTAACGCCTTAACTTCAACCACACCACTTTTATACACCTTACTAACGTTTTCAACTAGAATGCTTAATATGGGGGCTTCGCCCGTTGCTTATCGCCTCTAAGCTTAAATTCTACGTAGCTTTAAGCTCGCAAGTTTAAAGCCTTTATCTTACCTACAGGCTTTATCTGGATAAGTTGTCCAGGTTTAAAAATAGCTGTAAGCTGCGCTTTAGTTTACAAATTTAATTTCAGCCCCCTATGGATGTAGTTAAAAGTTTTTAATAGGAGTATACGTTAAGAAAACTGTTAGGTGAAGGGGTTTGTCGGCTGAAGAGCTTCCAAAGGATGAGATGACATCTTATGATAGGCTGATGACAGCTTTTGAACTGAAAAAACCTGATCGTGTGCCTGTTACACCATTTAATAGGGAATGGTGTCTTAGACAGCTTGGCTTTAAGTTCATTGACGGGCTAATGAACCCGGAGCTTTACGCCTATAGCCAAGTATGGTGCATTAAGAAGTTTGGCTATGACATGGTTTTAGACATGCTAGCTGTTCACGCGGAGTCCGAAGCTATGGGTAGTAAGCTCCACATCCCCGAGGATGCCCCACCATCAGTTGCTGTCCCAGCGGTACGTGACTATAAGACAGATTTGCCTAAGCTTAGGATTCCAAATCCATGGAGGGATGGAAGGCTACCGTTAATTCTCAGAGGGACTCAAATCATGAAGGCTATTTGTAAGAAGATGGATATCCCGGTAATGGGCTATGTGCAAGCAGTGTTTAGGCACACGTGCATGTTGAGGGGCACGGAAGCTGCAATGTTAGATATTAAGAAGAGACCTGATGAGCTTAAAGAGCTTATGGAAATTGCCTTAGAGAGCTTAATTGTTTACGCCAATGCAGTTGTCGAAGCCGGTGCTGACATAATATGGGTTTCAGATCCAGTATCTTCAGGTGACATGTTGTCTAGAAAGCATTTCGAGGAGTTTGTACACCCATACTTGAGGAAGGAGATAAAGGAAATTCGTAGAACGGGAGTTAAGGTCTTCTTACACATATGTGGCAACGTCAACGATAGAATTGACTTAATGGCTGAAGCAGGTCCACACGCTATAAGCGTCGATGAGAAAGTTGACTTAGCTAGAGCTAAGAAGCTTATCGGTCATAAGGTATGCTTAATGGGTAATGTGAGCCCTGGAAAGACGTTGCTTTTTGGTAAGCCTAGCGACGTTGAAGCAGAGGCTAAGAAGGCTATTGACGATGCTGCCGCAGGCGGAGGATTTGTATTAGCTTCAGGTTGTCTAACACCTGCTGGTATGCCAGCTGAAAACGTTGAAGCTCTGGTTAGAGTTGCTAAAACTTATGGTAGATATGATCACATAAAGTAAGAAGTAAGAGGTGGCTATGGTGTCTAGCAAGGAGGAGATTTTAAAGAAGTTAGCTGATGCAGTCGTTGAGGGAGATGAAGATAAGTGCAGGCAATACGCTGAGGAAGCTTTGAAGGCGGGCATTGACGCTTACGAGGCTATTATGAGTGGATGCGCGGAGGGCATGAAAATTGTGAGCCATAAGTATGAAACAGGGGAGATGTACGTTCCTGAGATTTTGCTGTCAGCGCAGGCGATGTACGCTGCCATTGAGGTGCTTAAACCGCACATAAAGGTCGATAAGTCCAGGGTAACAGGCACCGTAGTCCTAGGCGTTGTGGAAGGGGATATTCACGACATCGGCAAGAACCTAGTTAAGATAATGCTTGATGCTGCGGGCTTCAAGGTGGTAGATCTAGGTAGAGATGTGCCTTTACCAAAGTTTGTCGAAGCCATCAAGGAGCATAATGCAGACGTTTTAGGAATGTCGGCGTTGATGACTACGACTATGGTCAACATGCCTAAAGTCATTGAGCTGTTAAAGCAGGCAGGACTAAGAGACAAGGTTGGAGTAATCATAGGTGGAGCCCCTACGAGCATGGAATTTGCTAAGCAGATAGGTGCAGATACTTGGGCTAAGGACGCTTCGGCAGCTGTTCCTGAAGTTGTCAGGCTAATAACTGAAAAGCGAAAAGCGGCTTAAGAACGGACCTCCTTTTACCTTAACATTTTTTAAGCAAGGAAATAATCCTATTTATATCCGTATTCTCGCCTTATAGTTCTCGGATACATTTGAAGGATCTTTCCTCTCTTTCGTCTTGGCTTAGAAGACATTGTGATAAAGTAGCTGTAGCTTTTTCTGGAGGAGTTGATAGCACATTACTCGCATACGTAGCTAATACCGTGTTAGATGAAGTTTTAGCGGTAACAGTGCGAACTGAAGTACACCATCCTTGGGAAATTGAGGATGCGAAGAGAGTAGCAAGGAGAATAGGGTTTAGACATGAAGTTTTAAGCTTAAAGCTGCTCAATGAAAAGAACTTTGTGAAAAACGATTCATTAAGGTGTTATTATTGTAAGAAGCTAATGATGAAAAAAGTGAAGGAGTATGTTGGAGATAAGGGCTTTGAAGTGATAGTTGATGGCACAAACGCAGATGATATGCGTTTAGAACGGCCTGGAATCCGTGCTTTAAAGGAGGAGGGTGTTCTAAGCCCACTAGCTGAGCTTGGCTTTACAAAGGTGGATATTAGGAAGCTTGCACAATCTCTAGGTCTCCCTAATTGGAATAAAGCTCCTGAAACGTGTTTAGCTACGAGAATTCCTGAAGGCACAAAGATTACGTTGAAAAGGCTTAAGAGAATTTTGAAAGCCGAGGCAACTGTTAAGGAGGTTATGCAGTTAAAACTCTTGAGAGTACGTGATTTAGGCGATGTTGCTAAAATAGAAGTTTTGAAAGAGGATTTCGATAAATTTGCTAATGTAAGTCTTGTTGAAGAAGTTGTTTCAAGGCTTAAAGCTCTCGGCTTTAAGCACGTGTTCCTAGACTTATCTGGATATAGGGGATATACCTCGTTGCCTATTTATTAGCAAGACACGTTGTTCAGCCCTATTTTCACATGGAGATTTATTTGAAAATGCGTAGATCTTAATCCTTAGGTCTTTGAAGTTAGGTATCTCCTTTATGAGCTCGCATTGTCTCAAGATTTTGATAGCATTTTTAACTGTACGAGGCGATAAGCCTGTTTTCTCAATTAAGCCTTTTTGAGTTAGTGGTCCCGAGTCTTTTAAGGTTGATAAAACTAGTTTTGCTGATGGAGGGAGTTTAAGTTCACAGCAGTCTATTCGCAGCTTTAACCACCACGAAAACCCTTTAGCGTTGTGAATATAAACCTTTCCTTTCACAGCACACTTAAAAAGTTAATGATGCCTTCTTAGCAGTAACCCGACGAATAAGGCAGCCACAGCGGCTATGGCGATGAGAGAACCTGTCTTTATAGCTAAGTAGGTTGGGGAGTACGTCCTTAAACCGAATTCGTGAATCACTTCGCTGGTGAGAAGTTCAGCTTGACCTACTTCTCCTAATGTTAAAGTTACGACTTCGTCACCCGGCATAACCAGTTTTTGCGAAGAAAGTAGATTTTGTTTTGACGCTATTACGAACATAGGGGTCATCTGCCTCGGTACCTTAGCTACGCCTTCCTCTCCAACAACGATTGTCTCTTCATGAGCATCTACTAGAGATTTTATAGTAATGACTGCGTCTTCGGCTGGTGAGCCGTTTGAGTAGAACACCTTTATTGTAAGCTCAGATGGAGCTGGTATAGAAACTTCTTCTTTAGCTGCTGGTGTGTAAGCAAGGAAGGTTGGGATGGTTAAGTCTACTTTGACCTGCTTACTTTCTGTCAACTCCACTTGAATAAAACTGGACATTGGCTTAACTTCTGGGCGCACAACTTTAACAAAAACTACGTAGCTTCCTGGAGGTAGCTTAAAGCTGGCTTGCGAAACCTGGGTTTTCAACAATGCGAATACCTCACGCGTGCTAAGGTCTACTACGTAGTATTCGTATTGTGCAGCTTCAAGTTTTGGCTCTACGTCGACTGATAAAGTTAGTAGCTGCTGGTTAAACGCTACTATCATTAGCGAAGCTAATAGCATAGCTGTTAAGATCTTCATTGTTTTTCTGAGGAAAATCTAGTTTTAGGCTGCTTTTTACCCCTACTGTTTAGACCGAGTGTTCTAAAGTTTCGAACAGCTAGTGGATAAATATCTCCTTTGAAGTGATAGCTTTTCTTAGGTAACACTTGATGGGAGATGGTTTGGAAGACAGGCTTTTAGCTGAGCTTAAGGGCACTACGCTTCGCGTCTACTTACTGCTAGCTAGTAGAGGCGAGGTTTCACCAAGAGAGGTTCAAAGGGCTTTACGCATGAAAAGCCCTAGTACCGCCTTTTATCACCTCGACAAGCTTGTAAACTTGGGTATAGCAGAGAAGCTTCCAGGCGGCGTTTACGTGATCTCTAAGAGGGTTTCAATTGGTCCGTTAGCGCTTTACGCCAATATCCTAGGGCTTCAAATACCTAGGCTAGTGCCTTACGCGATTTTCTTCACCATATTGTGTACTGGCTTTTTGCTGTTTTTCCAGCCTCCAATCGGCTACTTAGCTTCACTTGTAGCGGGTTTATCTGCTGCTATTTTCTGGGTTGAAAGCTTGTTGATCATGAGAAGTCATCGAATGCTTCTTTCAAGTAAGCGTGAAGCTAGCGTTAGCTCTCGATAGTTAAAATTAGGGGCTTTTTACCCATTTGCTCAGCTGCTGTTAACACCTTTTTGCCTAGCTTGTTTGCAGTAGCGTAGACATCAGCCACTCTATCTGGGTATAGCTTGTCCCGCGTGAGGTGGTGGTCATAGATTATCAGCTTGGTTGATGTCTCTTCTATTATCTTGCACGTGTTTTGAACTGCTCTTCGCAAGTTTATGTTGTTGAACATGTAGCCCAGCAGGTAGGTCGGGGGACCATCAAGTATTAGGATGTCTGGGTTCTCGTCGATAATCCACTTAGCGTAGTCTTCGATTACAGGTCCTTGCAGATCTGAGGAGTGTACTATCTTGGCGTGGGGGTGTTCTACTACAATTGAGAGGGTCCATCCTACTCTATCGTATTCAACCCCATGGAAGAAGGGCTTGGTAAAGCGGAGCTCCGTATTACTAAACTTGAATGACAGCCCATCGGCAAAAACAACTTTAAATTTATCCTTCACTTCGACCTCCTTACACCATGGTCCTTTTTGCCAAAGCTTTTCATGCAACTTCTTAAGCCACGCTCTCCCCTTTTCAAGTAGTTCGCGTTTCCTTGCGTTGTAGTCCCCGTAGTCTTTTGAGGCGGCTATTGGAAGCTCTTCTAGAGGATCTTTTAATTCAAAGCTTTGAGTCTCGGTATAAAGCATGTTTTCATCGAAGCTCCCTGTAAAAACTTCGATTAGCTGTGTGAGAAACAGCCTAGCACGATCCCATTGCGACTCATTAATCCACTTATTGGGATCTTTTATTAACAAGAGCTTGCCCTCGTAGACCTCTTTGAAGTCTTTAGGCAGCAGATGGTGGTCGTAGTGATAGTGGGTTACTGTTATGACATCAGCTTCCCGAGAAGCTCTGATAATAGCTTCTAAGGCTTCTTGTAGTAAGCGGTATTTCTCATCCCATGATAATGGGTAGCTTGGCTGCATCTCAGCTGCTCCAGGATCTATCAAGATCTTGACATCTGGTGTCGTGACTAATGTTGTGGATGATTTCGCCCCTAGGCTGTCAAACCATATTAACTCGACTTTGACATCTCCAACCTCTATTACACCTGACAAGACCTACGCCTCTTGTTCAAGATAGGCTTTTAGTCTCCACGTAAACTAAAGCTTAGCTAAGGTGTTTCGCTTTGAAAAGCATCAAGCCTCTTCACGCGCAGTGCTTTTTCAGCGTATCAAGAAGGGGGGAGTTTCATCAGTTTTTAACCTATGACTACTATGACCCACGTAACTATTACGCTAAGCTGGTTTATGCTGATGAAAAGAAGTATCTTAGAGAAATGCTTAGGTTGATGTATGGAATGCAAGAGCTATTGGATACTGAAGTTGTGAAGATTAACGGCGTACGCGTTAGACCGAGGGTTTTAAGCGTTGATATGGAGCATCGAGGTTTAAGAGAGGTACCCTATATAACTTGGCTGATATGGTTTAAAGGGAGGATTAAGAGGGGAGTTAACGTTTTTGAAAACGTATCTGAGGAAGAGGTCGCTGAATACGATTATGAGGTCGTGTGGCTTTTTCCTAAGGGAGCAAAGGTTCTTGAAGTTCACGTGCCTACTGACTACGAAATTGTAGGCGATAGAGCGCTTTTCATCTGGGCTAGGAAAGGCGATAAAGTTGGAGGTCTTGAGAAAATTGTTTTTGAGGTAAGGTAGGCCTATGGTGTTTGTTATAGGTCATAGAGGAGCAAAAGCCTATGAACCTGAGAACACCTTAAGGAGTCTAGCAAGAGCTTTAACATTTGGCGTAGACGCTGTTGAAGTGGATGTTAGGGCTTGTAAAGATGGGGCTTTAGTAGTTATACACGATGAAACCGTTGATAGAACTACAAATGGTAAGGGAAAGGTTAAGGACTTGACGCTAAACCAGCTTAAAAGACTTGATGCTGGCATGGGGGAGAAGATACCACTACTATCTGAAGTTTTAGACTTCGTTAAGGGTAAGTCTATGTTGCTCATTGAAATTAAGGAGAAAGGCATCGAAGATAGGGTTGTCAAAGAGGTTATTGATAGGGATATGCTCGGGGATGTGGTGTTCATATCGTTTTACCATACATCTATTGCTAAGGTTAAGGATTTAGCGCCTAAGTCGAAGACGGGAATTATTTTCACATGCGAACCAGTAGACCCCGCAGACTTAGCTGTTAAAGCTAAGGCTGAGGTGCTGCTTCCGTCCTATATGACGTTAACAGAACATGTTGTTAAGAAAGCTCATGAGAAAGGGCTTATGGTGTACACGTGGGTATTGAATAAGCCTGAGGAGATTATAGCGGCGTTAGAGCTAGGCGTCGACGGTTTTGCTTCAGATAAACCTGACTTAGCTGTAGAATATGCTAAGAAGCAGAGAACGCTCTTAACTTGGTAGCTTAAACCTTAGCAGAGCTGCTATTCCTCCTAAGTTTTTGAGTTGGAGACCTGCTTCATAGCTTGAACTAAAGATCTTTATCTTAGCTTTCCTCTGTTCAGCATGTCTAACTAAGTCCTCAACCTCACGTCTAAGACTTTCTTCATGTGATCTTAAGAGCTCGTCAAGGACCAATAGCTTTTCGATAGCATTCGCTTCACACGCTTTCTTTACGTGATCTAGCCCATAGACTGCTTTATCTGGATCAGTAGCTATTTTCTCGAGAAGCTCGCTTAGTAAGCTTTCTTCCTCAACAATGCTGAAATCTCTTAATACCTTTAAAGCCACCCCTCGCTTTAAGGCCTCATGTACTCCTCTCATGCCGCCTGTTGAGGCATCTTCAACGTATACCTTTACCTTAGATTCCTTTAGTCCCTCTCTAAGCTTATCAGCTAACAAGTCTTTCCAAAAACCTGGCCCTGCAGCTATCAAGACCTTTATATCATGTCTTGAGCATATTTCCTTCAACATGCCTATGACATTGGAAAGCTCTCTTTCTAAAGCTTGCGACCTAGCTTGAGGATCCATCTTCCCGGGCAAGCTTAGCTTTGATTCAGCTATTGGCTCAACACCATAATCGTGTAGTAGCCCTATTGCGAGATCTTCATCGTCCAAGGCTACTAAAATAACGCCCAACCTGCTTTTCTCAACAGCATTCTTTATCCTCTCAAGCTGATGTTCAGCCCACTCTTCTTTGATTATCTTAAGCTCATCTCCGATATCCACGTTTACCGTATGATGCCCATGAACTTCGTATTCCTTTGGGTGTTCTATAACTATGCCGTGAACTCTAAGCCTCGTAGTAAACGGCTGAAACTCAGCCCACTCAACTCTTATGCCTAAAACCATGCTTTTCCTCTTACTACCAGTTTTCTCGCTTTTCAGCTCTCTCGTAGTCTTAGCATATACCACGTCTCCCTTTTCTATGACGTTGTAAAGTACCCAAAGGTCATCTTGAGTCTCAACTTTAACCTTCATTTCCCCAGCTCTAGCGTCCCAGAATAGAACTTTCACGTTTCTTCACCGTAGTTCAGCTAACGCCGCTTTAAGCGAGTCTACGAAGATCTTGTTGTGCTCCATCTTCCCTATACCTACTCTTAAATACTCTTCGCCAAGCCCTTTAAAGCGAGATAAGTCTTTTACCGCCACTCTATACTTGTTAAGCAGGTGTTCTGCGAGCTTAGGAGCTTTAATATCGCCTCGCTTAAGGCTGAACATTAAGAAGTTTGCCCGCGACTCGTATGGCTTCACATCGCTTAGCTCAAGTAGTGAACGGTACACGAAGTCCCTACCTTCAATACAGGAACTGACTACCTGCTCAAGGTACTCCAGATCGCTTAAGGCAGCTATCGCAGCCTTTGACTCTAAAATGCTTATCTCATAGGGTATCCTGGCTTTTTCTAGGATGTTAATCGCTTCTTCAGCTGCAAGGGCATAACCTACCCTTAAACCAGCTAATCCAAAGGCTTTTGAAAAACTCCTTATTACAATGAGATTTGAGTAGTCTCTTACCATGTGCGCAACGGTGTATTTTGAGAATTCATAGTATGCCTCGTCGATGACTACCATTATGTCAAGCTTTAAAAGCTCGCTCAACTCGTTCGCGCTTATCACTATGTTGCCCGTCGGATTATTTGGATTACATATGAAAACCACCTTAGCTTCTCTACATGCCGGTATTGCTTCATCTAAGCTTAGCGTGAAATTTGGCTTTTTCAGATAAACGTCGATGACCTCTACGCCAAAGGCTTTCGCAAAGCTTATGAAAACTGGATATGTTGGCTGATGAATTACTACCTTGTCTCCAGGCTTTGTAAAACATCTTAATACACAATCTAATGCCGCATCAGCGCCATGGAAGACGGAGATGTTTTCGACAGCTAAGCCTGTATATTTCGATAAGGCGTTTTTAAGCTCTATGACGTGATCTAAGCGGGTATACTGCCCAATGGCGTCTAAGTTTGCGAAAACCACATCGAAGACTTTTGGTGAGGGCCCGTAGAGGTTTTCGCTTAAATCAAGCTTAATAACATCAGCTGGTAAAGGTTTTTCATAGTATGGCCTGAGCTTATCAAGCCATGGATTTGCGAGTTTCTCCGCTTTCAAGGCTGAACACTACCTATTTCTATGGAGAATAACTCTTAGAGTAAAGGTTTGCTTAGAGGAGCTGATTGCTGTGAACGTTGTTATAAGAGAGTTTAAACCAGAGGACTATTATGAAGTCTACAAGCTTTGGAAGCTTACTAAGCAGGTGGCATTGGATAGGAAGTGGATTTATGAGCTTAAAGCTAAAAGGCAGCCTGACCTCTTTTTAGTCGCTGAAGTTGATGGAAAGGTTGTCGGAGCTGTTGTCAGCACATATGATGTCCAGTTTAGCCATGTTCACCATTTAGCAGTTCACCCTGATTACCAAAATAGAGGCATTGGTAGCTTGTTGTTGTCTGAGATTGAGCGTAGGCTTAAGGCTAGAGGATGTTTGGGCTTATTGATAACTGTTAATAAGAGGAATCCGAGGTATGAAGAGGTCTTAAAATTTTATCGTAAGAGAGGCTTTAGGGTTATCGGAGATTATACACATGTTGGAAAGATGATTGGGAGAAAGGAGGATATGGTTAAAGCTTATGGCGTTAAAGAAAAATGTTGAGGAGACTTGACCTGCTATGTCTAAAGCTTATGAAACGATAAGGTCGCGTTTATGGCTCATTCTACTAGCTACGTTTTTATTTGTATATGGTATACACGTAGGCTTGACAGCTAGTCCAGTTGAAGAAGCTAGCGCTTCAGCTAAGCTTATAGAAGTTATTAAAGAGCTTGCTAAGCTGTATAAGCCGTATAGCTTAAGCACTATGGTGTTTCTGTTGGTTAAGAACTCGCTAACTATGTATTTGATTTACTTCGCTGGCATAATGCTAGCTTTTCCCTCGGCTATCGTAGTGATTCTTAATGGCTTTGTAGTGGGTGTTGTCGGCAAGATTTTAGCTGAAGAACATGGAGCGTCTACAGCTTTCTTGTCCTTAGCTACGCATGGAGTTTTTGAAGTAGCCGCTCTTGTTATAGCTGCAGCTTTTGGACTAAACTTAGGGTTATGCGTGTTAAAGAGAGTTTTTAAGATCTCTTCACGAGCTAAAGTTAGTTTACGTGATTTAATTAAGCTTGACTTAGCTTCTTTAACTGTCGTAGGCATACCGTTGTTAGCTATCGCAGCCTTTATGGAGACTTTTGTTACACCTATGGTATCCGGGCTCTATTGATGTCTGAGGAACTTTTCATAATAAATGAGCAGGTAGTAAGCTATGGGCCCCTTATACATACCCCATCTTTCAGCGTAAGTTGCGACTTCTTGCGCTGAAGCTATAGGCTTGTTAAAGATTATCTTAGCGAAAGCTTTTCTAATTCCTAGGTCATCTGATGGCAAGCTTTCCCACCTCTTGAAAGCTATGAGCAAAGCTAATTCGGCGGTCCACTTGCCTATGCCTTTAAGCGATGTTAGCACATCATAAAGTTCTCTTGTTGAAAGGGTTTCGAGCTTGTATAAGCTTAACCCCTTTAATACTTCTTGAGAAAGGGCTTTGACGTATCTCGCTTTGTTGAGACTGAGCTTGCATTTTCTTAAATCTTCAATGCTCATGCTAGCGAGTTTTTCAGGTGTTGGAAAGCTGTAAAAGCGTAGTCCTTCAACTTCCACGTAGTCGCCTACTTGCTCTACAAGGGACTTTATTATTGATAAGGCAGCTTTAATTGAGATTTGCTGGAAGGCTATTGATAGGATAATCCCTTCAAAGGGTGTTGGCGCAAGCCAAGGTTTGAGACCATAAAGCTCCTTTGAAATCCACGAAAAGCCCTCTCCCATCGTCTTGTAGACCTCCTTCAGGTCCAAGTCGTCGCAGAGGTGGCGTTTAACTAAGCTTATTACCTCACGTAGCTGTCGCTCGCTGACTTCATCAAATACCTTAATTTCTGCACGTGGGTGATCCACATTGCCCTTAAACGTTATCATGGTTGGAATTAACTTACCCTCAACCCTGAAAGCACGGTAAAGACAATTATCTTCGAAAATGGAGGGATAAGCTGGAGGGGTCGCTTCAAAAGTTAAGCTTATGTTGAATGGAGGTCTAAGCTTTATTTCAATTGACTTATAAGGCTTCAAGGCTTCAACTCCTTAAGTTAGTTAAAGCTCAACTTTAAATATCAATTTTGATAAACGTAGTTGGTGCATGATTGGAGGCGTAGTTTTGACAGCATACACTTGCCCCTACTGTGGTGCTAATATTGAATACCCTAAGTTAATGAGCATAGAGCTACACTACGATGCTGATGAAGAGGTTTTACCAGTTAAGTTACCTAGTGTCTTAAAACTCGATGTTGTATGTCAAAGTTGCGGTAAACGCTGTGTTGCTTATTATAGCCTTGTTAAGCTAGAGGCGGTTTAAGTGCTTGAACAAGCTATTTGGATTTTAATCGGCATAGTTCAAGGGGTAACCGAGTGGCTTCCTGTTAGTAGCAAGACTGCTGTAGCATTGACATTGAACTTTGTTGGCATAAAGCTCTACGAAGCCTACTCGCTTGGGCTAATAATTAACTCTAGCGCGGCTGTCGCCGCCACATACTATTTTAGGAAAGAGGTTTTGGGAATTCTACGCGCCCTAACTAGACCTCTAGCAAGCGATTATGAAGCAAGGTTATTACGCTTTGTTGTCATAGCTACGTTAACTACTGCTATTACGGGTATACCTCTCTACATCGCTGCTAAGCTGTTTTTAAGGTGGGTTAGCGAGTCCTTGATGCTCGTAATCATAGGGGTTTTCTTAGCGTTTACGGGTTTCTTAGCTCGTCAAAGAGAGAAGTTTTATGGCTTTATGTTGAAAGCTGTGCCGACTATGTCTGCCGCTGTTGTAGTTGGTTTAGCACAGGGTGTAGCAGCCTTACCTGGCATTAGCAGAAGCGGGATAACTGTCGCCACCTTAATTGCACTGGGGTATTCGGGGGAGGATTGCTTTAGATACTCGTTTATTCTGGCCATTCCAGCAACAATATTTGGCGCGTTGTTAGACTTTACGCCTAGCTTGCTTTTGGGGGTTAGGAGTTATAGCATAACAGCTATTGACGGCTTACTAATATTTGTAGTAGCCGTTGCAGTAAGCTTGCTCACTATGGATATGTTACTCAAAGTGGCTGCTAAGACT
Organism: Thermoproteota archaeon; assembly: GCA_003649085.1. Next base: position 14,724 of record QMQV01000002.1, read on the forward strand.
AGGGTTTCTTGGATAGCTTTCGGTTTAGCTGCATTTGCTATAGCTGCAGCTTTCATAGTTTAGCTCTTTGAATTATGTGAAAATGCAAATAAAAAGCGAAAACTTCTTTGCTTTTTTACTAGGCTAAGAAAATTAGACAAGACCAACTTTAATAACTGGGAAGTTAAGTTGAACAAAGTAGTCAGCGTGGAAGCAGTATGTCTTCGCCGTACGACGTAACAAGGTTTTCAAGCACCCATCTTGGAACGAGCGAACGGGACGTTATCCCATTGGCTGCGCTTAAGCCTGGAGATAAAGCTGTTGTAGTGGCTATTGTTGGCGGACCTGGGCTAATTAGGAGGCTCGCGGATCTTGGGCTTACTCCTGGCACAGAAGTTGAAATGTCTAGACGTGGTGTGCTTCGTGGACCTATCGAGGTCTATGTTAGGGGTGTTAGGCTGGCTTTAGGCTTTGGTGTTGCATCTAAGGTGCTTGTTAAGCCTCTATAGTTCTCTTGGTGAGAGCTTTGAAGGCAAAGCAGCGTTTGATAAGTAGAAGGTACATTGAAGTCGCTAAGGAGCCTGGAGTTTTAACTATAGCGTTAGCTGGTAATCCTAATGTTGGCAAAAGCGTTATCTTCAACCAGCTAACTGGACTTGCACAATTTGTCGGTAATTGGCCTGGTAAAACCGTAGAGATAGCTGAAGGGTATCTGTACTATGCTGGCAAGAGGATAAAGGTTGTCGACTTGCCTGGAACTTACTCGCTTTCAGCTTTTTCAGCTGAAGAACTTGTAGCTAGAGATTACATCGTGCTCGTCAAGCCGGATATAGTGGTAGATATTATTGACGCATCAGCATTTGAAAGAAACTTGTACTTAACATTACAGCTCATGGAGCTTAACGCACCGCTCATCATTATATTGAACCAAGTTGATGTAGCAGCTAAGAGAGGCATAGCTATTGATCATGTGAAGCTTTCAGAGCTCCTCAAGATACCGGTTGTGCAAATGGTTGCGATAACTGGTAAGGGTTTAAGCGATTTTATGGCATTACTAGCTAAGGTGATATCCGAAAGCGGTCTCAAAGTTGGGTATAGCTTAAGGTATTGTGAAGAACTGGAGAAGTATATATCAGATGTTGAAGGCGCCTTGCGTAAATATGAGCTTAAGCGTTTGAGAGGCTATCCGCGTAGATGGGTTGCTATAAAGCTTCTTGAAGGAGATGAAGAGGTAAAGCGTAAGATAGCTATGGAAGCTGGTGAAGTGGTTGAGATTGCTGAGGAAAAAGCGAGAGATATCGAACGCGTTTTTAGAAAACCTGCTTCAGTTGTTTTCGCATCCGAGCGATATAGGATCGCATCTGAAATAGCTAAACAAGTTGTTAAGCCAATTGCTGAGGTAGGCGTATCGTTAACTGATAAGCTTGATGCCGTGTTAATGCATGGCTACTTTGGGTATATACCTCTCGCCTTAATCATGTCTTTGGTGTTTACCACGGTGTTTACAGTTGGGGGGTTTATAGAGGAGCTACTGGGCATGCTTTTTGAATCGTATGTCATACCTGGCGTCGAAGCTCTATTATCGTCTCTGCCTAGTGCTTTGGCAAGTTTAATTCAAAGAGGTGTTATTGAGGGCATTGTAGCGGGCATTACGATAATTATACCCTACATCTCCATCTTCTACTTAGCCCTATCAATATTGGAGGACAGCGGCTATATTCCTAGAGCAGCTTTCTTAATGGATAACTTGTTACATAAAGTTGGTCTTCACGGTAAAGCTTTCATACCACTGGTGTTAGGGTATGGCTGTAATGTGCCAGCATGCTTAAGCTGTAGGATTATGGAGACTGAGCGTGAGCGCTTGCTTCTCAGCGTCTTAGTGCTTTTAGTTCCGTGCGCTGCTAGGACTGTAATAATACTCGGCGTCGTCGGCAAGTACATAGGGGTTTTAGCAGCTTTAGCAATTTACGCGTTTGACTTGGCTTTAATCTTCCTGGTTGGAAGGATGTTGTTTAAGACCTTGCCAGGTGAGCCTGTCGGCTTGATAATGGAGCTTCCTCCGTATCGTAGACCTATGCTCAAAGTTGTGCTTAACAAGACGTGGATTAAGACTAGAGATTTCATTTACATAGCTTTGCCTATTATAGTCTTAGGCAGCATAGCTTTAGAAGCTTTAAGGATAACGGGCTTGCTTAGCATAATTGTCCAAGCGATGGCTCCGTTCATCAACATGGTCTTAGGTCTACCAGGTGAGACCGGCATACCGTTGATTTTCGGTTTTCTGAGAAAAGAGCTCATTCTCGTATTATTATACGAGTACGTGGGGGAAAGGCTTGATCTTTTTATGAACCAAGCTCAAATGATAGTTTTCACGCTGGTCATGATGATTTATATACCTTGCGTCGCCACGTATGCTGCTATGGTTAAGGAAATAGGCTTGAAGAAAGCTACTCTCGCCGCCTTTTTCACAGTGATTTTAGCTTTAGTTGTCGGCGCTTTAGCGTATAGAGTGTTAGCCTTCTTCTTAGCGTAGGCTTTTAAAGATGCGCGTTAGCTAAGTCAAAGTAGGCTTTACAGTTGAGGTGGTATGGTATATGGCTGCGATAAAGTGGTATGGACATGCAGCCTTTAGGCTCGATTTCGGTGTACGTAGCGTATTAATAGATCCGTTTATTTCGCAAAATCCCTCATGCCCTGTCAGCATTTACGATGTTGAAAAAGCCGACATAATACTTGTCACGCACGAGCATACCGATCACCTAGGAGATGGCATCGAGCTCGCGAAGAAGTTCGAAGCACACTTCGTCGCAATATATGAGATTACTAGCAAAGCTTCAGTAATGGGCGTTAAGAAAACGATGGGCATGAACATTGGAGGGACTGCAGAGGTTGACGGCGTTGAGATAACTATGGTGCCAGCGCTTCACTCAGGGCTACCTGTCGGCTTTGTAGTTAAGTACAAGGACTTGAGGATATACCATGCCGGGGATACTGGTCTCTTCAGCGATATGAAGTTGATAAGTGAGCTTTATGGACCTATAGACATAGCTTTGTTACCTATTGGCGGACATTACACCATGGGACCCAAGGAAGCTGCTATTGCTGCTTCGTGGATAAAGCCTAAAGTCGTCATACCGATGCACTACAACACCTTCGCCTTGATAAAACAAGATCCAGAAGCCTTCGCCAAAATGGTTAAGGAGAGGGAGCCTTCCATAGAGGTAAAGGTACTCAAGCCAGGCGAAGTCTTCAACTACCCCTAACCTAAAAGCTTTTCTAATATCTCCCTTGGCGATAAGCCAGCTTTTCTTAAGCTAGCAACCTTTCTCAACTCAGCTAAGTAGTCTGCTATCGTCTTTGAAAGCTCTGAGAAAAACTCTTCACCAAGTTTTTCTCCGACCTCATAGCCTGGACACTCTTTAACAGGAGCTAGCTGGACTATTGGCTCCTCGCCGTAGTACACCTTATCGAGCATAAATGGGTAAATTTTACACAACAATGGCTTAGCATTAAGTGTGTGAAGAGAGCAGCTGAAGTCCTCGTTTAAGAAGATACACTTGCCGTTAACGAGCTTCAGCTTAAACGGCATCGGGCCGCTTGAAAACTCCACAAAATCTTCGGGTTTTCTTCCAGTTTTCTCCATAATCTCCTTGATGTCTCTTGGTGTAAGTTCACGTGAAAACCTACAGCAAAGAGCTTGACAGTTTACGTAAATGCAACTCCATCTCTCAATAGGCTGACCTAATACCACTATCAAGGTTAGCCAACTCAACCATATAGGAAGGCGGCGCTCATTTTTTACTGTTTTCGCGAAAGCTCTTAACTGACACAAATCACAACTTTAGCTTAGGAGCAGAAGCGTGAAAAGCTTGGAGGTTTACATTGGCACATCGGGCTGGAGTTACGATTGGAATCCTAATGGCTTTGAGTGGTACTATGAAAACTCTAAGTTAAACGCCGTTGAGTTAAATGCGAGCTTTTACAGATTTCCGTTTCCAAGCATGATAAGGTCCTGGAGCCGGAGAGGTAAGATTAGGTGGGCGATAAAGGTTACCCGGCTCGTAACCCATGTGTACAAGTTTGGTGAAAAATCGTATGCTACGTGGGATAAGTTTAGGAAGCTGTTTTCTCCCATGGAGCACTTAATAGACTTTTACCTCTTCCAGCTCCCTCCATCAGCTGCTCCCACGCAGCAGATGGTTGAGCGAATTGAAAGCTTTTACAAGAAAAGCGAACTTGAGACGAGGTTTGCTTTAGAGTGGCGTAACATTAAGTGGTTTAGCGAAAGATGGGTTAAGTGGTGCGAAAACTTGGGGTTAACGCTAGTATCTCTTGATAGCCCAGAGCATCCTAGAGTTATCTTTAACGTTAACGGCATAGTTTACTTAAGAATTCACGGCAGAGATTCCTGGTATTCATATTGTTATAGCGAAGAAGAGCTTGAGGAGCTTGTAAACCAAGTTGTAGAAGCTAAGCCACGTAAGGCATACGTTTTCTTCAACAACAACCACGACATGCTAAGTAATGCCCAGCAAATGCTAGACATCTTTAAGCTGAAAGGCGTTAAAATAGCTTAGCTTTAGTAAGGTATAAAAGCGGTTTAAGCGGTTTTTCACATGTTAGCTAAGGCATGGAGAAGTTGAGATGGAGAGGGTATTTCCTAGGGAAAGCGAGGAGGGTAACGTAGAGTATAAGCTTAAGTTAGCTTACGTAAGTGAAGGTAGGCTTGAAGAACTTGCCTCCCAACTTAGATATAGGCTTGCTGAAAAAGGTGGAGAAGCTTTCTATGTTTTGGGAGTTTCAAACGAAGGCGAGCCTATAGGCTTAAGCGATGAAGAGGTTAAGGTAAGTTTAGAGAACTTGAAGCGCGTCGCCGAAAAAGCTGGTGCTAAAATCAACGTTATTAGAGAAGCTTCAGGTAAGCGTGGTAAGATAGTTGAGGTCTTGGTGAGGAGATGCAGAGAAACACTACCAGTGCAAGTTTCTGTAATAGCTGTCGGACATGCTGACCACGGTAAGACTACGACCGTCGGCGTATTGGTAACGGGGGAGCTCGACGATGGCGATGGAGCTGTTATGAGCAAGGTGGCTAGGTACAAGCATGAAATCCAGATGAGGAGGACTTCATCTGTAGCAGAGAGGCTCCTAGGCTTCGACGATGAAGGAAGAGTAGTTAACTACATGTTGACATCACCTCTTGACGAAGCAAGCGTGTTTTTAAATAGCTCGAAGATCGTCAGCTTCATAGACGTAGGCGGACATGAACGCTACTTAAGAACTGCTGCTAAGGGATTGTTATCTCATAGCCCAGACTATGCTTTGCTCATAGTAGCAGCTAACGCCGGTGTCTCACAGATGACTAAAGAACATCTCGGCATAGCGTTAAGTTTCCGCATACCTGTCTTCGTAGCTATAACCAAAACAGATATGGTGCCAAGGGAGAGAGTTCAAGAGGTCTTAAACGACGTGATCAAGTTACTTAAAATGCCGGGTGTCAATAAGATACCTTTAGTTATTGAAGATGTCGATGATGTTGCAATAGCTGCAAAGAACATGCCGAGCGGTAGAGTTTCTCCAATTTTTAAGCTTTCAAATAGGACAGGTGAAGGGCTAGACTTATTGAAGACGTTTTTAAACCTTCTACCTCCAAGGCTTAGATGGAAGGAAAACCTCAACAAGCCCTTCTTGCTCTACATTGATGAAAAGTTTAACGTGCCAGGAGTAGGTGTTGTGGTATCCGGGCTTGTCTTACAAGGACACGTTGCAGTAGACGACTATGTACAGCTTGGCCCCTTTAGAGATGGCAGCTTTAGAAGCGTTAGGATAAGAAGTATTCATGTCAGGAAAGGCGTATTTGCTGATAGCGTATCAGCTGGTATGAGCGCGGCTTTTGCCCTAAGCAACGTAGGTTATGATGAGATTGAGAAGGGGATGGTGTTACTCGATAAGAAGATAGCGCCTAAGGCTATTAGGAAGATAGAAGCTGAAGTCTTTGTCTTACACCACCCAACAACCATAAAACCAGGATACGAATGCACTTTCCACATACATGCTATAAGGGAATCTGGGAAATTCGTTCAAATGTCAAAGCCGTATTTGAGGTCAGGTGACTTAGCTAAGGCTCTGATAGAGTTTAGGTATAAGCCAGTTTACGTGTATCCAGGACAGAGGTTCCTATTTAGAGAAGCGCATACGAGGGGAGTTGGCATAATCCTAAACGCTTATTCATGACAAAAAAGAGGGGAGGGGGTTTAAACCCAGGTCTTTCTACCTTCTTCCGCCTCTACGACCCTTACGCAGGTCTCTATCTCGATCTTTGTATAGCGGCTTAAACCTTGGAGGTCTTTGATCATACCTTCTTTCAGACATGTTGTTTTCTTCATTAACCTCTGAAATCTCTACATCTGACTCCTCTATGGATCCATATCTGCCCACGTTTAAGCGCATAGAACCTTTATAAATGGTTATAAAGCCGTTCCTAATGGTGATCGTCTGACCAGGCTGAACCTTCTGGATAGCATCATCCCATAGCGTAAGCAAGATAGAGCCCGTTTCATCTCCGATTAAGGCTTCAGCAACGGTATGCGGAGAACCATCTCTCCCCAAGACTTCCTTGCTAGGACCTATTGAAACCACTTTAGCTGTTACATCAACACTTCTCGAACCTGGGTTTAAATCCGCTATTTTCCTTTCCTCAGCCATCTACTAAACTATCCTCTTTACTCCCATTAAGCCAGCGTTAGAAGCCTTCTTTCTTCTCAAGAAGGCTTTAACGCCAGCTTCTCTACACTCGAATTAGCCTGAGTTATAAACGTTGCTCTTTAGACAGTCGCTTAAGCGAGCTGAGCTTAAGTGAAAGATTTAAGAATTGCAAGAAAGTGGTTATTTTAAGCGCTGTTTACAGAGGAAGATCAGCCCTATGCTCAGGGATAGCAACATTGCGCAGACAGCAGAGAGCATGAAGTTACTTGAGGAGATACTTGGAGAACTTAGGAGGATAAGGCTTGTCTTAGAGGAGATTAGTAAACGTCAATTAGACATTTTAGAGAGTTTAAAGATTAAGGAGGAGAAGGAAGAAGTTGCCCCCTTGGATGCTATGGCGTTGTTATCTTTGCCAGACCATCTCCGCAAAACAGCACTAGCTTTAGGGAAGCTTGGTGAAGCTAGAGCTGAAGACGTAGCTAGGGAAACTGGTAGGGAAAGAGCTGTTGAAAGCAGCTATCTAAATCAGCTTGTTAGAATGGGTTATGTTAAGAAAAAGCGTCGTGGACATGAGGTTTGGTTTTACGTATAGCGTATTGTGGGGGATGATGTATTGGAGAAGATGGTGACCATACATTCATATAGAGGAGGTACTGGCAAAACCATCCTCTCACTTAACTTAGCAGGTGTATTCGCATCTTATGGCAAAAGAGTCTGCTTAATAGATTTTGATTTAAGAGCGCCTACGCTTCACGTGGCGCTAGGACAGCCTGGTGTTGAAAAGTGGATTAACAACTACTTGAATAGGGAATGCGATTTCCTTGAAACGTTAGTTGACGTGACGCCTAGGTTTAAGCTTAAAGGGGAGCTTAGCGTAAGCTTCGCTAACCCATCTGTTGAAGCTATTAGGCAGATGTATGAGAAAAGCCGTAAGTGGGAGCTTGAAGCGTTAAAGAGGCTGCTTGAGCTTAAGAGAACTCTTGAAACCAAGACGAAGTTTGACTACTGCATTATTGATACAAGCCCAGGATTATACTACACCTCGTTAAACGCGATTATAGCAGCTGACTTAGCCATAATAGTGACGACGCCAGATGAATCTGATGTCGAGGGCACTAAGAAGATGATGAAGGAGTTCTACGATGTTTTTGGCAAAAACACAGCAATTGTCGTGAATAAGGTTGTTGGAGGAGGATTGTTTACGGATCAAGAAGCTGAAAAGCAGGTTGAACATTATCAACAGGTATACAATAGGACGATTTTAGGCGTAGCCCCATGTTTTTGCGAATTGGCTGCAAGTGGTAGAGTAGGTTTATTCGTAGCTGATAAGCCGAGACACCCCTTTTCACGGTTTATTAAGATAATAGCAGCGCGCATTGAGGCATTTAAAGTCGAGTAGACTCATACTTCTTCTTAATTCTCTTTGCTAACCTCACATATTCTCTTATCTTACGTCTCTCAGAAACCTCGCTGGGCAACAGCTCCGGCACGAAGAACAAGATTAAGAAGCATAGCAGATAAGATAAGCTTACGAATAGCAAGACTATGTGAAGATTTAAAGCTAGTCTGACGCCAAATAATACTGCTAACGGCATAAATGTAAACCCAGCTAGCAAGATGAGAACGCTGAGTGAAAACATAGCTAACCTAGTGGATATGTAATAGGAGTCCCCAGGGATTATGAAGACGAACATCAACGATAATATGCCGAAGGCAGCACCCTCAATCACCAAGTAAATGGATAAGAACGTTGTAATGTTCATAAACGGTAGTAATGAAACGGATATTCCTAGGCAGACATATGTTACAGCTAATAAGCCTTTTCTGCCACCATAGTAGTCTATGAACACGCCACTTGCAGCAGCAAACGCGGCAGCTACCACTAAGCTGTATATTGCTAGATGATGAGAAGCTAAGAGCGAGAAGACGTTAAAGGTTAGCACCACGAAAATCGAGGAGATTGCTAGGAAAAAGCCCCACATAGCCAATAGTAAAGCAATAACAAACCGCTTGATGCGAACCTCGTATTCTCCGTGTTTAAGCGATAACGCACGATAGGAAAATATCGCCAAGAAAAAACCAATTAAACGCCAAGCAGAAAGAGAGTCTAAGTATAGAAACGCCCTACCATAGCCTATAACTAGCAGAAATAGCAAGGCAGCTATAGACGCTGCAAGAACGCCAGCGCTAAGCCTACCTCTATCATCGAAAGTCGTGTAACCTAAGAAAGATCCACCTAGCAGGGGTAAGTAAAGACCAATTGATATGCCGAGGAGGAGAAAGGATGGTATTATTGAAAAAGGCGTGAAGTTATGTAACCTCAAGATCATTAAGGAGAACACTCCTAGAATAGGCCATCCAAGGTAGAGAACGGGGTTTATTAGAGAGCTTGGCTTAAGAAGACAAAACAACATGGATAGCGCTATGAAAACGAATAAAATTATTGAAGATGTATGAATTAAAGGCTTAACCTTAAAGTAGACCATCGATGGAAGAGCAATACATATTGCAAGAGACCATGAAAGCGAGTTTATTAGAAAAAGTGCTAAAACAAATCTAGGGTCTTTAACCTCCCTTAAAAGTCGGTAAAGCACGTCTCCTTGAAACAACATAAAACTTCTCTAAATGCTTTAGAAGCCAAAGCTTAAAAGGACATTGGTTAGACGCGACAACAAATCTCAAAACACATAAAAACACTAAGAACCGCGTTTCTCGAACTCCTCCTTGACCTTCAAAGCAGCTCTAATATACCTCTTAACACGCCTAGCTTCCAAAATTTCCTCAGGCAAAGTCTCAGGAGCAGTAACCACGAAAACAGCTGCGATAAACAAGAAGAAAAGCGCAATAGCTAATGCTTGTAAGAAAGTGTAATGTGGAACTAGAGGAGCGATAAAATCACGAAGACCAGACAATATCAAAGCTGATGCTAAACAGATAGCAATATATACGCTCCTACTAACGCCATAAGCTATGTCCCCCCAAATCACTAAAATAAAACAGACAGTCAATAAAGCCCAGCCAATACCATCAAGTATGGCATATAGAAACCAACATTTAGGCAGTGCACCTAAAGTTAAATACGCAAAACCAACACATGCAAATGAAAACGCATAAGAGGGTCTACGGCCATAGTGATCAATAAACCAGCCTCCTAGAACCATTATAGGAAGAGCCACGCCAAACTCTATGAGTCCTATAACCCTTAAAGTTTCCATGCCATATGACCGGACGATGAATATTTGCTGAATACCATCTACGATAGAAAAAAGTAAAAATATCATTATAAAACGTACAACCTTCTCTACGTTGAAGGTATGACGAAGGTGCTGTTTACTTACCCCAACTACGGGAGAACTATGTGTGGAAGTTTGTGCAGAACACATCTTACCGTAGGTAGTTAACACATAGAAGCCTATTAGGCGCCAGAAAGCAAGCCCTATTAGGAAAATTGCATGAAGAAATTGAGCAAGTATTGAGAAAATGATGATTATAAGATAAATTGTGAAAAACGTTAAACCAGAAATTAACCCTCGGTTTTCGTAATTCGTGAAATTGAGTAAATCACTTAAAATAGACGGTAAACATAGCGACGCGAAGAAGCCTAAGACTACTCCAAGTATTGTAGCTTGCCAAATTTCCGTAACATTTAAAAAAAGAAGGAAAGCTGATAAGAAGAAGCCCCCAAAAGTCCACATAAGAATAACGTCATACCTCTTAGAGAAATCATGCAAAAGGGCCCCAACAATTGAAAATGTGGCAGCGGAGAAGTACGCGGTTATAGCTGTGAGATTAACTATGCTAGGAAAAATTATGCCAGTCCTTGAGAAAGCAGATATCGTATTTAGAAGCACGAAGCCCCAAGAGAAAGTATTGATAACATAAAGGGTCCATAATAAATCGCCTTTACCTTTCTGCGTCACACTCTTCATGAAAGTGTTAATTCTTGTGCTTACGACCAAGGCAGCAAAAATCTGACTTAAAGACATTTGTTAAACTCATAATAGTGAATGTTAAAGTTGTTTATGAACTTTATGCGACTTTGTTTTTGTGTAGAACAGTAAAACAGAACAGCATTTTTAAAAGAAAGTATTGTGAATTTTAACTTAGCAGGAGGGGGAGGAGTAGTGCGCAGAGTAGTGAGAGTTTGGCTATGAAATAAAGTAAAAGTCTTATTTTCCTAAAATTTCTTCTATTGTCAATCCAATAAAAGAAATTAAATAGTGGTGTGGAAAACTCCTTAGATCACTTGCTAAGCTCTTAATTGCTTTTTTCGTCCTTGCTATTGATTTTGTCTCTTTAATCTTCTTGGTTAACTGTCGTGCGTCATGTCGTTGTATCAATTGTCTAATTTCTTGTTGGTGTTTTGGGTTTTGGTATGCGTAGAGTAGTGGTAGTGGTGGGGGTTCTTTGGTTATTCTTGACTTTAGCTCGTTTGGGTTTAGTGTGTCTTCTATGTCGTCGGCTAATATGATTATCATGCCTAGTTTTCTCCCGTAGTTTGCTAGTTGTTGTATTTGTTGTGGTGTTGCTCCTGCTAGTATTGCTGTTGCTTTGAGGTATGCTTCGGTGTCTGCTGCTTTTTTGTAGATGATTTCGAGGTATTTTTCTGGTGGTGTGTCGTATTTTCCTACGATTTCTTGTTCTAGTGCTTCTGCGTCTCCTAGCTCTATGAGTGCTTCTCTTATTACTTGGAGTGCTTGGTCAACTCTCTCTTTTGGTATGTCTAGGTGGTATGTTTTGCTTAGCTCTATTAGTCCTTGGACGAATAGCGCGTCTCCCAGTATTAGGGTGTGTGCTTGCCCTTCTCTTGCTAATACTGTTTTTCTCCTATATGGTCCTTTAACTTCTGTTTTGTCTATGATGTCGTCGTGTATGTCTATGGCTGCAGCTGTTAATATTAGTCCTCTTGCTAGTGGCTTGATGATTTCTGGGTTTGCTCCGAGAGCTTCACATGTTAATACCATTAGTGCAGGCCTTACGAGGTCTTTCCACCATTTCCTAACGTATTTTAAGCCGTTTTTGAGGTGTTTTGACTTAAACTTCATTGATGACATGAGCTGTTGTGCTTCGCTTAGTATTGGCCCTCCTTTCTCAATGAGGAGTTTGAGAAGCTCTTCTCGCTGTTTAGCCTTGTTTTTTGTGTTCACGTTTTTACATGTGCTTTCAAAGCTTGTTTAATAGTTATCTCTCTTGTTTTTACGTTTTGAGCTTAGCTTGCTGTGTCGAGCTTATTTTACGTATAGTGTGTATGGCTAGTATTGCTAAGGCTGCTGCGCCAGTTGTTGTTGATAGCAGCATTATGGCGTCGAGCAACGTGCTAAACGTCTCACCTATGAATGTTGAAGCTAAGCTGTATGTTGCTAAGTAAACGTTGAATATCCAGTGGATTAGTATTGAGGCTTCTATGCCATATTCTAAGTAGCAGTACGCTAATATTATGCCAGCTATTGTTGTTGGAAGTATTTTCCCTATTTGCCAATCTCCTAGCGAATAGTGCAGTAGCCCAAATGTTGATGCTGACCAAGCTATTAATAAGGTCTTGAGCGTTGATACCAACTTGTCTTCTTCTCTTGACTTAACTAAGCTTGTTATTGCGCGTTTTGGCCTTAGAAAGCCTTTGAGTATTATGTCAGCTCTCTGCTTTTCATCGCTTGGCAGCCGATGTTTAAAGGCAAACGCTAAGATGAAGATCAGTGGTATGCCTATTGGCAGAAGCCTGAAGCATACTTCTTCAAGTATTGTAGAGTATGATAAGCCTAGCAACTCTATTGCATAATCGACTTCAGGTGGTGTGCCTATTGGTATTCCTGCACGCTCCTGTACTACGTGTGCTATAAATACTGTGGTTATAGCTATGCTCGATATGAAGGGCATAGCTAAGAAGAAGTTGTTGAATATGGCTTTTGGCTGGCTTAATGCCTCTGCAAAGGCTTTGGTGAAAGGCTTGTCATATCCTCTAAACGAATATATGACGCAGGCTACGAAAATTGACCAAGCGATCATGTAGAAGGTTAGTAACGGTATTGTCACCTTTGTCTTTACATGCAGGTTGGGGGGTATTAGCTGAGGTATTTCTAGTATTAACTTATGTTTTGACATGTTTTCAGCTATGGCGAATACTATGGGCCCCAGCGCCAGTGCTAGAATGTAGGTAGCTATGAGGATTAAGGCTATTGAGAGAACCAGTATTGAAAAAGCCCTTTTAAGTGATTGTCTAAAATCCACGTCTTAAGCTTTAGTTGTTTACGTTAATAAGGGTTTTAGCTTACTTGAGAGGCGTTAAAACCATACTCTTCCTACAATTATTGCGTTTCTAACGGTGTCCACTATGTACTCCACGCCCTTGATCTTTGGAAGCTTCGTTAGGAAGTCTCTTTCAGTTAATATTCCTACTAGCTGGTCTCTCTCGACTACTGGCAGGCATCCTATGTTATGCTGATTCATCGCCTTGACCGCTTCAACTATGTCGGCGTCCGGCGTTATGGTGTATACTGGTTTTGAGGCTAGCTGTTGCGCTTTTGTAGCCATTACTTCGCCGTATGCTCCTTTAAGTAGCTTATCTATGCTTTGAGCTAGGTATCTTATGCAGTCTTTTATCGTCAATATACCGGATAGCTTTCCCTCGCTGAGAATCGGTATTCTCCTAACGTCGTTTGCTATGCAGGTTTTCATGATCTCCAATACTGTCGTATCTGGCTTTGCTGTTATTACGGGCTTTGACATGATCTCTGAAACTGTGACGAAAGCCCTATGGTCTGTTAATAACCTGAAGATGTGTCTTTCAGATAGGACGCCCCATATCCTACCATCTTCGTCTAATATGGGCAATACCCCTATGTCATGTGAGAACATCAGGTTTATGGCATCTGCTAAGCTTTCAGTTACTTTTATTGAGAAGGGCTTTGGCTTCATAATTGAGCTTATTGGAGCTTTTAAAGCTTCAGCTACGTTTCCTTTAAACTTCTCTTCAATAACCCTATATAGGTGTCCTCCACCTAGGTAGCTTAACAAGTCTTTAGCTGAGACTATTCCTATGAGCTTGTTTTCCTCGTCTCCGACTAAAGCATGCCTAACTCCCTTTTCTCTAAGCTTAAGCAATGTATCTGAAACTGCTGTCGTGGGATTTACGACAGCTGCTGGTGGGTGGCGAGCAACTTTCTGCAATACTTCTTTATTTGACATGATTTATCAGCTCGGAAATTAATTGGAGAGTTTTTCTCGACTCCTGCTAATATAACTATCGCTTATAGACGTGAAAAATTTCTCGTTCTTTAACGCTTCTTCGTTAGAGTACATAAAGTTGCAGTTTCTCGCCTTTACTGTTGAAAACGGCTATGTCTGCTTCAGATTCGTATGGGTATGCGGCTATCATCATTATCATGCCGTAGAAGTGGTTCAAGTCTTCTATAGATGGGTGGAGATCTCCGCTTGGGTGTGAGTGAAAGAGCCCTATTATTGAAAAATCCATTGGCAATAGATAGGGGTTAAAAATCGCTGAATACTCATCAACTATTGGCATTGGAGGTATTAAGACCTCTTCTACGTATATGCCATCTCTTTTCTTCTCTCCTCGCAGAAGTAGAATACATTCGCGTGGATGCGCGTTTTTAGCTATTTGTAGCATTAGCTTCACTAGGTCTTCCCTTATCCTCACCGGTATGTGTCTTGGTAGCGTCAAAGTTTACCAGCTCACTTATAGGCTAAGACGCAGCCGATATCTCTTAGCGTATATGTCTTTCTAAACCCAGCTTTAAGTAGTCTTTTTTCAACTCCTTTAGCTAAGTCGATGCCTCTCACCTTAGACCCTGGCGCCCCAACGTAGTGTAGTAGGATGCCGTTTTCTTTAAGCACGTGATTTAAGTCTCGGTAGAAGCTTTCGCTATAAAGTTCTCCTGCTAAGGAGAAACGTGGCGGGTCGTGGATTATCCTGTCGAAGAAGTTGTTTGGAAGCTTTTTTACAACTTCAAGTGCGTCGCCTAAGATTATTTGTATATTTGGAGATTCAAGGAATTTTGACCACGGGTTGTATGAAGCCATTTCTAAGACGCTTGGGTTTTTCTCTATGGTTAAGACCTCAGCTCCCCTCATCGAGGAGATTATCGCTGTATAGCCTAAGCCTGTGCAGATGTCTAGGACTTTCATGTTCTTCTTAACCTTAGCTGCCTGCACTTTAAGTTCTGAGTCTCGCCACGGCGTAACATCTACTATGCGGTGCATGTGTATTCCATCGATTTCAAGTGTTGGAGCTGTATCATGAGATACCGGTTTGAGCTTATAGTAAGATCTTCCGTCAAACATCGCCGCTTTTATTACATCGCCTTCTTGGCTCACCACATATATTGAATCTTCGTCCTCGGCAACTTTTGATAGCTTACTAATCTCAACTTTTAAATCGTTCAATAACTCGATGAATGTGTTTTTAACTAGTACGCGCGATTCTGAAAGCCCTAAGTCCAATGTCACGTAGACTTCTCCTTTAGCACTAAGCAGCTTTTTAGCAATACAACTAGTTAAGACAGGTAACTTTTTCCATGCGAAGCGATATGTTAGCAGGTTTTCTCTAAATAACAACTTTGCTCATTTAAGGTAGTAGGTTTATGGAGTTTTAAGCTTGCTTACTTGACTTCTTTTCAGCAAACGCTATTATCTTGTCAGCTATCTCCGTTATCGCTTTGGCTGCTTTGGATTCATGATGCTTTATTAGATATGGTTCTCCAGCGTCACATGCCTCTACTAAAGCTATGTCAAGAGGTATTTTACCTAAGAAGGGGACATCGAGTTCTCTTGCTATTTTCTCCCCTCCACCTACCTTGAATACGTTTACTTCTGCTCCGCAGTGTGGACATATGAAGCCGCTCATGTTCTCAATTATTCCTATAACTGGTAGGTTTAGTTGTTTAGCGAAGACTACTGCTTTCTTGACCACGATTTGTGAAACTTCTGATGGTATCGTCACGATAACCACCCCATCCATGTCTGGTATCGACTGAGCTACTGTTAATGGCTCGTCTCCCGTGCCTGGAGGCAAGTCTATGTATAGGAAGTCTAAATACCCCCATCTTATTTCTCCTAAGAATTCGTTAATTGCACGTGATTTTAACGGACCACGCCAAATTACTGGGGTTTCATCTCTTGGTAGTAAAAACTCTACTGAAACAACTTTTATATTCATAGGACCAAATACGGGGATTATCGCTTTCTCACCTTCAAGTACCTCTAAGACCCCGCCTCTTACTCCAAGGATCTTCGGTACACTTGGGCCATGTATATCTGCGTCAAGAATGCCCACGTCGTAGCCTCTTAAGCGAGTTGCAAAAGCTAGGTTTACCGTAAGCGTGCTTTTACCTACCCCTCCTTTACCGCTCATTACAGCTATCTTGTGCTTTATCTTGCTCATCTGCTCTTGTATCTTCTTCTTTTCCTCCATTATCTCCTTCAGAATTTCCTCCCTACGGGCTTGTAAGTCAGACAACGCCTACACCTTCTCTTCTTTTCACATGCTGGAAAAAGCCTTGTCAGCTATATTTTTAGTGTTCTAAGACAACATACTAGTGCTCGGCATAAACTCTTATTTTCTAAGAGGCCTTAATGTTTACTAGGTGGGGAAGGTGGTCTTCTCTAAGATTATTGTAGGGTATGACGGGTCTTCGCATTCTGATAAAGCTCTTGACTTAGCTATTGAAATTGCTAAGAGGTTTAACTCTAAGATAGCGCTTATCCACGTAGTGCCGTATACCTATGTCGGTAGAGCTAGCGAAGAGGATATACGTAAAGGAGAGGAGGTCTTAAAGAAGGGTGTTGAAAAACTTAAGGAGGCGGGCATCGAGTACGAGTCACGGCTAGTTGAAGGTGATCCTGCCGAGAAAATGGCAGAGATAGCTTCTAGCGAGGGATATGATGCCATAATCGTAGGTAGTAGAGGTCTTGGGGGGTTTAAGGAGCTTTTACTTGGGAGCGTCTCTCATAAGCTAACTCATCACGCGAAATGTACCGTGATAATAACGAGGTAAGAGGTTTAGTCTTCGTCACATAGGCAGCGGAAGCTCTCCATAACCGATAGTATTACATCATCTGGCATCGGCTTTTGATTTTTTTCATCCGATGACTCATTATATATTATGATGAATCTATTTGATTTTTCACAGTAGACACCTAAACCGAGGACTTTTCTATGCACTTCTCTTCCAAGTATCGGCTTAGTGGTATATGTTACCTTGTATAGTAGCGCTTTATGATCAGGTATTAAGAGCCATGGCCTCTTATCTATGGATAGGTCTAGTATCCTCTTTTTCTTAGCGTCTTCTTCGAGCTGCTTAAACTGTGTTTCAAAGTATGCTTCTGGTGTAGGGTATTGACGTTTGAATTGATCTAGTTGCGCCCATATCACATTGATATCTCCAGCTGTAGGAGAAACTAGCGAAAAGCCTCCTGATTCATAGCTCGTTCGATCGGCTATTTTTACTCGCCATTCCCGAGGTATTTTAACGCTTAAGCCGTATAGTGAGACTTGCAAGGCTCACATCACTTTAAGCGCTTCCTTGATATCTTTTGCGTAGAGAAGCTTTAGATTAGCTTTTTTGCCGTGCTTCTCGCTCAATAGCAATTTTAAGCCTCTTATAGGCTTCCCTTATGTGCTCTGATACAACTTTTGTATCTGCCAAAACTGGCATATAGTTAGTATCTCCGACCCACCTTGGCACTACATGTATGTGTAAATGCTCTAAACCAGCTCCAGCAGCTTTTCCTATGTTTATACCGATATTCAGACCATCTGGCTTGTACTCAGCTTTTAAGGCTCTAACCCCTATTATTAACGTCTCAATGAGATCCCTAAGCTCAGCTTCTGTTAACTGTTCTAACCACTCGACGTGCTTGTATGGAACTACCATAAAGTGTCCCGAGTTGTATGGGTAGGCATTTAAGATTATGTAGCTGTACTTGCTTCGGTAAACTATGTAGTTTTCCTCATCTTTTTGCTGCTGAGGTTTTTCGCAGAAAATGCATGTTGTTGAGGGAGGGCTTAATATGTACTCAAGCCTCCAAGGAGCCCATAAGGTTTTCAAATTCATCAGCTCCAAACATGTGGTAATGTTTTTCGTTTAAGCTTTTGCAAAGCTATGTTCTTCTTAAAGCTTTTCTCTTTCGCCTTTAACATAGTATAAGTGGCTGGTGAGGTTGTATGGAAATTAAGTCCGTTAAAATGGAGATACCTGAAGGGTGTAACATCATCATTGGACAAGCACATTTCATTAAGACAACCGAGGATCTCTACGAAGCTTTAGTTAACAGCGTTCCAGGCATTAAGTTTGGACTAGCTTTCAACGAGAGCTCTGGTCCATGTCTTGTTAGAAGCGAAGGAAACGACGAGCAGCTGAGAGAGATTGCTGTTAAGAACGCATTAGCTATAGGGGCTGGTCACTGCTTCGTCATATTGATTAAGAACGCTTACCCGATAAATGTCTTGAACGCTATTAAGAGAGTCCCTGAGGTTGTGACACTATATTGTGCTACAGCGAACCCCGTTGAAGTCATAGTGGCTGATACAGGCGATGGGGCTGCAATTCTAGGAGTTGCAGATGGCTTAAAGCCTAAGGGGGTTGAAAGGCCTGAGAATATCGAAGAGAGAAGGAAGTTCCTCAGGAAGATTGGCTACAAGCTTTAACCATCGTTTCTTGCTCCTTTTACAACACCACCCGCTTTCTATTGCTCGAAGTTCTAGACCTTAAATGCTCTATAACTTTAGAGTAGTTAAGCTAAAGTGTTGATGTAGAGTTAGTTTTATTAGACGTAAGGTTTATGTACTCCCTTGGTTCTATTTCTAGGTGTCCTTGGAGGGTTCTAGGAAGTAGGTGATAAAGCCTTCATGTATTTTGAACGTCTTGTAGGTGAGGCGAGGCTTCTTGTCTAAACTTCCTGAGAGGAAGAAGTGTAGACCAACTTGTCCATATTTTAGATGTGCACAAAAAGCTTTGTTCATTAAAAGGCCGAGAGACGCTAATCCAAGGCAGTCAGCGGGAATAGCGTGGTGTAATTGGGTTGGTGATGTGTGCGTAGGAGCATCTTGTAGCTACGCCTTTTGCGAGAAGAGGGCGTTGTTGCCTAATGGTATGTGTGGGCTTGAGGAGAGAACAGCAACCAAAACAGCTGTTAGAAGTATTGAGGAGGAAGCTAGGAGAGAGGAGGATATCTTAAAGAGGGCTAAAGAGAAGGTTTTGAAGAAAATAGGCAGTGAGTACTTAGAGTAGCGTCATAGGTTTCTTTACCTTGAATTATATCAGATTTAGCTTTGAAGCTAAATCTTAAAATAGTGTTTAGCATAGCTTTTTAGCTGTGTGCCGGGGTGGCCGAGCGGCTTAGGCGGCGGGCTGCAGACCCGCTCTCACCAGGGTTCGAATCCCTGCCCCGGCTCCACAACTTTAACGTGTTAGCTTAGATAGAAAGACTTCAGGATTTTTATACACTACCTGTTCGGCGTGGTCCCTTGACAGCCCTGCTCCTAGAGCTATTGACATAGCTAAGCTTTCGTTTAAGAAATCACCTACTGTGTGCGCATCGGAGCATACTAGCAGCTTTACGCCTCTCTCCATTGCTAGCTTAGCTACTAAGCCATTTGTTAGACAGTGTCCTACGCGTGCTGTAAGTTCAAGGTATATGTCATTTTCTTTCGCTAGGTCGCAGTCTTCCTCTGATATTAGCCCTGGATGGGCTAGTAAATCCACGCTACTAGATGTTAGAGCAGCCTTATTGGTTCCAGGTGCTACTGGTTCAGCTACCGTCTCTCCATGAACTACCACTATCTTAGCTCCAAGTTTTTTCGCTTTATCTGCAAGCTCATGTATTGCTTGAGGGGGGACGTGTGTTAACTCAACGCCAGGTATTATGAGCATGTCATCTATTAGCTTCTCAAGGTGATCTGCGGCTTTAACGAGTTTTTCAACGACATACTCTAGGTTAGACTCGTCAACGTGATCCGTTATCGCTATAGCTTTATGCCCTAGTACATGCGTCCTCCTAGCTATTTCAGACGGTAATAAGTCCCCATCACTGTACAGCGAGTGTATGTGAAAGTCGCATATTCTCCTCAAGGCTAACGCCTCTCAACAGATGTTGGGGATTATGGAAAAGCTCTTTAATTAGCTTTAAGAGCTACGGTTAGTTAAGGCGGTTTTCTATAATGGCTGAGCAGGAGTTTGTTGTTACTCCATGGGAAGTTAGAGGAGAGGTGGACTATGGTAAGCTGATAAGGCAATTTGGGGTCTCGCCACTAACCCAAGAGCTTATAGACAAGATAGCTGCAAAAGCAGGGTATCTACACCCGTTTTTAAAGAGGGGGCTTTTCTTCGCACATCGAGAGCTCGATTTATGGCTTAAATCATATGAGAGCGGAGTCAACGTCGTACTGTATACTGGTAGAGGACCTTCTGGAAAGACGCATATTGGGCATTTAACCCCTTGGATGTTTACTAAGTATCTTCAAGACGCGTTTAACGCTACGCTTTACTTCCAGCTTACTGACGACGAGAAGTTCTTAATACACCCTGAGCATAGCTTAAGCGAAGTAGAGTCCTTTGCATACGACAACTTGCTAGACATCATAGCTATCGGCTTTAAACCTGAGAAGACTAAGATTTTCGTAAACACAGGTTATGCTAAAACGCTTTACAAAATAGCTATTCAAGTGGCTAAGCACGTTACTGTTTCAACAGCAAAGGCTACTTTCGGCTTTACAGACAGCTCTAACATAGGCATACTGTTTTTCCCAGCTATGCAAGCAGCACCCTGCTTTTTGCCTCAAGAACTTGAGGGGAAAGATACTCACGTGTTGATACCGTGTGCCATAGACCAAGATCCATACTGGAGAATTGCTAGGGATGTTGCCCCAAAGCTTGGTTATCGTAAGCCAGCCGGGATATTCAGCAGGTTCATACCAGGTCTTGGCAGAGGAGCTAAGATGAGTAGTAGCATACCTGAGACGAGCATATTTACGGACGATAAGCCTGAAGACATTGATAGGAAGATTTGGAATGCTTTTACGGGTGGGCAGCCTACCATTAAGGAACAACGCGAAAAAGGTGGAAACCCCGATATATGTAGCGTCTACCAATATTACTACTACCTCTTCGAGTTTGACGATGCTAAGGTAAAGGAGATTTATGAAAATTGCCGAAGTGGGACTTTAATATGCGGGGACTGTAAGCGTAAGTTAGCTGAAATAGTTAAGAAGTTTATGGCCGAACATCAAAGGAAGCGAGAGAAAGCGAAAGATCTTATAGACAAGTACTTGATTCGCGACTAAAGCTTTACTTTTTGCCTCATGTAAATTTCCTTGACCTTATCAAGTGTATCTATTTCAGCTACGCTTTTATCGAATCTTATCCGCTTAATCCTTGGAAACCTTAGGGCAAAACCGCTATCATGTCTATCACTGACCTGTATGCTATCAAAGGCAACCTCTAACACTATCTCCGGCTTTACTATTACCCTGTAGCCTAGGTCTTCTATCATAAGTGACTTAAGCTTCTCAGATAACTCGAGCATTTCATCATCTGTTAACCCTGAATATGCTTTGCCTATGACTTTAAGCACGCCATTATCGTTTACAGCAAAAATGTAGTCGGATAATATCCCAGCTCGCTTTCCATGACCATATTCAGCAGCTACAATAACTACGTCTAGCGTATCAAGCTCTTTCTTCAACTTTATCCAATGCTTACCTCTTCTACCTGGAGTATACTGCGATAACGGGTCTTTAACAACTAGACCTTCAAAACCTATTTGCTTGCTTCTATCAAATAGCTCCTGGATTTCCTTGGCTGAAGCAACCGTATAGATCTCTGATGTACTTAATGGCTCCTCCATCTCAACCTTTTCGAGAAACTCTCTCCTAGACCTTAAATCTAGGTCAAGTAGGGGCTTCCCGTCTAAGTATAATAGGTCGTAGGCGAAGAATACTAGGGGCGCTTCTTCTAAAACCTCCCTACTTAAGTATTTCCTATGTAGGCGTCGTTGAAGAAGTTGAAATGGTAGGGGCTTCCCATCCTTAAATGGTAGTATCTCCCCGTCTAACACTAAGTCGTGTTTTAAGCGTTTCACAGCTTCAACTATATCTGGGAAGCTTTCGGTGACATCTTCAAGTCTCCTAGAGAAAATCCTCACCTTATTTCCGAGTTTATGTATTTGTGACCTTATACCATCAAACTTAAACTCTGCATAAACTTGTCTTCTAAAGTAGTCAGCAATTTCAGCAGGTGATTGCGCAGTATCGGCTAACATGAAACTTATTGGTCGAAGCGGCGTTAATGTGGCTTGCTCTAAGAGACCTTTCTTAGCCAGTAAGGCGACTTCACTTATGTCATTTAAGATCAAGAGCTTGCTCCTCACCTTATCTAAGCTTAATCCAAATGCCGAAGCTATCGCTTCCTCTACAAGACCTTCTACTAGCCCTATTCTAAGTTCTGACGTGAGGATTTTAACTATATACTTAGCTTCTATGGGTGATGCATCTAAAAAGAGACCTTTGATAATAGCTGACTTTAAGTCATATGACCCCTTTCCAGTTATTGAAGCCAGTTTTTCAAGTTCGTTTTTGACATCAAGTATCGTAAGCTGCTTTTTGAAAAGTTGTTGAAGCTTAGGTTTTTTAGTGCTTAGTATTTCTTCGGCAGTTGCTCCCAAGTCTCCGTACTTTAAGTATATGGATTGAAACTCGTAAGGTGTTATTCCTGAAACTTCTAGAAGTGCTTTGTAAATGGTGCTATACCCTACATTAACATCCCTTGGATCTCCTCTTGGAAAAACCCTTCCAGTTAAGAACGTAGTAGCTGCTTTAAGTTCTTCGTCAGAAAGATTTTTTAAGAAGGCGGCTACTAAGGCGACCTTCTCCGTCTTCTTACTAGTAGACTTGACCTTTTCGCATAGCTCTGCAAAGTCTCTAAACATCAAGGCTTTAGCTGCACCTTGCTTAGCCTCGTTAAACTTATTGTGGGCTTATGAGCGTTGATGTCCTTACGATACCGGGTATCTTCCTTATCGAGGAGACTATCTCATCTAATATCTTTATGTCTCCTACTTCTAGCCTGACTATCACATCGTAATCTCCGTAGACTACTCTGCTTTCAGTAACCCCTGGCATTTTCTTAAGTTCGCTAGCTATTGCGCGCTCTTTTCCAACATCGGTGACAAGCAACATATAAGCTACAAGCCCTTCGTTGCCCAATATCTCACCATCTGAGAGGTGAGGTTGAAATACCTCTTAAGCCTTTTTCACGCTGTGTAAGGTGTTTCTTCATGAAAGTTGTTGTTTGCATAACTGGCGCTAGCGGGGTTGTTTATGGGGTTAGGTTGCTTGAAGTCTTGAGGGAAAAGGGTGTTGAAGTCGACTTAGTTTTAACGAGGAGCGCTAAGAGAATCATAGAGTACGAAATGGGGGTAGCGGTGAGTAAGGTTGCTAGCTTAGCTTCAAAAGCATATGAGGAGGAGGAGCTTGAGGCACCAATTTCAAGTGGCTCAGCAATATTTGATAGTGTCGTGATAGCTCCTTGTAGCATGAAGAGCTTAGCTGGTATTGCGAATGGTTATTCTGAGAACTTAGTGCTAAGAGTAGCTGAAGTGGCTCTTAAGGAGAGGAGGAAGCTCATCCTCTTATTGAGGGAAACGCCATTAAGTTTAGTACACATACACAATATGGCTAAAGCTGCTGAAGCTGGAGCTGTGATTATGCCTGCATGCCCAGCTTTTTATCACAAACCCAGAAAAGTGGAGGATTTAATTGACTTTGTTGTCGGTAAGATCTTGGACCAGCTTGGCATACCACATAACTTATACAGAAGGTGGGGGGAAGCCTAAGCGTCATACCTGCGTGGGCTCTTCACATAATAGCTTTTTTCAGCTAGGTTGTGTTTAATCATTCGCTTAGGCTTTTCATTATACCGTCATAAAGGATTTTTGTTATTTAAGCTTATTTTTTCTAAGAGGTAAAAACTTAGAGTTGTAGGTTGTGTGGTCTCTGTGATACCAATTCCTATGCCTTTCTTTAAAGTCGAGTTTGATCTATTATCGGCAGTTATAGCGTTGTTGCTTGGCACTACAATTCCCGTGTTTACTACGCATGCTAATAGGACGGTCGTTATTAGAGGGGCTGCTTTTAAGGGAGATGTTTTGGAGGCTGCGCTGTTTGTAATAGCACTTGCTTTGTGCCAAGTTCCACTATACTTAGCCTTAGGCCTTTTAGCCGAGTACATTAAGGAATCAGTTAACTCACTAATGGTCTCATATGACAGCTCCTTAACAGTCTTGCTTATAATAGTGCTCTCCCTAGCTATGTTGCTGTATGGTTCAGCTAAAAGCGGAATTTTTACGGGGTTTGTGAGCGTTAAGTCAATAACGCTTTCTAAAATGCATCAAAGACCATCTTTAATCGTTACAGGTTTAGTGCTGCTAATGTTGCCTAGTTATCCACTCGTCTTAGCCTTTATATTGTCAATAACCTTCATCAGGATGGCTAGCTTGTACTTCTTTTTCTTTGCATGGGTTGGTAACTTACTCTCTCTCATTGCAATATCGGTATTTGCTGTAAGAGCCTATAGGCGAAGCGCTGTCGAAGTTGAGATTGAAAGCTTGCTCAAAATAGCTGGTGTACTCATGATGATAGCCGGCTTTTTAGTTTGGTTTTTAATAGCTTGACTTTCTAGGCTAATAAAGCCACGTAAGCAAGTATAGCTGTTAAAGCTCCTAAGAATGTTGAAACTAAGTTCACAACGTGGTTGTTAAAGAGCTTAATTCCTGAAAGGTGCCTTGCCTTGACGTTGCAGTGCGTCGTTGTCTCAACAACTCTACCACAAATGGGACAGATAAACTTCGCTTGGACGGTAGCCCCTAAAAAGCTATCTATGGTAGCTCCTACGACGCTTGATATAGTTATTAAGGCAAACAGCTCAATTAAGCTTAAATTAGCCACGTTGAGCACATATGCCAGAATTGTTAAAGCTGCTATGGATAAGAACATTGCTGCCTCGCCTAATGGAGAAATAGCACCTGATGTACCGGGAGGCACCTTCTTAAGGTTTGTTATTAACCTGGGGTTGCCTTTATAGAGTAGGCCTATTTCCGTAGCAAGGGTATCAGCAAAAGCCGTTCCAACAGCCCCCAAAAAGCCCGCAACAAGTAAGTCTAACGCGCATATCCCTTCTAAAATTGAGAGTATCGTGGCTATAGAACCGTTAGCCACCACGTTCTTCCAGCTTCTTGCTCCACCCTTAGGCTCAGCGTAGCCTAGCCTACTCTTTGCTGAGTATTCATATTTTGTGAAAGCTGATGCTATGGCGGTGAAAGAGAATAGTAGTATAAACCACTTCCAGCCTCCAAACATGAAAACAAGTATACCAATGATCCAGCTAGCTATTGCCCCTGTTTTATCAAAGATTCTGAACTTAAGGGATATGATAGCTAAAAGTGTCACTACCGTGAAGGCTATTGGAAAAGTGCCTAGCGTAAACAAGGAGTTTCCCTTTTACATAGTCCTTTTACATAGTTATTATAGCGTTAAGGATAATGAAAACTTTTTCTCTACATGAGAGGATTAACTCCATATTTCAATAGCCTCTCTAAGCTCAACGTGATCTCTGGCGTACTCTTCAAGCGGTATATTCTTAACTGAAGCTTCAATTGCTTGCATCATTGCTCTTACCCCAGCTCTCGTCCCTCTGGGATGTCCATGTACGCCTCCACCCGCGTTGATTATTACGTCTAATCCAAAGAACTTAACGTTAGCTGGTACGAGCTTTGGATGTATTCCTCCAGAAGCTACTGGAAAAACTGGCTTATAGTGGTAAAAGCCTTCACGTAGGGCATCAGCGTTCTCTTTAAGTTCTTTCAAGCTTCTTTCATCCTTTTCTCCCATTTTACCAGCAGCAGCCCCTATGTGTAATTGGTCGGCACCTATCATTCTGGCTAATTTTGAAAAAACGAGCATTGAAATTCCGTGGTCAGGGACCCTAGTCATAGCTGCATGCATAGCTCTATGCGCGTGAATTGGCAGGTTAAAGCCTTCACCCATGAACGATTCAAAAGCCGAGAAGCCTACGGTGATTATGTCTATCATGAGCATGTTTGCTCCGTTGTCTTTCGCAACTTCAGCGTTTTTAACCATTTTCCTATAGCTTGCGGTGATGTTTACCGCGTAAAGCGGCTTCTTGCTTAGTTCTTGATTAGCCTTATCTAATGCCTCCATTACCTTAGACACCCTCTCCTCCAATATACAGAAAGGCTGGTTAACTAGTGTCTCATCATCTTTTATGAAGTCGGCTCCTCCCATTGCAGCTTCATAGACTACTTTTGCTGTTTCTTCAGGGTTTAGGCCAACCTTAGGCTTAACTATAACTCCAAGATGTGGACGAGGACTCGCATCTGTCTTGGCGATTTTTCTAATGCCTCCTATTCCATACCTTGGACCTCGATAAAACTCGGCTAAACACTTCGGTATTTGAATATCTAGCAAGCGTACGCGTTCTAAACTTGAGAGGCCGAAGAGATTTCCAGCAACTATACTTAATAGGTTAGCTACTCCTGCTTCGGCATCGAAGAGCTCAACTGGATAAGCTACGTACACGATGTTTTCATCTTCTTCAACTTTAAACACCTTAGCAGCTAGCCTTAGCTTAGCCCAAAGCGTTGTCGTTTTAACTTCGGTCCACGTGCCAATAGATTCTTCTTTAGCTATTTGAACGCCAGCTTCTCTAAGTGGAAGTTCGCTTTTAACGTAGTACTTAGCGATTAAGAAGCCCTCAGGGTCTATGACTTCAGGCGAAGCGATAAAGACTTTTTCTTCCCGTGGCAAAACTATTCCTCCTTAAATGTCCACTCTGCTTTTTCTTCAAGAACCCAGCCAAACTCCTCCTTTAATATCAAGATTGCGCATTGCGGAGGAATTATCCCTTTTTCAGTTATTATTATGTCAATTAGCTCAGGAGGTGTTATGTCGAAGGCAGGGTTTTTAACCTTAATGTTCGGGTGTTTAGCCAAAAATGATTTGGGAACAACTTCTTCAGGTGATCTCTCCTCTATTTTCACAAGCTCCCCTAAAATCGTTAATGGGCTGAACTTGTAGGTTTCAGCAGCTACGAAAAACCTTACTCTAGCTTCGCGTGCTGCAAGTGCTATTAGCGATGTGCCTATCTTATTGACAACAGCACCGTTTGCGGTTACCACATCAGCCCCTACAATTACCTTATCCACTTCATGCATTACATATCTAACAGCTGAATCGACGATCAGCGTTACTGGTATGCCGTGTTTGCTTAAGAACTTGGCCGTTAACCTCCCTTGATAAAGAGGTCTAGTCTCGGTAGCTATCACTTGGAAGTTTTTGCCAGCTTGCTTAGCTTTAACCATGATTGAAAGGGCTGCTGAGCTATTGCAGTGCGTTAAGATGATATCGCCATCCATAATCCTCCTAGACCCTATAAGACCTATGGTGTCGATAGCTTTCAACGAGGAGTTTATGAAGTCCTTAGCAGCTTTAATAACTGTCGACTTCAGCTCCTTTACGCTAACGCCTCTTTGATAAGCCTGCGCCGCCCTATGCATAACATACCTTATGCTATTTGATAGCGAGACCGCTGTAGGCCTTGTTGATAGAAGCATTTCTGATGCTTTCTTAAGCTCTTCAATTAGCTCTTCGGCTTTAGACGCTTTAGATGTCCTTGCGACAAGGGCTAATGCTTTAGCAGCTGCTCTACCTATCTTTGCTGCTCCTCGTATTTTCATTGACGCTATATCATTAGCTATTTGTTCAACGCTCATAGATACCTAGCTCATAAGACGTTTTAAGGCTTGAGCTACGACTGGAGCTATTGATATCTTACTTATTGGGCTTTCAATAGAATCTGTTGCTACAACTAGCGATGCACCAGCTAACATTATCTTATCGAGAGCTGAACCAACTAGTAAAGGGTGTATGCAAGCTACGTAGACTTTCTTAGCGCCTAAGCTCGTGGAGACCTTAGCAGCTTCAGCTACAGTGCTTCCAGTGCTTATGACATCATCTACTACTAACGCGGTTTTACCTTTAAAATCTGATGAGCAACTTGCTGTTAACTTCACCTCTGTTGGCGATAGACGTTGTTTTTCAAAAATTACGTAGCTTGTGTTGAGATAAGACGCGACTTTTGAGGCCCACTGTTCGGACTCTACATCTGGTCCTACAACTATAAAGTCTTCATATGGAAAGTTTTTAGTAAAATACTCGGCTATTAATTGAGATGCTGTGAGGTTTTCAAAAGGGATTTTGAAAAGCTTTTGAGGGTCTCGTATTCTGTGTAAGTGCATATCGACTGTTATTAGGTGATTAAGCCCTATTGATGACAATATTCTCGCTAAAACCTCAATGCTCATGGGTTCTCCTGGATTGAAACGCGCATCTTGTCTCGCATAGGCCATGTACGGAATTACGCCTATCACTTCTCTACAGTTAAGACTCCTACATGCATCAATGGTTAAGGCTAGTTCTAATATGGAATCATTAGGTTCTTTAGCAAAAGATTGTATTATAGCTACGTCTTCCTCTTTTAGCTCCCCATTAACTCTAACGTATACTTCTCCGTCTGGAAATTTACGGGTTTCAAGAGGTATTAGCCTTGCCTCAAGGTGTTGAGCTACTTTCTCAGCTAGCCCCCTGCACTTTGAGCCTCCTACAATAATCATCCCTTACTCCATCCCTTCCCACATCCTCTCATATAAGCTAAGCATTTCCTCTCTAGAGGGCTTTCTCGGATTTCTAGCTATGAAGCGTGATTGCTTTGTGAAGAGGGAATCTACCATTGACTCAAGCTTCTCCTTTTCAACTCCCAAGTCCTTGAGACAGGATGGTATTTCGAGAGAATCTGCTAAGCTTCTGAAAGCAGCTATAGCTTCGTATGCCGCATCTCTCATGCTAAGACCAAAGATGTCCACACCGAAGGCATCTGCCATTGAAACTAGCTTATCCAATACGGCAGGCATGTTGTATTCCATAACGTAAGGCTCCGCAATTCCGCATGAAACTCCGTGAGGAACGTTGTAGTCAACTGAGAATGTGTAAGCTATGCCATGACCTAGGCAAAGCATCGTGTTTGTAAAGGACAGCGCTGCGAGCATTGAAGCTAAGGCTATGCCATATCTTGCCTCTATGTCATCACCATTAGCGTACGCTCTCTCAAGATATGTTGATATAAGTCTTATGGCTTCTAGACATAGAGCTTCAGTTACTTGGTTTGATTCTGTGCTCATTATTGATTCGATTGCATGACATAGAGCATCTATTCCTGAAGATGCTGTAGCATTAGGAGGAGCTGTTGTGGCCAGTGCGGGGTCTATTAGCGATACGTAGGGGAATATGTTGTAGCTCCATATAGCTTCCTTAACGCCATCCCTTATTAAAACGGAAACTGGTGATACCTCGCTGCCTGTACCTGAAAGTGTGGGTATTTGAATTAATGGTGCTCCCCTATTTTTGACTTGCTGTGCACCTATGAATTTTTCAACAGGCTCTGGGTTGGTTATGGCTGCTGATGCGACTTTAGCCATATCCATCGCGCTTCCTCCTCCGATGCCCAACACTATCTCAAAGCCTTGTCTGGCAATTTCAGCAACTTCACGCGCAATCTCTATCGTGGGCTCTGGTACAACGTTGCTGTAGACGTGGATTGAATAACCTTCTTTTTCAAGGGGGGATATTACTTCTTGAACTAGTCCAAGCCTCTCCACGTTTCTTCCCGTTACAACCAATACCTTCTTTCCCTTGAAAGCCTTGATCTCATCTGACAGCTTCTTAGATGCCCCTACTCCGAAGATTAGTTTGACAGGCACATAGAAGCTATAAATCTTCATTAATGGGTGGTGTAGCTTAAATTCCAAAGGGCAAAACCCTCCTTCGATATGTGAAGTAAAACCTCTTATATATCCTATAGCCTTTACCATAACCGTCAAGGCTCAACGGAGTTGAAGAGCGTTGTTGTCTAGAGAAGATATTTGGAAGGTCTTGGAAAGCTACGATTTAAATGACATATCAATAGGAGTGATAGGTAGTCATTCGGCCTTAGACGTTATGGATGGCGCTAAAGACGAGGGCTTTAAGACCGTCGTCGTATGTCAGCGTGGTCGAGAGCTTCCTTATAAGATGTTTAAGAGGATTGTTGATGAGATGATCGTGCTTGATAAGTTTTCTGACGTGACTAAAGAGGAGATTCAAGAAAAACTAAGAAGACTTAACATAATATTTATCCCGCATAGGTCGTTTACGGCTTACGTGCCATATGATGATATTGAGAACCGCTTTTCAATACCTATCTTCGGTAATAGGTTTATCTTGAGAACTGAAGAGAGGGATGCCCCAAGGAACCAATACTACTTGTTAGAAAAAGCAGGAATTAGGCAGCCTAAGAAATATTCAAAGCCTGAGGAGATTGATAGGCTCGTGATCGTTAAGGTGCCTGAGGCTAAGCGAAAACTTGAAAGAGCATTTTTCACAGCTGCTAGTGAAAAAGAGTTTTGGGAAAAAGCTGAAGATAGAATCAAAAAAGGAGTTATATCAAGAGAGGACTTGGATAAAGCTGTTATCGAAGAATTTGTTTTAGGTACGTACTTCAACTTTAACTTCTTCTACTCCCCACTGAAGGATGAACTCGAGTTCTTGGGGATTGATAGGAGATTACAGACAAACCTTTACGACTTCGTAAACTTACCTGCTAAGCAGCAGCTTGAAGTTGATGTCCCGCTTCAAAACATTGAAATTGGGCATATGCCCGCCACCATAAGGGAATCGATGTTGGAAAAGGTGTTTGAAATAGGCTTTAAGTTCGTAGAGGTCTGTAAGAGGGAATACCCGCCTGGCATTATAGGTCCATTTGCTTTACAAGGAGCTGTGACTAAGGATTTAGAAATCGTTATTTTCGATGTGTCACCGAGAGTCCCGGGAAGCCCCATTATAGCTACGACAAGCCCATATACTAAGTACTACTACGGCTTTACTGTTAGTACTGGTAGGCGTATAGCTATGGAGATTAAGGAAGCAGTTAGGCAGGGTAAGCTCAGGGAGGTTGTGACATAATAAAATGCTTGTAGAGACTATTGCTACGCTGGGTTCACATTCCGCCCTTCAAATTCTCAAGGGAGCTAAGGATGAGGGATTTAAGACTCTCGTTATATCGCTTAAAGACCGCTTAAAACTCTATAGCAGGTTTAAGTTTATAGACGATGTGGTGGAAGTTGGCAGTTTTGACGAACTTTTAGATAATAAGGTTCAGGGCATTTTGAAACGGCATAATTGCGTATTCATCCCTCACGGAACGTTAATTTCGGAACAGAAACTTGAGGACTTTGAACGGAAATTTGAGGTCCCTGTCTTCGGCAATAGATGGATTTTCCGATGGGAAGCGGATAGGGATTTAAAGCAAAAGCTTATGGCTGAGGCAGGCCTTAAGACTCCGAGGCTATTTAAATCTCCACGTGAAATAGATAGAGCGGTTATAGCTAAGCTTCCGGGAGCTGCTGGTGGTAGAGGCTATTTCGTAGCTTTGAGCTATGAAGACTTTCAAGCTAAGGTAAGAGAGCTTCTTAACAAGGGTGTTTTAAAAGAGGAAGATGTCGATAGCATATCGATACAGGAATATGTTGTTGGCGTCACAATATATCCTCACTTCTTCTACTCGCCTTTAACTAATGAAGTAGAACTTCTAGGCGTTGATAGGAGATATGAGAGCAACGTAGATGCGATAGCTAGGCTTCCAGCCTCAGAGCAGCTTGAACTAAAACTCATACCTACTTATCGCGTAGTAGGCAATATTCCCATTGTCCTTAGAGAATCCTTATTAATTGATGTTCTCGAAGCTGCCGAGAGATTTGTCGAAGCTTCTAAGAAGCTCGTCAGCCCGGGCATTATAGGTCCTTTTTGCTTAGAAGGAATATGTGATGAAAACGGTGAAGTTTACTTCTTTGAGTTTTCAGCTAGAATCGTAGCTGGAACAAACCTTTACATAAACGGGTCTCCTTACAGCTACTTAATCTATAATGAACCTATGAGCATGGGTAGGCGTATAGCTAGGGAGATTAAATTAGCTATGCAAGCTAATAGGCTAAACGACATATTGACGTGAGGTGTTCGTTGTCGTGGAAGTTGGATATCATATCAAGTGCAAGAAAGGGGATGTCGCAAAAAACGTGATTGTTGTAGGAGATCCTGGGAGGGCAACGTTAGCATCGAAGATTATGGAAGATGCTAGGCTAGTAAATGAAAACCGAGGACTCTTAACGTATACTGGTAAGTACGATGGTATTGAAGTTACGGTAGCTACTCATGGAATGGGGGCACCATCGGCAGCTATAGTTATTGAAGAGCTATTAATGCTTGGAGCACAAAACATTATTAGAGTTGGAACGACTGGAGCTATTCAGCCTCACATCGATGTTGGAGATGTCGTTGTCCCTAATGGGGCTATACCTCTTGACGGATCAACGCGAGGATATGTCCCTGAAGGTTTTTGCCCTGTCCCTGACTTCTTCCTCATGAAGACCTTATGTGAAGCTATTGATAGGAGAGGTTTAAGAAAGCATGTGGGGTTAATAGCTACCTTTGACTTATTTTATGCTGAAGCTAATTCAGCTGAAATGTGGAGGAGACGAAATGTATTAAGTGTTGAAATGGAATGCTCTGTCATCTTCACATTAGCTTACTTAAGAAAAGC
>QMQV01000003.1 GCA_003649085.1 Thermoproteota archaeon
AAAATTAGTATTGGAAGCTCGTGCACGATTAGGAAAGGGGAAAATACATGCTAAGTGGCAACCAGTATCTGTAGCTGTTTTAAGAAATATGCCTAAAATCACGATATTCAATTCCTGCAATAATTGTAATGAATGTGTTAAATCTTGTCCTCGCCATGTTCTTCGAGAAGGGAAAAACAAGCCCGTGATTTCTGACATAATTTCGTGTACGCTATGTAGACTTTGCGAAGAAGTTTGCGAGCTAAAAGCTATTCAAGTAACCTATGAAGAGGATAAGCTAATTATGCAAATTGAATCTGTTGGAAGTCGGTCGGTCAAGGAAATAGTAAACGAAGCATGTGACATATTGAAGGAGAAAATGGAGGACTTCATCAAGTCATTTAATGAAGAGCTCAAAGCCTCAGCGGAGGTGGTAAGTAGTGGTTAAGAGAACAGGACCAACAAATTACTTCTTAAGGAAGCTTATAAGGAACTTGAAAAAAGCTTCGAGGAGATATAATGCGAAGATCTGGGAAA
This sequence comes from Thermoproteota archaeon, assembly GCA_003649085.1. The sequence continues at coordinate 517 of QMQV01000003.1, forward strand.
CAGTATCAGAAAAGCTTTCAGCTCCTACGAGGAGAAGAATTGCCGTTAATTTAAGCAAAATAGAGCGCTACGTTAGAGATGGAGAATACGCGTTAGTTCCAGGGAAAGTTCTCGGTGCTGGATCAATTAAAAGACCCATAACTGTCGTAGCATATGCTTTTAGTGCACAAGCTAAGAAAAAGATTGAAGAGGCAGGAGGTAAGTGCTTAACGATTGAGGAGTTCATAAACATCAATCCTAGAGGGTCAAATACGAGGATTATAGGGTGATTTTAAATGTCATCTAACACCATAGTAGTTGATGCGTCAGGACTGAGATTAGGTAGAGCAGCTAGTGTTATAGCTAAGAAGTTATTAGAGGGGAAGAAGGTTATTGTAGTAAATTCAGAAAAAGCTGTCATCTCAGGTTCTAGGCAAGCAGTTATTGAGAGATATAAGAGGAGGATGGAGAGGAGGACGTGGAAAAACCCTGAGAAAGTAGGTCCTAAAAGGGAGAGAAGACCTGATGGATTATTTTATGCTGCTGTCAAAGGAATGTTGCCTAGAAAAACGCCTAGAGGAAAAGAAGCTTTAAGCAGGTTAAGAGTATTTATCGGCATACCTCCAGAGTATGAGAAGATGGAGAAAATAACAATACCTGAGGCATCATTAGAAAAACTTAAAGGACCATACATTACGCTGATGGAGTTATCGAGAGAATTAGGTTGGAACCCGCCTAAAGGGGTGTCGCTATGAGCGCAAAGGCAGCTTCAAAAGTATTTGTAGTAACGGGGAAGAGGAAGACAGCTATAGCGAGAGCAACGGTAGTCTATCCTGGCAGAGGGCGAGTTTTCATAAACTCCATACCGCTTGAAATCCACATGCCTGAGGTAGCGCGATGGAAGATCATGACCCCAATACTAGTAGCTGGTAAGAATTTAATAGACAACATAGACATATACGTTCAAGTTAAGGGAGGCGGCTTTATGGGGCAAGCAGAGGCTGCTGCGATAGCTATCGCGCGAGCTTTAGTTAACTTAGGAGGAGAAGAAGTTAAGCAGAAGATAATGTCATATGATAGAAGATTACTTGTAGGTGATCCCAGGCAAACAGAGCCAAAGAAGTTTGGAGGTTATAGTGCTCGTAGGAAAAAGCAGAAGTCGTATAGGTGAGGTATCATGATAATACCGGTAAGATGTTTTACCTGTGGAAGCTTACTAGGAGATAAGTGGGAAGAATTTAAGAGGAGAGTGACTTCAGGAGAGGATCCAGCTAAGGTCTTAGATGACATGGGAATAGTAAGATACTGTTGTCGTCGCACAATATTGTCTCACGTCGATCTGCTACAAGACATGCTAAAGTTTTCGATAACTTACAAGAGGGGGTAACCTATGGCATCTGAAGCTGTTGAGCTGCTGATCCCCATTGAAGTCTACTTAGCAGCTGGCATACATATAGGCACGCACGTGAAGACGAAGGACATGAAGCCATACATATATAGAGTTCGCCCAGATGGACTATATGTGCTTGATGTGAGAAAGACAGATGAAAAGATACGCATAGCTGCTAAAATGATCGCGAGATATCCTCCAAATAAGGTAGTAGCAGTATCAGCTCGCCAATACGGCTTTAGGCCTGTTGAAAAGTTTTGTAGCTTAACTGGAGCTATACCAGTCACTGGGCGCTTTATACCCGGTACCTTCACCAATCCAAAACTTCCAACATACCTTGAGCCAGAACTACTTATAGTTACAGACCCTAGAGCTGACCGACAAGCTGTTTTAGAAGCTGCCGAAGTAGGAATCCCAATAATAGGTTTCTGCGATACTGATAATCGAGCTGATTTCTTAGACTTAATAATACCTATCAACAATAAGGGAAAGAAAGCCTTAGCATTAGCTTATTGGATTTTAACGAGACAGGTGTTAAGGGAACGAGGCGAACTTGCCCCGACAGCTGACTTACCAGTTTCATTAGATGAGTTTGAAAGTAAGCTAGAAGAGGAGCGTGCCGTATAACATTGAAAGTTAGAAGGCCATCAGTTGCAGGCAGCTTTTATAAAGGCGATAGAGATAGCCTAATAAGACAAATCGAGTGGTGTTTTCAACACAAGCTTGGTCCAGGTTCTCTGCCAAGGGTAAACGAAAGCGGAGAAAGACGCATAATAGCCTTAGTCTGTCCACATGCCGGATACATGTACTCTGGCCCTACAGCAGCTCATTCTTACTATAGATTAGCATCTGACGGAATTCCAGAGCTCGTGGTATTAATAGGCCCAAATCACACAGGTATTGGGGCAATGGTTTCCATAAGTGATGCGGAGTATTGGCGCACGCCACTAGGTGACATACCAGTCGATAGGGAGTTTTCTTCAAATCTCGCAAAAAAGTGCGGTATAGCTGAAGTCGATGGTGACGCGCACCTATATGAACATTCACTTGAAGTTCAGCTACCCTTCTTGCAATACCTATATGGTTCACGTTTTAAGATAGTCGCTATAACCATGATGTTGCAAGACCTAGCCACTTGCAGAGATCTGGGCTACAGCTTGGCCGAGCTATTAGCTGATAAGAATGCTGTCATAATAGCAAGCACCGACTTCACACATTATGAGCCATATGACATCGCACGTGAAAAAGATAATACGGCTATTAAAGCTATCCTTAGCATGGATGCTCAAGAGCTATTGCACGTAGTTAAGAGAAACAACATATCAATGTGTGGTCCGGGACCCGTTGCTACTGCCCTAATAGCTTCTAAGGCGTTGAATGCGAAAAATGCCGAGCTCCTATCATACTCCACGTCAGGAGATATTACAGAGTTAAAGGAAGAAGTTGTTGGATACGGCTCAATTGCCATTACTAAATGAGGTCTAAGCATTTTGAAGAAACTCAAAGCTGAAGCTCATGATAGCGTCATATTGTTAGGTGATGTCAGCTGCTTATTCAACAACCCAATAATCGCTGCACCTATATGCAATCGAAAATGTTTATGCACCCTAGAGTTTGTGAAAAAGTCAAATAAGCTGAAGATAAATGGATTAGAAGGTCTTGAAGCAGATGTAGTAAAAACAGCCTTACTTAATCTGAAAATTGAGGGTACTTTTAACTTCATATTCGATCATCAATACGAAGCCATAAACGATAGTGTAAGGGCAGCTGCTGCCCTATTATGCGTTAAAAAGCTAATTAGTGAATTAGGTTTAGAGCCACGTGAGAAGATCTCATTAATACCTAGGCAAATTTTCTCAACGACTGATCAGCTACCTTTTGCAACCCTTTTAGCCAGTTCCTTTTTAGGCAAGCCTATAGCTGCTCGTGTAAGAGAAGGCTTCATTGAACTTGCTTTAATAAAGCCGTTTAAGATGTTATACCTTCCCTTAACTTTACGTAAGCCTAAGATAGACAACAAACTTTACGAGCTTGAGGACATATTATCGCCACTTACCCACACATTAGGTCATCTATCAATAGAAGCTGTCAAAGCGATAGAAAATGGAGATACAAGTCTCCTTTTTTACGTGATGGAACTTGAAAGTAGACTAACTCTTAGCCTATTAGATGATCCATATGAGATTTTCCACGAAATGTATAGAGCGTGTCAAATCGTAAACTCAGCCATACGATACTCTTTTTATCATCATGCTATAGTCATACCTTACTTAAGGTATCGAAAATCCTTTAATGACCTCACAAAGTCATTTATAAAGAGCCTCAAATTAGATGTGATGACACCATGATACATGCTATAATAAAGTTTGGTGGTAGCGTTATAACTGAGAAGAGCAAACCATTTACAGCTAATACCTACGTAATCGACCAGCTAGCTAAAGAACTTTCACAAGTTAATAAGAAAATGGTGCTAGTTCATGGAGGAGGGTCATATGGTCATACGGTGGTTCTAAAGTATGGAGTCGGTATAAGGACAAGATATGAGAGGCTTGGATCATCTAAAGCTAAGCTAGCTATGCAAGAGCTAAATACAATAGTTTGCAAAGCCCTTATAAGGCATGGACTTTACCCATATAGCATACCTCCAAGTTGCATTTTTGAACTATCCGATGGTCAGGTTAACAGCGTTAAAGTAAAAATCTTAAGGGATTTGCTAAAACAAAACTTTCTTCCCGTACTATACGGCGATGTTGTCATCGACAAGGTAAAGGCCTTTACGGTATTATCAGGTGATGAGATAGTTTGTCAGCTTGCCAAAATCATGAAAGCTAAACGCGTTATCTTCTGTCTTGACGTAGATGGAGTATACGACGATGACCCAAAGAAGAATCCCTCCGCCAAGCTCATAACTTCATTAAGCTTTAAGCAAGTTGAAGAACTTCTATCTCGCATACCCCAAGATTTAGACGCTACTAAGGGAATGTACGGAAAGCTTTCTTCAATACTTAGGCTAAAAGATCTAGGGCTTAGAGTTTACATCATTAATGGCAGGAAACCAGGCTTATTAAGAGAAGCTCTTCTAGGGGAGCCCTCTTTAGCCACAGTTATATATTAAGCATCTACGTAAACCACTCTTCGCTATAGGTGAGCATTAACATGTTTAGTACACCCCAGCGTAAGGCAGAGCATTTAGAGATTGTAGTAAGTGAAGATGTGGACTTTAAGGTAAGCACAGGATTTGATGATGTCTTCTTCATACATAACGCCCTTCCTCAATGTCAGCTAGAGGAGATATCGCCTGAAGTGAGCGTATTTGGAAAACGTTTATCAGCTCCCATAATCATAGCCTCGATGACAGGCGGTCATCCAGCATCCTACCAGATAAACGCTCAACTTGCTCAGTTAGCTGAAGAATTACAAATAGGTTTTTCGCTTGGTAGTCAAAGGGCCGCTCTCGAGGACCCCAGGCTCGAATACACATATCGTGTCGCACGAGAGAAAGCTCCAACAACCTTAGTCTTGGGGAATATTGGGATTTCACAGCTTCGAGAAAATCCCGTTGAAGTAGCCGAGAAACTCATCGAAATGGTGGACGCCGATGCCCTAGCCATCCACCTCAATCCATTACAAGAGGTTTTACAACTAGAAGGCGAAGCAAAGTGTCTCAACGCTTTGGAGTTAATACGCTTGTTAGCTAAGGAGTTAAAAAAGCCCATTATCGTTAAGGAAACAGGCTGCGGGTTATCAGGCGAAGTTGCTGAGAAGTTAGCACAAGCTGGTGTTGCTGGATTAGATGTGGGCGGGTCTGGAGGTACAAGCTGGGCTGCCGTAGAATTTTATAGAGCTGTAAGGGCTGGGGAACTGAACAGGGCAGAAGCCTGCAAAACTTTTTGGAATTGGGGAATTCCAACAGCAATAAGCATTTGTGAAGCGCGTAAGGGCGCTGGTGAGAACGTAATCATAATAGCCACGGGAGGGATAAGAAACGGGCTTCATATAGCAAAGGCGTTAGCCTTAGGCGCAGATCTTGCTGGGATAGCAGCACCTGTCTTAAAGGTCCTTGTCAAAGAGGGGGTTAAACGAGCTAAAGATTACTTGGAAAGGCTTACTTACGAATTGAAGATATCAATGTTTTTAACCGAAGCGCGCGATGTCAAAGAGCTTAAAACAAAACCATTAATACTGTCTGGTCTTGTAGGAGGGTGGGTTAAAGCTAGAAAATTAAAGCGCAATAACTTCCTAATACCATCTGAGCAGTAGGTGTGGCGATCTTGACGCAATTAACTGATGAAATAGCTAAAGTAGCTTTGCAAATTAACAACTACATATCAAATATCTTTAAGCCAAAAGAAGGCGATGTACTCTATCAAGCTGCTTACCACCTACTTAAGGCGGGAGGTAAGCGATTAAGACCTTTTCTAGTCATTAAGTCATGCGAAGCTGTAGGCGGTTCAGCAGACATGGCTTTACCTGCCGCAGCCGCTGTAGAGCTTCTTCATAACTTCACGCTAATACACGACGACGTTATGGATCAGGATGTTCTCAGAAGAGGTGTACCTACAGTTCATACATTATGGGGGGTCCCAATGGCAATATTAGCTGGAGATCTCCTCTTTGCTAAAGTCTTTGAAATAGCACTCGACTTACGTAGTCGAGGGTTGTCAGCTGAAACTATATCATCTATTGTGAGTGAATTAGCTAAAGTAACCGTAACCATATCAGAAGGACAGTCACTAGACATGAGCTACTCACTAGATAAAAAGATGATAAGCGAGCACGAATACTTGAACATGATATCTAAAAAGACAGCAGCTCTATTCGAATCGTCGTCAGCTATTGGAGCCATGGTAGGTAAAGCCGATGAAGTTACTATCTCCGCTTTGAGAGACTACGGTTTTTCAATAGGCATGGCTTTTCAAATAAAAGACGATGTGCTTGGCATAACTTCCACCGAAGAAACCTTGGGAAAACCGATTGGAAGTGATATACGTGGAGGCAAAAAAACGCTAATAGTTATTCATGCGCTAAATAACGCGAGTGAGTCTCAGCGTAAAGAGATTTTAAAGGTTTTAGGAAATCAAAATGCTACAAAGCAAGAAATCTTAAAAGTCATAAACCTCCTAGCTGAGATTGGAAGCGTAGCGTATGCAGAGTCCAAAGCTAGAGATTTTATTAACAATGCTAAGAAAGCGCTTATGAAGTTGCCAGATTCAAATGCTAAAAGGTTGTTAGAAGAGTTAGCTACCTTTGTAGTTGAAAGACGGTTATAAAAATGTCATATCCTGATGAAGAACTCATAAAAGACATCAAAGATTTAGCTTTGAAACATGCAGTGTTAAATGCTTTAAAACATCAGGGAAAGGCTGATGTTAAAGCTGTAATAGGAAAAGTTTTCTCTGAAAATCCAAAACTTAAAGATCATAGATCCTTAGTCTTAAATCTCGTCCAAGAAGCTGTTTCCCAAGTAAATGCCATGGCATATGAGGAGATTAGTGTATTAGCTTCAAGACTTGGTCTTGAAGTGGGAGGAAAACGTGTAGAGCTTAAAAAGGTATTACCACCTTTACCGAACGCTGACAAGTATCCAAGGATAAAGGTGCGTTTCGCACCAAACCCTGACTCAGCGATGCATATAGGAAATGCTAGAGCAGCAATACTCAACGATGAATATGCCAAGATGTACGGCGGCACGTACCTTTTAAGATTTGAGGACACATCCCCCTCAATAAAGCCCCCTCTCTACGACCCTAAACGCGGTATTGATGCTTATCAAATGATACGTGAGGACTTAAGTTGGCTCGGCGTCAAATGGCATGAAGAGGTAATACAATCAGATAGGCTGGAGATATACTATCGTTATGCAGAAAAGCTTATTGAAGATGGCTCGGCTTACGTTTGTACTTGTTCACCTGATCAATGGCGCATTTTAGTAAAAGCTTCTCAACCATGCCCTTGTAGAGAACTTCCAACTGAAGACCACTTAGAGCGTTGGAAAAACATGCTTGAGGGGAGATATAAGCCAGGGGAAGCTGTTGTACGGATAAAAACTGACTTAACGCATCCCAACCCTGCAGTCAGAGATTGGCCTGCTTTACGCATTGATCTAAAACCACATCCTAGAAAAGGTTCAAAATACCGGGTTTGGCCATTATACAACTTTGCAGCTGCGATAGATGATCATGAGCTAGGCATAACCCACATTCTAAGAGGTAAGGAGCATGAAATCAACACGATTAGACAAAGATATCTATATGCTCATCTAGGCTGGCAATACCCAGAGGTTATACACTACGGTAGGCTTAAAATAGAAGGTGGAGTTCTTAGTAAGTCCAAGATAAGAAATGGTGTTGAGAAGGGAATTTACATTGGGTGGGATGACCCACGCCTAGGAACCTTAAAGGCGTTAAGGAGGAGAGGTTTCTTACCTGAATCGATAAGGCAAATGATCATTGACGTGGGGGTAAAACCTGTTGAAGCTACTATAAGCTGGGATAATTTATGTGCTATAAACCGTAAACTACTCGACCCACTAGCCAATAGGTTCTTTTTTGTTGAAGAGCCTGTAAAGTTAACGATAAAGAATGCCCCCATAGGCTTTTCTGTTGAGATACCATATCATCCAAGTTTTCCTGATAGAGGTATTAGGCGTTTCTCAATACCATCAGCAGAGATTACCTTTTTAGTATCGTCTAAAGATAAGGGCCTCCTAAGGCCTGGTTCGCGGCTCAGACTCATGCACTTATTCAATGTGCAAGTAAATGAGTCTCTCTCTGAGGACGAGTACGTAGGCTCTTTCATCAGCTTTGATGTCGAGGAGGCTAAGCGCTTATCACTGCCAATAATACACTGGGTTTATGAACGAGAATCGGTTAAAGCACAAATATTGATGCCTGCTGAAGATAAGATGATATTACATGGCTTTTGCGAGAAAAGCTGTATAGAATTAAAGCCCAACTCCCTCGTACAATTTGTGCGCTTCGGCTTTTGTAGAATAGAAGAAGTCAGCGAAAGTCTCATAAAAGCTGTTTTTGCACACGATTAACCAAAAAGTTCATTAATTAGGTTAGCTAAATGTAAAGCTCGCATGAACGATGAAGATAGCTGAGGGAGGTGCGAGGTAGTTGTCTAAACCGTTTTACGTGAGATTCGAGACACCTAGAGAGCTAATGGAGAAGATATACGAAGCCATAAGGCTGGCGCGCGATGGCGGTAAAGTCAGGAAGGGTGCTAATGAAACCACGAAAGCAGTCGAAAGGGGTCAAGCTAAGCTAGTAGTCATAGCTGAAGACGTAGATCCGCCAGAAATAGTAGCTCACTTACCTTTACTGTGCGAAGAGAGGAAGATACCTTACGTCTACGTAGATAGCAAGTCTAAATTAGGAGAAGCAGCTGGCATCGAGGTGGCCGCGTCAGCTGCCGCCATCATAGAGTATGGTAAATCAAAATCGCTCGTAGATGAGATCATAAGTGCCACCGCATCGCTGAGGGTTGGTGCTGCACCAGCCGAGGAAAAAGCAGCTGCTGAAGAAGCTGAGGCTGCTGAAGCCAAGGAAAAGCCAAAGCGCAAAGCTAAGAAGAGCTAATATTGCCAAAGGTAGTAAGTTTTTTCTTACCCCTCCAACTTCTTTCACGAGGAGCTAGCTATGAGTAGAGAAGAGGAAGCCACACCAGCAGAGGTCATACAGATCATAGGTAGAACTGGCGTTACGGGAGAGGTAATTCAAGTTAGAGTAAGGATAATGGAGGGTAAAGATAAGGGAAGGATATTGACGAGGAACGTTAAGGGTCCAGTTAGAATAGGAGACATCTTAATGCTTAGGGAAACTGAGCGTGAAGCTAAGAAGCTAATTCCACGTTAAATAGGGCTTGGTGATCTTAATGGTTAAGACCTTTAAATGTTCTTTTTGCGGAAAAGAGTTCCCCTTTGGCGTTGGAATAACATACGTTAAAAATGACGGGACAATACTACGCTTTTGTTCAAGTAAGTGTAGGAAAAATGCGCTAAAACTTAAGCGCGTCCCCAGAAAGCTTAAGTGGGTTACTTCTAAGGAGGCCTAGCTTTGATAGAGCGAACACTAGTTATGGTAAAGCCTGACGCGGTAGTTAGAGGTCTGATAGGCGAAATTATCTCTAGAATAGAGCGTAAAGGGCTTAAGATAGTAGCTATGAAGATGAAGTTCTTAGGCGAGGAGGAAGCTAGGGAACTATACTCCCCACATATAGGTAAGCCCTTCTTTGAAGAATTAATTAAATTCGTCCGCTCAGCACCCGTTGTACTAATGGTCGTAGAAGGAGAAAGCGCTATATCAGTTATGAGAAGGTTATTAGGGTCGACAGACTCCAAGGAGGCGAACCCTGGAACCATAAGAGGAGATTTCTCCTGCTCAAAAAGCATGAACTTAGTTCACGCATCAGATTCAGAAGATAGCGCAAAGAGGGAAATAGCGATTTTCTTCAAAGATGAGGATTTCCTATCGTATAAAAGGCTAGACGAAGGCTGGGTTTATTAGACAAGCTATTACAACACTAGTTGTCAAAGGACAGCTTAATAGATTGAGGGGGGTGGTAACAATTCCAGTCCGGCAGCCCATAGTCTGCGTGTTAGGGCACGTGGATGTAGGAAAGACGCTTTTATTGGATAAGATCAGAGGCACTGCTGTTATGGCGAGAGAAGCTGGGGCCATGACCACGCCCCAGCTAGTTAGCTGGGGCGTGGTGGCAAACCCAGCATATAGGCGCTAGCTTTCTACCTCTTTCAACAATAGCCTCAATTTGTGCTCCTATCTTAAAGGGATTTAAGGCTCAGATATCACTTCCCGGAGTCCTAATCATAGATACTCCTGGTCATGCTGTTTTCTCTAACTTAAGGGTTAGAGGAGGATCTATAGCTGATATAGCCATATTAGTAATAGACATATTGAAGGGGGTTGAGGAGCAAACAAAGGAGTGTATTGAAATTTTAAGGTCTAGAAAAACCCCCTTCGTAGTTGCAGCTAATAAAATTGACAGAATACCTGGTTGGAAGTCAATGGAGAACAAGCCATTTCTAGAATCATACGCTTCTCAAGACCCTGTTGTAAAACAGCGTTTTGATGAGCTATTGTATAGGCTTATTGGTGATTTAGCAAAATTCGGCTTCGCATCAGATAGGTTTGATCGCATAAGAGACTTTACACGAACCGTAGCCATCGTACCAACAAGTGCGCTTACGGGCGAGGGAATACCTGAGCTTTTAGCTGTTATATGCGGGCTTGTCCAACATTACCTAATGAAACGCTTAGCGATAACCGAAGGCCCTGGTAAAGGGGTAATTCTTGAAGTTAGAGAAGAGCCAGGGCTTGGCAGCACAATCGATGTCATACTATATGATGGTGTTATTAAGCAAGGAGACATCATAGTAGTAGGCGGCCTTGAAAAACCGATAGTAACTAAGGTAAGAGCATTGTTATTGCCTAAGCCTCTCCATGAAATCCGCGACCCAGAAGACCGCTTCTTAAATGTAGACAATGTTTCAGCAGCTGCTGGTGTTAAGATTGTAGCCCAAGATCTCGAAAAAGCACTCGCTGGTGCTCCTGTGAGAGTTGTTGGCGAGGATGAGAAGCTAGAGGATATAATAAAGGAGGTTTCTGAAGAGGTTAAGGGCATAAGGTTTACTAAAGACATAGATGGTGTTGTCGTGAAAACTGATACATTGGGTTCTCTAGAAGCTTTGGTAAGCTATCTTAAAAAAGCCAACATACCAGTTAGAGTTGCCGATGTAGGCCCTGTAAGCAAACGCGACGTTTTTGAGGCATCTATTTCTAAGAAATCAGCTGAACAATATGGTGTTGTGTTGGCTTTCAACGTAAAGGTTTTGCCTGAAGCCGAGAAAGAGGCTTTAGACCATGGCGTAGTAATTTTCACTAACAACATAATATACCGGTTAATTGAAGAATATCAGCAGTGGCTTAATAAGTTAAAGGAGGAAGAGCAGAGACGCATAATATCGCAACTAATACACCCTGGAAAAATAAGAATACTTCCCGGTTATGTATTTAGGCGAAGCGACCCAGCGATAGTGGGCATTGAAGTATTGGCAGGGAAGATAAAGCCTGGTTATCCACTTATGAAAACATCTGGTGCGCACGTGGGCAACATCATGCAAATTCAGGAATCAGGGAAACCCATAAGCGAGGCAACAACTGGAATGAAGGTTGCTATCTCCATAAGAGGCGATGTGATGGTTGGTAGGCAGATAAAGGAAGGTGAGGTTCTCTATGTCGCTGTCCCCGAAAAACATTTAGAGACCTTAGCAAAATTCAAGGACCTTTTACCCCCTGACGAAGTTTCCCTTCTAGAAGAGCTTAAGCTAAGAGTTTTTAAGGAACACTTTCTTGATTTAGCGCAAAGATAAAATAAGACCTTAACCCCCTCAAACTTCACAAACTAAAGGGATGAGATCATGCCAGAGTTTAAGTTAGTGTTGTCAGACCCAACGACTGGAAAAGCTACGCAGTTAACGGTGTCAGGCGAGCAAGCTCAAGCATTAATTGGGCTTAGGATAGGTGACGAGATAGACGGCTCAATCTTCGGCTATCCAGATAAAAAGATCAAGATAACAGGTGGTACTGATAGAAGCGGTATACCTATGAGACCAGATATCCCAGGTGGGGGCAAACGATATGTTCTATTGGCGTCTCCTCCAGGATACAGACCTAAGAGGAAAGGTGAAAGACGGCGAAAGCTCGTTAGAGGCAACACAATAACTGAAGAAATTGTCCAAGTAAACGCCATTTTAGTTAGTGGGGCTGAGAAAACTTGACATTACCACAGCCTGAGTGTAACATCGGCTTAACGGGTCACGTAGATCATGGTAAGACAACGCTTGTAGCAGCTCTAAGCGGTGTGTGGGCTGCTAGACATAGTGAAGAGCTTAAGCGTGGAATAACCATTAAGCTAGGATACGCAGATACTTCGTTTAGAAAATGCCCAAATTGCCCGCCACCACAATGCTATACAACAGAGGAAATTTGCAAGTTTTGCGGCTCAAAAACTGAACTACTTCGTAGAGTATCGTTCGTAGACGCTCCTGGTCACGAAAGCTTAATGGCAACTATGTTGTCTGGAGCTGCGCTAATGGACGGAGCCATTTTAGTAATAGCTGCCAACGAGCCATGTCCTCAGCCTCAAACAAGGGAACACTTAGTAGCATTGCAGATAATCGGTGTTGAAAACATAGTGATTGTGCAAAACAAGATAGACGCTGTATCTAAGGAGCAAGCAGAAAAAAATTACCAGCAAATACTTAATTTTGTCAAGGGCACAATAGCTGAAAACGCTCCAATAATACCTGTCTCTGCTTTACATAAGGTGAATATGGACATATTGATAGAAGCACTTGAAGAATACATACCTACGCCAAACAGAGACTATGCAAAACCTCCTAGACTCTTAATTGCACGTTCATTTGACGTGAATAAACCAGGAACGAAACCGGAAGATCTCAAAGGAGGGGTTCTTGGGGGTTCTCTAATACAGGGAGAGCTCAAAGTAGGAGATGAAATAGAGATAAGACCAGGGATAAAGGTCGAGCAAGGTGGTCAAGTCAGATATGAACCACTTTACACGTATGTGGCAAGCTTGAAGGCAGGTGGGTATCCAGTTGAGAAAGCTAGACCAGGAGGTTTGATAGGCGTAGGCACGTATCTTGACCCATCCTTAACAAAAGCTGACAACTTAGCTGGCAATGTCGCTGGAAAACCTGGTTCGCTTCCTCCAACAAGAACCGAGCTTTCAATAGAAGTTCACTTGCTTGAACGTGTAGTGGGAACTAGAGAGATGCAAAAGGTTGAGCATCTCAAAGCGAGGGAAAATTTAATGGTTGTTGTTGGAGCTGCGAAAACGATAGGCTTAGTTGCAGAAGCTTACAAGGATGAAGCGAGGCTTATCTTAAAACATCCTGTTTGTGCTGAAGAAGGTGCTAGAGTAGCGCTTAGTAGAATGATGATGGGTAGATGGCGATTAATTGGCTATGGCATCATTAAGTAACCTTAGTGAAGAGCTTAAAAGGGTAAAAGTTGTCTTAGACACGAATTCACTAATATACTCTGTTGAAAAGCCAATAGACCTACAGCACCACTTATCTCTAGTCGTTCCAGCTTGCTTTGACCTACTTGTCCCAGCGTCAGTAATTAATGAGCTTAAGAAAATGGCAAGTGAAGGCAAGCCAAAGGAACGACGCTTAGCTTCTCTAGCGCTTAAAATCGCCGAAAAATGCCATATCGTTGCTGAACGGGAAGCTTCAAAACCTGCTGACCAAGTGATATTAGAGCGAGCCAAGCAAGAAAAATGGCTTGTCGTCACAAATGATAGGTCGCTTCGAAGGCAGCTTCGCCAACAAGGCGTACCTGTAATTTTCATTAAAGATAGGATCCTGAGGATTGAGGGAGAAGTGCCATAGCTTTTACGAATACGAATAAGTTTTTATATTCGTCTATTATAGCCTACTTTCACAGCTTTAACTTAAACACCGTAATTTATGGGGGCTCCTTAAGAGAATGTACAAGCTACTAAGAGTAAAGGACGTTGTTAGAATACCTCCGGATAAGTTTGGAGCCCCTCTAAAGGAAACCGCTACTCAAATCTTACAAAGCAAGTATGAAGGTACGTTATCGAAAGATTATGGAGTTATCTTAGCTGTATTCGACGTCGACGTATCTCCAATAGGGAAGATACTACATGGAGATGGAGCATCGTATCATGATGTGGAGTTCTCCATGCTAACATATGTCCCAGTAATACAGGAAGTTGTTGAGGGGGAAGTTGTTGAGGTTGTCGACTTTGGCGCTTTCGTTAGGCTAGGCCCATTAGATGGACTTATACACGTATCTCAGATATCTGATGAAAGAATGAACTACGATGATAAAAGAGGGGCTTTGATAGGTGAGAAAACTCACCGTGTTCTGCAGGAAGGAGATATTGTGCGATCAAGAGTTGTATCAGTAAGTTTGACAAGTGGTGGAGCGAGAAGCAGTAAAATAGGCTTAACGATGAGGCAGCCTTTCCTAGGAAAGCTTGAATGGATTGAGGAGGATCTAAAGAAACTTAAAGGAGAAGTCAAGCCCCCCGCAAAAAGCCCTGGTAAACAGAGGTGAAGATAGCTGTCAAAGAAAGCGCCAACGCTTTTACAAAAAGCTTGTCGAAAGTGTAAAACCATAGTAAGCGATGAAGTTACGGTATGTCCAAATTGTGGAAGCACCGATTTCTCAGATGATTGGAGCGGGCTAGTTGTAATAATGGATCCTAACAGCTCTAAGATAGCACAAATGCTTAATATCTCAAAGCCAGGGCACTATGCCATTAAGGTGCGTTAACCAGTGCAAAATGCTATTAAGCTACCACAACATCTTATCGAAGAGCTGAGAAGACCACTAGGTACGCTCTTACGAGGTTCTAAAGACGAAGTACGAAGGAGACTTCTAGAGCTTTCTTTAGGAAAGTATGTCATAAGCGTGGGCGATATAGTTTCTAAAACCCTTATTGATATAGGAGTTACCCCCAACCTCATAATAATTGATGGAAAGACATTGCGTCAATACATAGAGGTCCCCCGCTTAAATGAATATCGCATTGTAGACGTAGAGAATCCACCATCTCATATAACTATGAAAGCATTAAATGAAATAAGGAAAATCTTAGAGCGTGAGGAAAGCAAAGTCCTTTTGAGAGTCCACGGGGAGGAAGACTTACTTGGTCTCCCTGCAATTCTCTACGCCCCATATAATTCAATAGTCGTTTATGGGCAGCCAGGAGAAGGGGTCGTCGTTGTCCAAGTTAGCAATAATGCCAAATTAAAAGCTAAGCAACTAATGGAGCAATTTGAAGACTGTTAAGGTGAGTTGTTGAGGTAAAGCTTAAATTAGGAGCTTACGAGATTTAAGGCACAACGTGATGGATATGTCAGAGCATCTTAACATTCGCATTCTAAAGGAGAGGTATAACCCGTTAATAGGCAGAAGAGAGTTAATCTTTGAAATCACAGGGTATTCTGGGACACCGCCCCGCCACCTAGTAAGGAAAAAGCTCTCTGAAGTCATGATGGTGGATATCAATAGAGTTATAGTGAAGCAGCTTTTAAGCCCATATGGCATTAACATCACGCGTGGAAGAGCCAATGTATATGATTCAGCTGAAAGAGCTAAACAAATAGAACCTAAGCATGTACTTGATAGAAATGCACTTCCGCAAGAGCAAAAAGCTGAGGTGAGTCAGCAATGACGAGGGCAAGTTCCTTATACGAATATGATTACGCAACTAACACGATAAGATTAAAGAATAAGAAGTGTCCACGTTGCGATCGCATAATGGCCAAACACGAAACTCCTACTCCGCGATGGGCATGTGGCTACTGCGGTTATACGGAATATATAGTTCAGAAACAGTCCAAGTAGAGATTTGGCATGAGAGAAGACGATTGCATAGTTTTAGGCATAGAGTCTACAGCCCATACTTTTGGCGTCGGAATAGTAAAATCTGACGGTGAAATTTTATCAAATGCTAAGTCAGAGTATATTCCAGTGAAAGGAGGTATACACCCCAGAGAAGCTGCTCAACACCACTCTAAGGTAGCTGTAGAAGTGTTAAAGAAAGCTTTTTTTGAAGCAAAAATCTCACCTTCAGATCTCTCTGCAATAGCTTTCTCAGCAGGCCCAGGCCTCGGACCATGTTTAAGGACAGGGGCTACGGTTGCAAGAGCTTTATCTTTGAAGCTTAAGAAGCCGTTAATATTAGTCAATCACTGTGTAGCTCACGTTGAGATCGGCAAGCTGACTACGCATTCCAAAGACCCATTAATAGTCTATGTGTCAGGAGCCAATACTATGGTCATTGCATATTCAGGAGGTAGGTATAGAGTTTTTGGAGAAACTCTAGACATAGCGTTGGGGAACATGTTGGATACTTTTGCTCGCGAGGTGGGGCTAGGGCACCCAGGTACTCCTAAAGTTGAAGAGCTTGCTAAGAGAGGTCGCGAATACATAAGTTTACCTTACGTAGTAAAGGGCCAAGATGTTTCATATTCTGGTTTACTTACAGAGGCATTGAAAAGGTATAGGGAATTGGGTCGTGAGAAAATACATGATTTATGTTATAGTCTTATCGAGACAGCGTATGGCATGTTAGCTGAAGTGACTGAAAGAGCTCTAGCACATACGGAGAAAAAGGAACTGCTATTAACGGGCGGCGTTGTTAGGAGCAAGCGTTTTCAAGAGATGTTTAATGAAGTAGCTAAAGAACACGGAGCAATAATGAAAGTTGTCCCCTACGAATACGCCGGAGACAACGGAGCAATGATAGCTTGGACAGGTATCTTATGTTATAAACATGGGTTATTTGCACCAGTAGAGCAGAGCTTCATAAAACCTGATTGGAGGATAGATGAGGTAGACATCCCGTGGATGCACTAATTAAAAAGCAATTAGTAAAGAAAGGAGCTGAGGCAATTCTATACAGGGGGTCCTTTTTAGGCTTTGATGTCATAATCAAGGAGCGTATACCAAAGAAGTATAGGTCAGCAAAAATGGATGAATATGTTAGACGCTTCAGGACAATACATGAGGCAAAATTGTTGATTTCAGCAAGAAAAGCTGGAATACCAACGCCTTTTGTTTACTTTGTTAATAAAGAAAAGTCGTTAATAGTTATGGATTATATCAAAGGTGACTTAGTCAAGGAGCTTGTTCATCAAATGTCAAAAGAAGAGCGTGAGAATGTCTTCTATAAGATAGGCTCTTTAATAGCCAAGCTTCATGTTAACGGGATGGTACATGGTGATCTAACAACTTCTAACATGATAATGTTAAATAACACGGTATACTTCATAGACTTCGGTTTAGGAGGATATACTGTTGAACTTGAAGATAGAGGCGTTGACTTGCACTTAATGTTTAGAGCTCTTGAGAGCACCCATTATCAAGTATATGCTGAATGCAAGTCTCTCATAGAGAGAGGCTATGAAAGCGTAGCAGGAAAAGACTTAGCGTTTAAAGTCTTAGAGAGGGTGAAGGAGATTAGAAGGCGAGGTAGATACGTTAGTGGCAAAATTACATACTAATCATACTAATAGTGAGCTATACTTCGTCACAGAGAATACTGGCAAGTTTAGGGAAGCGTATGAAGTGTTATCAAAATATGGTATTACGTTAAGACAACTATCAGTAAAGCGCATTGAAATACAATCAGAAAACTTAGAGGAAATAGCTAAATTCAGTGCACAGCAGCTAATCAAGCAGTATAACTTAGAGCTTATAGTCGAAGACGCGGGTCTCTTTATTGAAGCTCTAAACGGGTTTCCTGGACCATTTTCGTCATATGTCTACAAAACCATAGGAGTTGCAGGCATCCTGAAGCTAATGGAAGGTAAAACGAATCGAGCTGCACAATTTAAATCAGTTGTTTGCTACTGTTCTCCTAAGAGCAAGCCAGCAATTTTCACTGGCATAGTTAAGGGAGCTATTTCTAAGGAACCCAGAGGTTTAAGAGGCTTTGGCTTTGACCCAATATTCATACCTGAAGGTTCTGACAAGACTTTTGCTGAAATGAGTGTTGAAGAGAAAAATAGCTTTTCACACAGAGCTAAAGCATTTAAAGCTTTTACAGAATACTACCTTAAGCAAATCTTAAAAAGCCGCTAACCTTAATAGCTTCTTGCTTTTCACGAAATACTCTAAGTGCATGAGAGAGGAGTGGCGCTTTGAAGAAGAGTAAGGAAAAGGGTAAGTCGCATTCAACAAGACCTGTAGAAAGCGCTGCGTCAAAGTGGGTAAAGCAGAGCCCTGAAGAAGTTGAAGCTTTAGTTGTCGACTTAGCTAAAAAGGGCACTCCTCCATCCATGATAGGAATTATCCTGAGAGACCAATATGGAATCCCCCTTGTTAAACACATAACTGGCAAATCTATTCTACAAATCTTAAGGGAGCGTGGCGTCGCTCCTCAAATACCAGAAGACTTGCTAAACCTCATGAAGAGAGCTGTACGCATAAGAAGGCATTTAGATGAACATCCAAAGGACTATCACTCTAGAAGAGGGCTTCAACTCATCGAATCAAAAATACATCGCCTTGTTAAGTACTATAAGTCTGTTGGAGTTTTACCCCCCACGTGGGAATATACCCCTGAGCTTGCTCAGCTCCTAGTTAGGTAACTTAGTAGCCGGGGGTCTTAAGCAACGTATTACAGCTCTTTCATGGATAAAGCTAAGGAAATCTTAGATGCTATCGAAGATAAGTTAAGGACCAACGGAGTGGCACGTATAGTAACACACTTAGATGCCGATGGCTTAGCTTCAGCAAGCATATTGTGCAAAACTCTGAAGCACTTAAATATCCCCTTCCACTTACGCGTTGTAAAACAGCTGACCACCGAGATTGCCAAGGATCTCTTAGAGGGAAGCAGCGATGACGACTTCATAATCTTCACTGACCTAGGAAGTGGGCATAAAGATCTGCTTAGAAAACTCTTCTCAAAACGGACCTTCGCAATTATCGATCATCACATTCCATCAGATTTAGGTAATGACCTCCTTGAGCTAAATCCTCATATCTTCGGATTTGACGGCTCTAAAGAATGTAGTGCATCTACAGCTTGCTACTTCATTGCTAAAGCCTGTAAATTACACTTAGCTAAAATTGCTGCTAAGCTAGCTATCGTAGGAGCAATAGGAGATAGGCAGGATTGCGGGGATAAGTCTTCGTTCATAGGCTTGAATGAGGTTGTAGTTAAAGAAGCCATAGACTTAGGAATTCTGCGTTGCAAAATGAGCTTAAAGCTATTTGGAGCTGAAACACGCCCAATTTTTAAGGCATTAGAATACACTTCAGACCCATACTTACCTGGCTTAACAGGTAATGAGCTAGCTTGTAAAAAATTTCTCGAAAACTTGGGCATTTGCACGGGGGAAAGTTGCTCAAAAACACTATCAGACCTTAGCGATGAAGAGCTAAAAAAGCTTACCTCGGAACTAATAAATCACCTATTATCGCATGGTGTAAGCGTTAAAAGCGCTGAAAGCCTAGTAGGCTGGATTTACACGTTTATCGACGAGGCTGAGGATACGCCCTTTAGAGACGCAAGAGAGAGTTCGCATTTATTTTAAACGCTTGTGGGAGGATGGGCAAACCTAGCTTAGGGATCTTTCTATGTTTAGGGTGTAGGGAATCTATAATACATGATCTTCGAGAAGTGATACTTCAATACCGCAAAGTAATATCACGCTACTTGGATCTACTATACAGTGAAAAAACTAAAGTTATTGAGAGACGTTATCTTAGAAGTTTTCACGGCGGCACATCTTTAGACGAAAAGGTATTAAGTACTATAGCCTCGATAGCTGCAACATCAATTTACAGCGACGCCGATAAGGTCTTTGTAGGCTTTTCAACGACGCCTGAATATGTCAAGGTTTCCGTTAGAGGTAGCTCTGAGCTAGCCCTTAAAGGAGTTAACTTGGGGGAACTGACAAGAAAAATTGCCGAAAAAGTAGGTGGATCTGGAGGAGGACATATCAGCGCGAGCGGCGCTCAAATACCAATAGGTAAAGAAGAGGAGTTTCTGGATTTATTAGAAAAGGAGCTGGCTGAAAAACTTGAAGGAAAGAGCTAAAGCTACGCCCAAAGTTTCAGTATTTGCTGTCTTAGAATTTCACTACGAGAAGGCAGAGGACGCCGAAATAGTGGTCAAAACTGTATCTCCTGATAATTTAAACTTGCCAAAAGGGCTTAGCATTTGCACTGCTCTTCACGGAAAGCTTGTTAAAGTAGAGGTCGTTAACAGAAGGGGTATCGCATCTGCTAGAGCAACACTAGACGACTTAATATCTTCTATACAACTTGCTGAAGCAACGCTTCAAGCAGTAAAAACTTAATATCCTAGAACTTTGTTGATAGTCCTAGCATCTCTCCGGTGAAAGCGATGTCAAAACCTACTAGAGTTAAGGATAAGTGGAGAGAAAAGCGCTGGTATACGGTAGTTGCTCCTGCTGCCTTTGGGAATGTCGAGGTAGGAAAAATACCATCAGCTACGCCCGAAGGCCTCATTGGGAGAGTTGTTGAAACCACGTTGTACAACATAACTGATGACTTCTCACAACAGCACATAAAGCTGTATTTCCAAATAATTAACGTTGAAGGAGACAAAGCATACACGATATTTAAGGGGCACGATCTTGCTCGAGATTATCTAAGAAGCTTAATTAGAAGAGGGAGTTCAAGAGTCGACGGCATCTTTACGGTAACAACCAAAGATGGGTATGAAATACAGGTCGCTGCAATATCGATAACCGAGCACAGAGCAAAAACATCGCAAGAAAGAGCAATAAGAAAGATTATGAAGGAGATCATAGAGCGAAAAGCTGAGCAACTTGGTTTTGACGAGTTTGTACAGCAGGCAGTACTAGGGAAAATAGCGTCTGAAATCTACAACGAAGCTAAGAAGATATACCCCCTAAGAAAAGTTGAGGTAAGAAAAAGTGAGCTACTTAAGAAACCAGTTGAGGTCATGGCTGCTGCTCCACAGGCAGCAAGCTAGTTATGTTAAATAAGCTAAAAAAGAAAAGACAATAAAAAGGCGGTCCTTAATGACTTCTCCTCAGGCTTAAGCACAGGGGACTAAAAACAATTACTGAGTAGGAACGGTTTAACAAGGTAATAACACTTAAAGAGTTTTTCTAATAACCATCTTAAAAGGTAAAGGTGATAACTTGAGTCTCCTTGGTTCATCTGGATTTAGAGGCATTTTTGGCCAAGACCTAACTCCAGATATAGTTGTCAAAATTTGCTGGGCTTTTGCTTCGCTTGACAAGAACTCCGTCGTCATAGGCTGGGATACCCGTCTAACAAGCCCACTTTTAGCACTACATGCCGCTGTAGGAGTGATATCTGCAAAAAGCGTAGCCAAATTAGCTGGTCTCATGCCGACCCCTGCATTAGCTTACGTGTCTAAGAGAGCAGATGCTGGTATAATGATAACAGCTAGCCATAACCCGCCAGAATATAATGGTGTAAAACTCTTTAATCCTGATACTTCTTCACTAACGCCTGAACAATATCAAGTCGTAGAGCAACGCTTATCACACCCTCTCAGCTTCGACTGGAAGGAGCTTAAGCATGTGGATTTTTCAAATGACCTATTAGAAGACTATAAGACAGCTCTCTTAAAAGAGCGAACACTTCTACCAAAACCCATAGCCATAGATCCAGGAGGAGGCGCCATGTGTAAGATAGCAGCAAATG
Organism: Thermoproteota archaeon; assembly: GCA_003649085.1. The sequence goes on from QMQV01000003.1 coordinate 22,150, forward strand.
CGTTGAAACAACTAGGAGCTACCGTACATGCTATAAATGATGAACCTGATGGCCTCTTCAAAGCCAGATCTTCAGAGCCAAGTCCTGAGGCTTTGCAACTTCTATCTGAATACGTGAGGGGCAACTCCTTATACTGTGGATTTGCTTTTGATGGCGATGGAGATAGAGTCGTCGTGGTTGATGAAAAAGGCACATATGTCCCACCAGATTCTTTAATAGCAGCATATGCAAGCTACGTAATTAAAAAATCAAGCAATAAAGTAGTTGTCGTGAACTTAGACACCTCTTATTGTGTTGATAAAGCCGTTGAAGAAGCTGGTGGATCAGTTGTGAGGACTAAAGTTGGGGATGTCTTTATAGCAGAGAAGTTAAAGCAAGTCAAGGGAGTTTTTGGTGCAGAACCGTGTGGAGCTTGGATACACCCAGATTTTTCACTATGTCCAGATGGCTTATTATCAACAATAAGGTTACTTAGTGCGCTAGACGAGTTAGACGTGTCTATGTCAGAGTTTGTTTCAAGATACAAGCCTGGGATAATGCTTAGAGAAAAAGTGAGGTGTGAAAACAAGCTTAAAAAGGCTGCTATGGAGAAGATAACTTCTCGTTTAGAAGACATGGACTACGTTAAAAAAGAGACAATTGACGGAGTGTGGATGCGTTTCAAAGACTACTCCTGGTTGCTAGTCAGACCTTCTGGTACAGAGCCGTACATTCGTGTCACCGTAGAAGCAGGAGATAGTGAACGAGCCAACTCTCTTTTAAGAAATGCTATGGAAATAGTCAGAACAGCTGTGGAGGCTTATAAAGCATGAAAAAGGCAGTTGTCTTGGCCGCTGGTAAAGGTGTTAGACTTCAACCTTTCACAAATACTAGACCAAAACATCTGATACCAATTGCTGGGGCCCCCCTCATTCTACATGTCCTTAAAGCAATCAAAGAAGCTGGTATTGAGAAGGTATTGGTAGTAGGATACTACATGTTAGAAAAGATTAAAAGCTACCTTGAAGAACTACGTTCAAATCTAAAGTTGGAATTTGAATATGTTAATCAAGGAGGAGTGTACGGCACGGCGCATGCTTTAAGCATAGCATCAAATTTCGTAGGTGAAGACGACTTTCTCTTAATATACGGCGACATAGTATTTGATTATGATATCGTGAAAACCGTTATAAGAGCACATGAGTCTGCTAAGCCTATAGTTACAATGGCTACTATGCTATCGTCAAAACCTCAAGATTTTGGCGTGGTTCACACCCACGAGGATAGAGTGCTAAAGGTTGAGGAAAAGCCTAAGCATGTGATTACTCCATCCTATGTGAACATCGGGATATATGCTATGTCACCTGAGGTGATTGACTTTTCAAAGCGGACACCGCTATCCGAAAGAGGTGAATATGAGTTAACAACCACAATTAACATGCTTATTGAACATAACAAAGAGGTGTTAGCAGTTAAGGTACGAGAAGGCTCATGGCTTGATGTGGGAAGACCTTGGAATATACTAGACGCAAATAGGTTTCTGTTAAACAAACTAGTTACTAGACAGGTCGTAGAAGGGGCTGTTGAGAACAATGTCTCACTTAAAGGTCCGGTAGTCATAGAAGAAGGAGCAAGAGTAAGATCTGGTGCTTACATAGAGGGGCCTACGTGGATAAGTGAAGGCTGCGATATCGGTCCAAACTGCTACATACGCCCTTACACATACCTTGCCAAAAACGTTAGAATAGGAAATGCTTGCGAAATAAAGGAAAGCGTATTAATGGAGGGAACGCACGTAGGTCATCTATCTTACGTAGGTGACAGCGTAATAGGAGAACATTGTAATCTCGGGGCTGGAACAATTACGGCAAACTTACGCTTTGACGATGCGCCAGTAAAGGTCACGGTTAAAGGAGAAAGAATAAGCAGCGGTAGAAGAAAACTTGGAGCTTTTTTGGGAGGTTACGTTAAGACAGGGATTAACGTAAGCTTCTTACCTGGAGTTATCGTTGGAGAATACTCTTGGATTGGTCCACACATATTAGTCGACAGAGACATCCCGCCGAAGACCATAGTACTACTTAAACATCAAGAGCTAGAATTTCGATGTTCAGAGAAATGAGTAAGCCAGCAGAGATAAACGCTATTAAGAAAGACTTTAGAAAAGCAAAAGTTAGGTTTGCACTATGTTATCCAAGCACGTACAGGGTCGGGATGAGCTCTCTCGCCACGCACCTACTTTACGGGCTAGTCAATGAAATACCTTATGCGCTATGTGAACGCTTCTTCTATAGCTTCAGCGATCAACAAGAGTTTAGCGTAGAGTCAAGCAGGCCTTTACGTGATTTCACAATAATTGGCTTCAGCTTCCAATATGAACTCGATTACGTAAACGCACTTCATATGTTAATGAAGTCTAACATACCGCTTAAAAGCTCTGAACGATCTAGTGAACACCAATTGGTAATAGCAGGAGGCCCCTCCATAACTTCAAATCCTATGCCGATGACTCCCTTCTTTGACGTTATCGTAATAGGAGAAGCTGAAAATTTATTGCCGAAGATCATTGACATAGTTTCATCATATGATAAGCCAAGAGATTCTTTAGAGGAAATTTCAAAAATGAAAGGAGTATTTATTCCTCAAATCCATGATAAGCCAATTGAAAAAGCACTAGTCGAGGATCTAAACAATGCCTTTTACCCCACAGCTCAGGTTCTCTCAGTGGATGATGAGAGGAAGTACAGACCAGTATTTGAAAAATCCTTTCTACTCGAAGTTTCTCGTGGCTGTCCTAAAGGCTGTAGGTTCTGCTTAGAGTCCTTCTTATATAGGCCATATAGAGAGCGCAAATTAGATAGGCTAATTGAAATCCTCGAAGAAGGGTTATCTAAAACGCCAGCTAAAAAAGTAGTCTGCATAGGTTCGGCATTTGCCATGCACTCAAGATTTAATGAACTGCTTGAAGTTTTGCTTAAAACTAGAATTCAGCTTTCAATACCATCCATTTGGCCGACAGCCATCAACGATCAGCTAGTCAAACTATTACTAAAAGGTGGGCAAAGAACTTTAACAATGGCTCCCGAAACGACTAGTTCACGTTTGCAAATGGCTATTAACAAAAACTTCTTTGAAGAAGACTACTACCAAGCCATTAAAATAGCTGTGAAGGGCGGGGTCAAGCAGCTAAAACTTTACTTTATGCTGGGTCTTCCAGGGGAAAAAGACGACGATGTTGCTGCAATAGCTCGTTTTCTGAACAACTTAGTAGACTTAGGCTTTAACAGGTCAAGAGCGATACGCGTTTCAATAAACCCTTTCATACCGAAAGCTTGGACTCCTTTTCAATGGGCTAATTTCATAGATGAAAAATCCTATAAAACCAGATGTCTAATGCTCAGAAAGCTCACCCGTAAGCCGCAAATCGAAATTTCGTGTTTAAACTACAAGTGGGCTTTAATACAAGCCATTCTCTCAATTGGAGGATCTGAGCTTTCCCCTATTATACAGTACGTCGCAGAAAATGGGGGTCGCTTAAGTGCTTGGAGAAAAGCCTTGAAGAAATACGACTTAGATTTCAAAACATTGTCGTTTAAAGCAAGAGAGCTTAAACCCTGGAGTATCGTAGATTTAGGCGTCAGCGAAGATTTTTTAAAAAAGGAATTCGAGAAAGCCTTAGACGCGCTTAAGAGTGGTTAAGGAAATGATAGATTTTGACAAGCTTCGAAAACACTTCCCACATTTGGCTGACGAAATTGAAAAAGGCAAATCTAAAGTTTACAAAATAGGCGGCTTTCGTAGAGAAGGCGAAGGCTTTGAAGAGCTAAGAAATCCTGATGTCATATCCTTCATAAGACGCTGCGATACAGACGAGCAAGCTTTAGAGATCATAAACTTCATGGAAAAACGCGGAGAAATAACACCCGAATACGCTTCTCAGCTAAGATCTCAATTAAGGGAAAAAGGCGTTAGAAGCTTTGGACCTAAAAAAGAACCTGGATATTACTTTCACCGCTATTACCACCAAGAAGAAGGGGAGTGAACCTTAGCTAGGTCCTAGACTTTATAGCTTTAGTAGCCACCACCTTGATCACGTCACCCTCTTTCAAGACGTAATCTTCTCCAACTCTTTCTCCAGTAACAGCGTTGATAGCGTATAGGAACGTATCCCCGAGATCGCTATGTATGCGATAAGCTAACTGTCTAGCTGTTGTACCTCTAGGAACTAAGTAGACATCCGGTAAAACATTGCCATGATGATCAGTAAGCTTGTTAACATCCTCAACCGGAAAAACTGGTATCATATCTAAAAGCTTCAAATAAGCCGTATTAATCACCTCTTGAACACCGGTTGAACCCCACTTTTCAAGTAACTTCTTGATAAACTTAAGAGCATTAAGCTGCTTTTCCGTAAGTTCATTAGGTTTTAAAATCTCAAAGTCTTTATCACCTGGTCTATACCTTATCAAACCTCTTTGAGCAGCTTGCCTTAAAGCGAGTTCAGCTTCGGCTGAACACGGTATGATAACTTTATCAGGAAAGGCCGTTCTAAGTTTCTTAATATTTTCTTCAGCTGTTGGTAAATCAATTTTATTGGCTGCGATTAACATGGGCTTAGAAAGTTTTCTTAAAGCATCTACAAATCGCAATAGGTCATCATCACACCACTTTGAAGGATCTAGGGCGTCTAACCCGACATCTTGAAGTGCCTTAACTACATGTCTCCTTGAAATAGAAAGTCCTGAAAGCCTATCTGAAAGTAGCTCTGCAAAGCCTCCAACTCTTGTCTTAGCAGCCTTAACAAGCCTATCCCAATCCCGCTTCAAGATTTGGTAAATCCACATGTCAATCTCTTTTTCAAGGAATACAACGTCTTCAGCTGGATCGTGCATACCTGGATTGCAGGGAGTCCCATTAATATCGGTTGCCCCTGCAACGTCAAGGACATGTATTAGAGCATCTGCTTGTCTCAAGTCATCTAAAAACTTATTTCCAAGACCCCTTCCCTTCCAGGCATCAGGAACTAATCCTGCCACATCTACAAGCTCGACTGGTACATATCTAATTCCATCAATACACATCGAATTTACAGGATTATCTCTTACTCCAAGCTTTTTACAAACGCATTCAACCTGGACATACGCTATTCCTCTATTCGGCTCTATCGTAGTAAAAGGGTATGAAGCTATTTTAGCTGGTGCAAGCGTAGCTGCGCAGAAAAACGTTGTTTTCCCAACGTTTGTCTTGCCTACGATGCCTAATTGCATTAAACACCACTTAGGCATCTACTAGTTTTTAAGCTAAGCTTAAGGCTTTTGAGACAATAAATAGTGTTTTCTTAATTAGCGTGAAACGCTATGGAGCGTCTCCTAATCATAGGCGGCGGTGTAGCTGGTTGTACAGCTGCCCTATATGCTAGACGTATTAATAAAAACGTTGATATAACTATCGTCGAGAAAAGCCCTTACCCTGCTTATTCTCGTTGCGGCTTACCCTATCTGATAAGTGGAAAAGTGAGATCGCATACGGAACTTCTCGAATACCCTCCGGAGTTTTACAATCGAGTAATTAAGGCGAGATTAATGCTACTTAGTGAAGCTATAGAACTGGACTGCTCTAGGCAGCTTGTTAAGATAAGGTCTAAGGATGGGGGAGTTACTTCCTTAGAATATGATTCATTGATAATAGCTACAGGGGCTGAACCTCTTTTACCTAGTTTTGTACATGATAGAGAAAGGGTCTTTACTCTAAGGTCAATTGAAGATGCCTTAGCTATGAAGCAGTTTGCTCATAAAAGCAAGAGGGTCATAATTATAGGTGGCGGCTTTATAGGTTTAGAGCTTGCCGAAGCTTTTCATGATCTTGGCTTAGACGTATCAATAGTGGAGATGAGGGATCAGCTTTTACCTCAGTACCTAGACTTCGACATGGCTAAGATAATTGAGCGGCACCTTTTAAGGCGGGGCATCAAGCTTTTCTTAGGTAAAGCTGTTGAGGAAGTTACTTCAGTGGAAAATGGTGTAAGAGTAGTGGCTGGAGATGAGGTTTTTAGATGTGACTTTGCGGTTCTATGCATTGGTGTTTCAGGTAATGTGAAGCTTGCTAAAGATTCGCATTTAAAGCTAGGTTCAACTGGTTTAATAAAAGTTGATGAGCACATGAAGACTTCTGAAGAAGGCGTATACGCTGCTGGAGATTGTGTTGAATGTTGGGATCCCATTTATAGACAGCCTTTAACGCTTCAGTTAGGTTCGGTTGCCGTAAGACAAGCGATGGTTGCTGGCATAAATGCAGCTGGCGGAGACATGAAAATAAATGGTTTTACAGGAGCGATGGTGATCAAGGTCTTTGATTTAGAAATAGCGTGTGCTGGTTTACCAAGCCATCTTGCTCGAAAACAAGGTGTTAATGTCCAATCTATTAGGGTGCTTTCAAAAGATAAGATCCACTACTTTAAGGGATGTGACGTGTTTATGAAATTAATCGTTGACCAAGAAGGAAGAATAGTAGGCGGCCAGGCAGTTGGCAATAATGCATCAAAGTACATCGACTTAGTTTCCTTAGCCATGTTAAAGCGCATGAAAGTTGAAGAGTTGGCATTGATTGAAACATGTTATTCGCCAGTCGTTTCTTCAGCGTGGGTGCCTCCAGCCGTAGCAGCACAAGCTTTTATGTTCAAGACATCTCCACAGTAGTTGAAGTTTAAACTTAGTCAGGGCTTAAGGAGGATTGCGTATGTATAAGGCTCTAATAACAGACCCTGTTGACAAGGAATGTGTTAATAGATTAAGGTCGGCTGGTATAGAGGTTACAGAAGCCTACGACTTTACAAGGGATTTGCTTTTAGAAAACATTCCTAAGTACGATATATTGATCGTTAGAAGTAGGACGAAAGTTGATAAACAAGTTATTGAAAAAGCGGAGAGACTTAAAGTCATAGGAAGAGTAGGCGTGGGCTTAGACAACATAGATGTTAACGAGGCCGCCAAAAAGGGGATAAAAGTTCTCTCAACCCCCGAGGCTTCAACTATTGCAGTTGCCGAATTGGTTTTTGCGCTTTTACTAAGCTTAGCGAGAAGTATACCAAAAGCTGATAACTCAATGAAACAGGGAAGGTGGATTAAGGGAGAGTTGCACGGTTTTGAGCTTCGAGGAAAAACTCTGGGCATAGTCGGTTTTGGTAGAATAGGTAGAGCCGTAGCAAAGAGAGCTAAAGCCTTTGAAATGCATGTGGTAGCCTATGATCCTTTTGCTCCGCAAGCTGCTTTTGACGAACTTGGAGTTGTGCGCTACCAAAACCTTAAAGAGATGCTAGCCTTCTCAGACATTGTCTCGATACACGTACCGCTCACCCGAGAAACTGAGTACATGTTTAATGAAGATGTGATATTCTCAATGAAGCGCGGCTCAATTCTAATAAACACGTCGAGAGGTAAGGTTGTAGATACTAAAGCTTTGCTCAAAGCGCTTAAATCCGGTCACTTAGCGGCAGCTGCGTTGGATGTGTATGAGAATGAACCCCCAAGAGAGCCGTGGGAGCATGAACTGATAAGCTTACCTAACGTAGTATGCACTCCACATATAGGTGCTCAAACTGTAGAAGCGCAGAGAATTGGGGCAATACTGATAGCCGAAAACATTATTAAAACGCTTACAAGCAGTTAAACGAGCCAAGCGTGGTTAAGATGTCAATTTACAAATATATCGCAGAGGCCTGGAAGCATCCCAAAGAAGGTTACGTGGAAGAGCTTAGGAAAATCAGGTTAATAGAGTGGAGAAAAGGTCCTTCGGTAGTTAGAATAGAGCATCCGACGAGGATTAATAGAGCTCGAGCATTAGGCTATAAAGCTAAACAAGGCTTTATCGTCGTTAGAGTTAGGGTTAGAAGAGGGGGTCAAAGAAAGCCAAGACCTAGATCTGGGCGTAGGCCAAAGAGGATGGGCATTTACGGCTTTGCTCCTAGAAAAAGCTTACAATGGATAGCTGAGGAAAGAGCAGCTAGAAAATACCCCAATTTAGAGGTTTTAGGAAGTTACTGGGTGGGCGAGGACGGTAGATACAAGTGGTTTGAAGTAATACTAGTTGACCCACACCATCCAGTAATAAAGGCTGACAAGGATATCAACTGGATATGCAATCCATCACAAAGAGGTCGCGTTTTTAGAGGCTTAACACCAGCTGGTAGAAAAAGCCGTGGACTAACTAGAAAAGGTAAAGGTGCTGAAAAGATAAGACCAAGCTTATCAGCTAATATGTGAAGTGAACATGGCTGAAAAAGCCAAAGTAATACACGCTTATTTAGAATCATTTGCTCACGCTACAGAGGACATAGCCAAGGTAAAAGAAGCGTTATTAAACCTCATACCACAGCCCCTAAGAGATAAAGTTCAAGTCTTAGAAGAGGTAGTCTATGGTCATCATGGAAACCCAATAACAATTTTACGAGCTATGCTTACAGAAAACTTAGCTCAAGAGCTAGTGAAACATCTCAGCGAAAAACTTGATGACTTAGATAAGGCTATCATAAAAAACCAAATAGATCGTTTTTCAAATGGTGCAGGAAATCTTTACTTAAAGATTAGTAAACAGCAAGCTTATCTAGGCAAAGTTACGTTAACTGAAGGAGATGACATTATAAAGCTCAGGATAACAATGACTAGATTAGGTAAAAGCAAAAGCGCATTAATCGATTTTTTAAAGTCAATTGGGTTAGTTAAGTGAAGCACTTTGAGATTTCGAAAAATATACGATCTGTGCGTATATACTTCACCATTTAGTCAAGGTGGAAACTTAGAAGCCATGCTTAGAGTAGCTGAGAAGCTCAGTATTAAGGGGATAGCGCTGCCAGGATTTGAAGATTATAAACAGCTTAGTGAAAAATACAAGCTTCTCGACGAAGTCAAAGGTAGGTTCAGAGTAGAGCTTTATACCAGAGCTAACATCAGCACTTTATCAGTAAAAGAAGCGGTAAAGCTCGTAAACAAACTAAGGAGAAAAATTGACTTAATATGCATTAAAGCTTCTCATAAAACATTAGTCAACTACGCCTTAAGAGATAAGAGAGTCGATTTAATTTTACTTGAGCCATATCCTGACTTTAAGATAACAGCATCACTTTTCTCACTAGCGCGTCAAAACGATATAGCAATAGAGCTACACCTAGCGCATCTGTTGAGAGCTGAAGGTTTGTCTCGAAGTAAGCTCATAGGCTTCTATAAGCTCATAACAGCATATTCAACTAAAGAAAACGCTCCATTAATCTTAAGCAGTGGCGCCAAAAACTGGTATGAGCTTCGCGATTTTCCAGCATTATCAAGTATGAGTAAAGTATTAGGGCTAAGCAAAGAAGCCGTCCTAAACTCTACGATAAACTACCCCAAGAAGATTATTAACCGCAACATGTTCTTAAAGTCTAGCAAGCTGCCATGTGGTGTAGAGGTATTGTAGCGTGCCAGTAAAACTTGCAAGAAACCGGTATGTGGTACTAAAGCTAACATCGTTTGATGAAGAGCGAGCTTTCTCTGCAAATGAGCTTTTCAATACATTGCAAAACAGCTTGTTAAAACTCTATGGAGAAGTAGGGGTTTCGGAAGCTAAGCTCAAAGTAATTCCCACGCAAAACCCGACATTATTCATAGCTAAATGCTCTCATAGAGCAGTAGATAAGGTATTGGCTGCGGCTTCGCATATCACGTCAATAGGTGACAAAAATGTTATTGTCAGCCCGGTACTGACGACTGGCACAATGAAGAAGATTAGGGAAAAGCTAAAAACCTACCTAAGCATATCTTCAGAGGCGGGGATGAAGAAGCCGTCCCAGACATCAGAACATTAATGTTGACCTCGCGACGATCTGACCCCCTTCCATATCTTTCTTCTCGTACGCTTACGGTGAGCTAATGTTAAATCAAGAAAAAAGCTAAAATAAGGTCTCAATAGCCACTTTTCAAAGAAGTTGGAAGTGCGAGAACGTGATTAGAACCTTTCTATGTGCAAACAACATACTAGAAAGCCCTCCAGTAGAGAAGCTTAGCTTTCCACCACCTGATGGACAAGTACTTTGGGTAGACTTTGAGTCTCCAACAAAGGAGGAAAGCGAGCTTCTCACAAACTTATTCCGCTTTGATATGTCAGCTGTTCACGTGTGTGTAGAGCCATATAAATGCCCTATGCTAGAGGACTACCATGACTACTTCTTGATAGCCACGCATTGCATCAAAGATTTCAAGGATAGAAAGGTGCGATTCGCTGAGCTCGATATCTTAGTTGGTAAAAACTACGTGGTCACATATCACGATGAGAAGTTGAAGGAAATAGATGAACTTTCGAATAGACTTAGAAAAGACCCTGACATTCTGCAAAGAGGATCAGATCTATTTTTATCTGAACTACTAGATTTTATTGCAACAAACTACCTTAATGCGATTTTACACATAGATAGATGGATTAACGAACTTGAAGAAAAGGCTCTAACATCTCCTACGCCTGAGCTCATGACCTCGTTATCAAACCTGCGAAGGGTTCTTACACGCATAAGGAGAATAGTACTTCAGCAGAGTGATGTCTTAAGAACCTTAATACTTGAAGGGCACATCTTCATATCAAAGAGAGGTGAACGCCACTTAAGAGATGCCATAAACCACTTTGCTAGAGTACTGAGCATCATAGAAAGCGACTTAGAGGCTATTTCAGGTGTTCGCGAGCTATACATGATTAATATATCAAATCGCACAAACGAGATAATCAAGGTGTTAACAGTTATAGCTACGATAATGATGCCCTTGACGCTGATTACAGGCATTTATGGGATGAATTTTCAGTACATGCCTGAACTGCAGTCTCCATATGGCTATCCACTAGTCTTATTGCTAATGGCGATAATAGCTGGCACAATGTTAGGCTATTTCAAGAAAAAACGCTGGATATAGGATATAAGTTATTATAAGCTATGTCTGATCCTTAAGCAAAAACTATATGTGCAACTAAAGAGAATTCTGATACCGCCGATGATGTGTACTTCCGGCTGCGATATGTGAGCGAAACTTACCCGTCTGAGGTCCCCATTAACCCCTTAAGAAAACTTAGAAAAACATGAAAGGCTTTAACTAATCATGGGTGCAAAATTTTGAGAAGTCCTAAGCCTAGAGTTGTAAGGGGTTTCTTAAGAAGCGATGCTAAGCCGAACTTTTCGAATGAAGTATATGAAAAGCCTCGAGAACTAGACCTTATTGCCAAAAAACCTGTAATAACGATAACGAAGCTTTCACCCATAATAAAGGCTGTCGATACGATGGTATCAAAAGGCATACGCCGTCTACCTGTTGTAGATGCAGCCAATAGGCTCATAGGGTTAGTGACATCAACTGAGCTGGTAAACTTCTTTGGTGGTGGCGATTACTTCAACATAATTAAGGTAAGACATGGAGGGAACTTCTACTCAGCCATAAACGAGCCAATCGAGCAAATAGCTGCCAAAAACGTCGTTTATGCTAACATCAGAGAAAGCTTTCTTGACGTATTAGAAAAAATGTTGAAAACAGGATACGGAGCAATACCTATCTTAACTGATGAAGGTAAAGTCTACGGGATAGTTACTGAACGTGACGTAGTAAACCTTCTAGCGGGCAAACCTTCTGATAAGAGAGTTGAAGACGTAATGACAACTGAATTAATTACAATAGGTAAAGATGAGACTGTTGGTGACGCTGCACGTAAGATGATCGCTAACCATATAAGGAGATTGCCAGTCGTCGAAGATAATAGGGTTATAGGTATTGTAGTTACAATGGACTTATTGAGGTTTTTCGGAGGAGAAGCTTTTCGTAAGCTCATACTAGGTAACGTAGAGGAAGTGTTAACGACTCCTGTAAGAGAGATCATGTCCCAAAACCTTTTCACCATCTCTCCAAGTGAAAGCCTCGGGTCAGCAGCTGATGCTATGCGCAAGTATGGAGTCGGTGCCTTACTTGTAGTTGATCAAGAAGGCTTACAGGGCATAATAACCGAAAGAGATCTACTACTTGCCTTATCGCTTAGGTAATCTACATGACGATCCTTGTAGTGAGACGAAAAGAATAAGAAGATAAATCCTCTTAAAAACTTAAGGCTGAAACTTCATGGCTATGAGCGACGAGAAGGAGGTAAAATAAATGTTCACGCCTCCAGGCATGGGGTATGACAGAGCTATAACAATATTCTCACCCGATGGAAGATTGTTTCAAGTGGAATACGCATTAGAAGCTGTTAGAAGAGGTTGGACTGCTCTCGGTATGCGTTGCTCAGATGGAGTCTTACTAGTTGTTGAGAAGAAGAAAATAAGCCCGTTAATAGATCATGTCTCCATGGAGAAGATATTACAAGTTGATGAGCATATAGGGATCACTTTTGCTGGATTATCTTCAGATGCTAGAGTCTTAATTGATAGAGCTCGCGTTGAAGCTCAGATTAACAGGATGCTTTATGACGAGCCAATAGATGTTGAATATTTAACTCGAAGAATAAGTGAAATTAAGCAGTTGTATACTCAACACGCTGGCGTAAGGCCATTTGGCGTATCACTACTCATAGCAGGTGTTGATAGATTTGGGCCTAGACTTTTCATGACAGAGCCTAGTGGTGCATATGCAGGCTATTACGTGGTTTCAATAGGCGCAGGGTCGCAACAAGTTACTGAATTCTTTGAAAAGAACTTCTCAGAGAAAATAGAGCTAGAAACCGGCATAGTTATGGCGCTTCGCTCACTAGACCAAGTGATAGAAGGAGGTATCGATCCAACAAAAGTAGAGGTAGCTACGGTGGATGTCAAGACTAGAAAGTTTAAGAAATTGTCCACCGAGGAAGTCTCGGGATATATCTCGAAGGTAAAGGCTGGTTCTCATGCCCAAAGCGGATAAAGCTGTTATCGCAAGGCTAAGCGCTTTTGGAGAACACTTCGAAGTACTAGTAGATCCTGACCTGGCTTGGGCAATAAAATCAGGGAAAAGCTCTTCCATTAAGGAAGCCCTAATAAGTGATCTAGTTTATAAAGATGCTCGAAAAGGGCTAAAGGCGTCAGATGAATCGCTTAAGAAAGTATTCAAGACAACCGATGTGTTAAAGGTAGCTGAGGAAATAATCAAGAAAGGAGAACTTCAGTTAACAGCTGAACAAAGACGCGCCTTAATAGAGAGTAAGAGGAGGCAAATCATAGACTTCATAGCTAAAAACTGTGTAGATCCAAAAACTGGCACGCCACATCCTCCTCTAAGAATTGAAAACGCATTAAGTCAAGCCAAAGTTCAAATAGACCCCTTTAAGTCAGTCGAAGAACAAGCTAACGAGATCATTAAAGCTTTAAGGACCATTCTTCCATTAAAGATCTCACAAGCTACCTTTTACGTAAAGCTCCCGCCACAGTACGCAAGCCGCGCTTATTCAGTGTTGTGTAAAATGGGAACCGTGTCTTCCTCAAATTGGGGCTCTGATGGCTCATGGTCTGGAGAAATAACTATACCTGCTGGTTTACAGCAAGTTTTCATAGATAGGGTGAATGAGCTAACTAAAGGTGAAGCTGAAGTTAAGATTGTTAAGAGAGCGTGAGGTGGGCACTTTTTTGACCATCTTTTTCACGCCTAAGCAAGTAGTAGCTCCTGGAGATCTATTAGCTGAGGGGGATTACCAAGCTGGGGAAAACGTGTATAGGGATGGAAAGCGCTTATACGCATCAGCTATTGGGCTAGCGGAGCTCAAAAACAAGGCAGTATCTGTTGTAAGCCTTAGAGGAAGGTACATGCCTAAACAAGGAGACTTAGTAATAGGCAACGTCATTGATGTCTCACTAACCTCGTGGCTCGTGGATATTAACGCGCCATACAACGCCGTATTGTTCGCGTCAGAGTTTCTATCAAAGCCGATAAACCCCGCTAAGGAAGATATAAGAAAACACCTAGACGTGGGAGAGATGATAGTAGCGAAGATACTAGCTTTTGATAGGACTAAAGATCCTGCACTAACAGCTAAAGGTAGAGGGTTAGGTAAGATAAAAAAGGGCATTGTCCTGGAAGTTGATGTTACGAGAATACCTAGGATAATTGGCAGGAAAGGCTCCATGATAAACATGCTTAAAAAAGAGACAGGCTGTCAAATAACCATAGGCCAAAATGGTAGAATTTGGATTAGAGGAAAAACCCCTGAAGACGAGGCTATAGCTGCGAACGCCATAAAGAAAATTGAGAGGGAAGCTCACATAAGCGGACTTACTGATAGAGTACGCGCTTATATACTTCAAATGAGGTCAAAGTCATGAGGTGTCTGATGATGGAGAAGACTATCAAGTTGATAAGCGAGGATGGAAGAAGAGTTGATGGAAGGAGGCTTGACGAGATAAGACCCTTAACGCTTAAGATAGGTTTTCTTAAGAATGCTGACGGATCAGCTTACGTTGAGCTCGGTAGGACAAAAATTGTAGCCGCTGTCTTTGGGCCACGAGAACTCCATCCAAAGCATTTAGCGTTGCCAGACCGTGCCATCCTAAGATGTCGTTACCACATGGCTCCATTTTCAGTTGATGTCAGGAAATCTCCGGCCCCCTCTAGAAGAGAAATCGAGCTTTCAAAAGTCATAAGGGAAGCTCTTGAACCAGCTCTTTTCCTAGAACTTTACCCTAGAACATCGATAGATGTCTTTGTGGAGGTTTTAGAAGCTGACGGTAGCACGCGCTGCGCAAGCATCATTGCGGCATCGCTTGCGTTGGCTGACGCTGGCATACCTATGAAGGATTTAGTAGCGGCTATAGCAGTTGGGAAGGTGGAGGGAAGGCTTGTGCTTGATGTCATGGATATTGAAGATAAGTACGGGGAGGCCGACATGCCTTTTGCGATGATGCCTTCTAAAAAAGTAGTGACATTATTACAAATGGATGGGCATTTTACTGAAGAGGAGTTTAAACAAGCTTTCGAACTCGCCGTTAAAGGATGTGAACAAGTGTATGCCAAGCAAAAACAAGCACTAAGGGAGTATTATGCCCCTAGTTTGGCAGAAGTCTCATCAATTAAGGAGGGATAACTGTTGGCTGAAAAGGTGATATCCACTGTAAAGCGTCAGCAGATAATAGAGTTAGCTCAAAGAGGAAGGAGACTGGACGGTAGAGGTTTGGAGGATTTTAGACCCATATCCATTGAAGTAGGGGTAATCGATAAAGCTGATGGCTCCGCAATAGTTAAAATGGGATCAACAACCATACTCACTGGCATAAAATATGAGATTGGAGAGCCGTTTTCAGATACGCCAAATGAAGGTGTTTTGTCTGTAAATGCGGAATTTTTGCCTCTTGCCTCTCCAACTTTTGAGCCAGGTCCACCTGACGAAAATGCTCTTGAATTAGCTAGAGTTGTTGATCGAGTAATTAGAGAGTCGGGGATGATAGATTTAGAGAAGATGTGCTTAGTTCCGGGGGAGAGAGTGTGGATCACATGGGTAGACATATACGTGTTAGATCACGACGGGAACTTAATGGATGCTTCAGCGCTATCTGCTGTAGCGGCCTTGCTTTCGTCGACAATACCAAACACCAAAGTAGAGGGACGTGAAGTCCAAGTATTAAACACGAGAGTTAAGCCCCCAATAACTAATAAGCCAACGCTAGTAACCATAGCTAAAATAGACAAATATTTGCTCGTGGACCCATGCTTAGAAGAGGAAAGCGTCCTTGATTGTCGCTTAACTTTCGGCTTTTCGCAAGATGGCAGTTTATGCGCAATACAAAAAGGTGCTCCAGGATACTTTGGGGTCGACGATGTTCATAAAGCTTTCAATATAGCTAAAGTTAAAAGCCAGGAGTTAAGAAGTAAGTTGTCCTCTGTGGGGCTATAAAAATGGGCAGAACTAGGTTTGTCGGCCCAGTCGCAAGATACGGCGCGAGATACGGTGCAACGGTACGTAAGAGAGTATTGGCAATTGAGCTTAAAATGCGGGCTCCTTCAAAATGCCCTCGTTGTAGGACTCCCGGCTCACTTAAGAGGCTCAGCTTTGGAGTATGGTTATGTAAGTTTTGCGGGCTGAAAT
>QMQV01000004.1 GCA_003649085.1 Thermoproteota archaeon
AGCTTGGTCGACGCTATGGGCTTTGACGCCATAGAGTTTGGCAATACGGCTGCTTGGATTTTCGAGCTGCTGTATAGGGGGCTTCTTAAGCCTGAGGAGTTGGGCGTCGGCGGCGTGCCTAGGTTTGACCACAATAGGTTTTACGGGAACTGCGTTGAAGAGTCTAGGGTCAACGCTGAGATTATGAAGAAGTTGACGTGGAGTGTTGGCTTTGGCGAGGGCGAGCTAGCTAAGGTTATTGGGCTTGGTGTGCGCAGAGCTGCTAAGAGGCTTGACGAGCTGTACCCTGATAGGGTTAAGGAGGCTAGGTTTGAGGACTACGCTGTCTACGTGCCTATGGGCGCCGATGGGAGCATGACTCCCGCTATGTACTGGGGCGCTGGCAACTACATGCCCATGCCCGTCGTGGGCAAATACTTGACTGAGTATGGGTGGGTTTTCGCTGAGCCTGAGGATATGGCTAAGCGGGCTTTGGATAGGGCTGTTAAGGAGCTTTACTCCGATAACACGGGGATGTGCAGGTTTCATAGGGGTTGGGGGGAGAAGCATTTAGCTAAGCTGGTTGAGGAAGCTTATGGCGTTCCCTTTGACTACGATAGCCACAACAAGGAGGTTTTGAGGAAGTTCGTCGAATATGATAATAAAGCGGGGTATACGCCTAGGTTCTGGGAGAGCGCTAAGGTCGTCGGCTTGTTGGCTAGCGCTGCTAGGGAGTTTGGCTTTCCAGCTTGGTTTGAGAGGGTTCAGAAGGAGGGCGCTGAGGCTGCGCGCGAGTATTGGCAGAGGTTTGTGAGGGCGTTTGAGGAGCTGTTGAGCGTTAAGTGGAAGATGTAGGAGGTGTGCGGGCCCGGCGGGATTTGAACCCGCGACCGTCGGGTTTCTTCGAGCTTACTTAAAAGCCCGCCGCTCTGCCGTGCTGAGCTACGGGCCCTCGCTTTTCTTTGCTTTTAAGCTGATTAAAGTGTTTTTCTGCTCTTCATAGGTGGGTAGGATTTTTATTTTTTGTTGCCTACTACTTGGCTTTGGTGTCTTCAGGTTGTCTAAGAGACCTCGCGGTATGAGAGATTTCATGCCTGAGGAGATGAGCTTTAGGCGTAGGGTTATCGAGGTTGTTAGGGGGGTTTTCGAGCTCTTCGGCTTTGGCGAAGTGGATACTCCTGCTTTGGAGCTTTGGGAGGTTTTGTCTGCTAAGTGCGGTGATGAGGTTAAGGAGCAGATCTACTGTTTTCAAGATAAGGCTGGCAGGTGGCTTGGCTTACGGTTTGACTTGACTGTGCCCTTAGCTAGGGTTGTGGCTAGCTCACCTACCTTAGTTTTGCCCTTTAAGAGGTATTGTATTGGCAAGGTTTGGCGATATGAGGAGCCTCAAAGTGGTAGGTTTAGGGAGTTTGTTCAAGCTGACGCCGATATCGTTGGAAGCGATAAACCTGACGCTGATGCTGAGGTTTTAGCTGTCGCCTCTACCTGCTTGGAGAGGCTTGGGCTCAACGATTTCGTTATTGAGCTTAGTAATAGGAAGGTGCTTGAGGGGATTATGGCTGAAGCTGGCGTCAGCAATGACCGCTTTTTCGAGGCGTGTAGGATTCTCGATAAGCTGGATAAGGTTGGGAGGGAGGGGGTTGTGAGGGAGTTTTACTCTAGGGGGTTTCCCAATGGAGTTGCTGAGAGGGTTCTGGAGCTTACTAGCGTTAGCTTAGATGAGGCTGAGGAGGTTTTGAGGAGGCATCAGAGGGCGCTTGAGGGCGTTAAGGAGGTTGAAGAGATTATTAAGCTTGGGGAGTGGTATGGTTTTGCTGATAAGGTTAAGGTGGATTTTAGCTTAGCTCGAGGCTTAGATTACTATACGGGGCCTGTCTTTGAATTCAAGGTTAGGACCTACGGCGCTGGCAGCGTAGCTGGAGGCGGCAGATATGATGACTTAATTGAGAGGATTGGAGGCAGAGCTTTACCTGCGACCGGCGTCTCCTTAGGCATTGAGAGGATTATCGAGGTCTTATCGTCTAGGGAGGGCAAGGGGAGTTATAGGTATGCTGACGTCTTCATAGCTGCTGTAGACGAGTCTGTTAAAGGCGAGGCTGTTAAGCTAGCTTCTCTCTTTAGGTCTAGGGACGTGAGGGTTGAGGTGGACTTAATGGGTAGGAGGCTTTCTAGGCAGCTTGAATACGCTGACTCGAAGAACATACCGTTCGTCGTGATTGTGGGCAAGAGGGAGGTTGAGGAGGGGAAGGTTAGGCTTAGGGATATGGTTAAGCGGGAGGAGGTTTTGCTAAGTGCTGATGAAGCTTTGCAAGCTATACTGTCTAAGCTTAGCTGACTCATGCTTGGCTTAGTAGAAAGCTGATTAAGGCTATTAGCATTGGTATTAAAGCCCTGTTTTTAACTTTTAAGGCGTTTTCTCTGCTGTAGTCTCTAAGTATGGATATTGAGAGGGCTACGAAGCCTACGTCAGCTATTGCTACGAGAGAGAGGTATAATATGCCCGCTATGCCGAGCGCGTATGGCAATATGCTTAGAGCTACGGCGCTTAAGTACAGAGATGCAGCTAGTTGAGCAGCTGCTTTACGGCCTTTTAAGACAGCTACCGTCTTAATCCCCTTGCTCGAGTCGCCTTCTACGTCTACGATGCCTTTAGTGACTTCTCTGCCTATGGAGGCTAGGAAGGACAGTAGGGCGAAGATTGCTATTAACGTGGTTATAGCCTTGACTACGGCTACGCTGCCGAAGATAAAGGGTACGGCTACGCAAGAAGCTACCATGACGTTGCCTAGGAAGCCTGTTTTCTTCCCCTTTGAGCTATAGCTCGCCGATATGGCATACGCAGCTATCGCGATCAAGAGGGCTTCGGTTGATATCATGTAAGCTGCTAAGAGCCCTATGAAAGCTAAGGCTATGGCTAAGGCTTTTGCCTCTTTTAGGGATACTACACCGCTCGGAAGCGGCCTTGTGGGGGCGTTTATGCGGTCTACTTCGACGTCGTAGTAGTCGTTTATGACCATTGACGACGCTGTTAAAGAGAAGGCGGTGGCTATCCCCAGTAGTAGGGGGCTTAGCGGCGGCATCGCCCCTAAGGCTATGAACTCGCCTACGGCTACTGCTAAGCCCATCATTAAGCAGTTAACTGGCCTTAGTAGCTTTATGAAGCCTAATGTCTTATAGATGGGTCCACGAAACGTCATAGTATGTTATCTCACCTTGCCTATCTATAACAGCTAGGATAAGCTCTTTACCTGCTTTTTGCGCTCTCTCAGCGAGGCTTTGTAGCTCTGATACGTCTAGTATCGTGCCCTCAGCTATCCCAACTACTAGGTATTTAGCTGCTTCTTTGCCTACTTCAGCTCCTTTCCGATAAACTCTAAATTCTATGCCTTCTTCTCTAAAGCCTTGTTTGACGATGTAGCCTCTCTTCCTTAAATCTGAGTATACTAGGTGTTTTAGCCAGATGTCCTTATCGTATTTTGCGTAGAAGTCTACTAGCTCTTTGAGGCTGTACTCTTTGCCTTGCTCGTCGACCACCCTTATCTTCCCTCTATCTAGGAGGTATAGCGTCTCAACCCGCGTTAACGTTAAGAAATCTCCTTCAACTCCCCCGTACCCTGACTTCTTAAGTAAGCTGGCTTCAGCTAAGCTGATGACCGCTCCTTGCGGAGTCAATTTCGCTGTCGTCAGCTGTTTAGCAGCTTGCGCGTTTTCGCGTTTCAATTAGCGCTCAGCCTAAATAGGTAGACGCTTTAAAGCGTATTTAAAAGGTTGGTCTTGGTATGCGCACAATTGAGTGGAAGGGGGATCACGTCTTAATATTAGATCAAGCTAAGCTGCCCTTGAAGCTTGAGTATCTGCGATGCGAAAGCTACGAGGATGTGGCTAAGGCTATAGAGGACATGAATATTCGAGGGGCGCCAGCTATTGGCGTAGCAGCAGCTATGGGGCTAGCGTTGGCTGTTAAGCGCTGCAAGGGGCTCAGCTTAGAGAAAATTCGTAGTGAGCTCTATAAGGCTGCTGAGAGGCTGAGGAAAACTAGGCCTACGGCTGTGAACTTGTTTTGGAGCATTGATAGGGTGTTGTCCAAGGCTGCGAAGGCTTCTAGTAGCGAGGAGCTCGTGAAAGCCGTTGAAGAAGAGGCTTTGCTGATGGCTGAGGAAGACGTCAAAGTTAACCTAGCTATTGGGGACGCAGGCGCTGAGCTTATAGATGATGGAGATGGGGTGATGACGCACTGCAACGCTGGCGCTTTAGCGTGTGTAGGCTATGGTACGGCATTAGGCATTATTAGGAGCGCTGTGAAACAAGGTAAGCGAATAAGGGTTTTTGCTTGCGAAACTAGACCTCTCCTCCAAGGAGCTCGCTTAACAGCTTTTGAGCTTATGCAAGACGGTATCCCAGTGACCTTGATAACTGACAACATGGCGGGATACGTGATGTCGAAAGGGCTTGTGAACAAGGTTGTTGTCGGAGCAGATCGCGTTTTATCATCTGGTCACGTTATCAACAAAATAGGCACGTATAGCTTATCCATTTTGGCGAAGTATCACAAAATACCGTTCATCGTAGCCGCACCTACTTCTTCATTTGATCTTAAGAGCAGAGTTGAGGACGTGGTTATTGAGCATAGGTCGCCTAAAGAGGTTACGCACGTCTTTGGCGTTCAGGTAGCGCCAAACGGCGTTGAGGTCTTAAACCCTGCTTTTGACATAACCCCTCCTGAGAACGTATCTCACATCGTCACTGAGAGGGGGGTCATAGGGCCTCCTTTTGAAGAGAACATATTGAGGGTCCTCAAGGAACGCTAAGCCCTCTCTGGGATGCTTACTAAGTACTCTATGGGGTATTTCGGAGCCTGCTCTATTTCCTGTTTCCATCTCTCTCCAATAGCTATTAATATGAAAACACCAGCTATGTCTGCGCCAGCTCGCTTAGTTAGGTTAATCAATGCCCTCAGCTGTTCCCCTGACCTAACCACGTCGTCTACTATCAAGACGCTATCCCTTTTCTCTATCAAGTCTTTAGGCAAGTAGAGGCTAAACTGCATACCTGTCCTATCTACTGTAAACGTTTCCTCTAAGAAGCTCTCTACGCCGACTTCCTTCTCCTTCTTGGCGTAGACCAAGTTTACTCCAAGTAGCGAAGCTATTTGAGAGGCAAATGGTATGCCGTCAACAGCAACCGTCAAGACCTTGCTAATCCTGCGACCTGCGAGCTTTCTAATAGCGTATTCTGCTGCGAAGCGTAAGAGCGTCACGTCAGATAGTATTCTCGTGTTGTCTATGAAGCCTCCCTTGGTAAACTTAAGCCTATCTAGGATTTGCTGGCTTATGTTGAAGTTCCTCTCAAGAGAGTATAGTATGTCCTCAGCTCTATCTACATTTGGCAAGATGTGCCCCTTCACATAGCGGTTCAACACAGTTATAGGTATGCCAGTAAACTTCGAGAGCTCTTGATAGCTATGTCTCTTCTTAGCTAGTCTAAGCAGCTCGACAGCCCTTAGCTGAAGCTGAAGTTCCTCTAAGCGGGTTTTCGTGGTTTAAACCCCCGCGGCAAATAGTTTTAGACGAGACGACGTTATTAATAGATTCCGTTTCTCGTAGAGTAGTTGAAAACTTAAAATTTCGCGATTTTCTTTAGCTTTTTCTCTTGCTCAATACTACTCCTCTGCTATCTTGATATGCTCCTGAGTAACTTCTTAACGGAGTGGAGCTCAGCTTTATGAAAACTAACTGTACTATGCGCTCACCCTTCTTAATCGAGATAGGCGTGGATGAGGAGTTAAAGAGTTGTAGAGTTAGCTGCCCTCTGAAGCCGGGGTCTACGAAACCAAAACTTCCGATAACGCCTTCTCTCGCTAAAGAAGACCTTATTTGCAAGATGCCTATCATGGATGTCGGCAAGGCTATGTACTCCATGCTGTAAGCGAGGGCATGTGTCTTTGGAGGTATTGTTAAGTCTTCAGCGCACCTTAGGTCGTAGCCAGCGGGGTTTAAGCACTTTTCATCGAATGGCTCGATCTTCAAGATGCCTTGGCTTAAACAGCTTAATATTTCGTTATCTGATAGAGCTGACAAGGCTTATCAAAGCTGTTTTTACGTTAGCTAAGCTTTAAAGCATTGTTGTGCAAAGCTTAGTGAAAAGCTATTAGGTGTTCTCCTTGAAGAGGCTTTACGAGAAAACGGTCCCTACGCCTCCAAGCGATTACGTGAGGTTAGATTACGTAACGTTAAAGCAGTTTGTAGCTGACGTGTTTAAGGCATTAGGTGTTCCAAGCGAAGACGCTGAAGTGGCCGCTGACGTGTTAGTTGCAGCTGATTTGATGGGCGTGGATAGCCACGGAGTACAGAGGCTTAAGAGATATACTGGCGGTATCCGCATGGGCTCTGTTAACCCTAGAGCAGAAGTTAGGGTTGTTAAGGAAGGGGAGGCAACGGCTTTAATCGACGGCAACGCTGGGCTTGGGCAAGTTGTAGCTTTTAAGGCTATGAGGCTGGCCATCGAGAAGGCTAGGAAGGTAGGGGTAGCAGCTGTAGGCGTTAGAAACAGCAACCATTTTGGAATGGCAGGCTACTTTGTCTTACAAGCTATTAAGGAGAATATGATTGGAGGCGTCTTAACAAACTCTGAAGCTTTGGTTGCTTACACGCATACCTTAAGTAGAAGCTTCGGTACAAACCCCGTAGCCATTGGCGCTCCAGCTAGATATCCGCCACCGATAATATTTGACGCGGCTGTAGGCGTTGTCCCAATAGGTAAAGTTGAGATCTACGCCAAGGAGGGCAAGAAGCTACCATTAGGATGGGTCATAGGACCTGATGGGAAGCTCTTGGAAGACCCAAAGGAAGCTCTCGAAAAGAAAGCAGCGGTGCTACCTCTTGGAGGGCTAGGTGAGGAAATGGGAGGGCATAAGGGGGCGGCTTTAGCGCTCATCGTCGACTTGCTATCAGGTATACTTACTGGAGCTAGCTGGGGTAAAGGTGTGCGACATACGCTAAGCGATACGCCAGCTAATGTGGGGCATTTCATCATAGCATTAGATATTGAAAGCTTTATGCCTCTTGAGCAGTTTCTTGATAGGGTTGAGCAACTTAAAAGCTACGTTAAGAGCTTGCCTAAAATCTCTGAAGACAGCGAAGTCTGGATTCCTGGAGAGAAGGCTTGGCTTACAATGGAAACGCGAAAGCACATAGGCATACCAGTTCACAGAAACGTGTTAAAGGAGCTAATAGATGAAGGGGAAAAAGCTGGCGTTAAGTTTAACGTTAAGATGTTGAAGGAAACTGCGTAAGAAGTTCGATGCGTGGCGGGCCCGGCGGGATTTGAACCCGCGACCACCGACTTAGAAGGCCGGCGCGCTATCCTGGCTGCGCCACGGGCCCCTAATTTGAGGTTTTTGAGCGTTAGATTTAAGGATTGCCGGCGGTGTATATTTTTGGCTTGGTGCGGGGGTTCCCGAGCCAGGTCAAAGGGGCAGGACTTAAGATCTGTAGAGCTCTAGGGGCTGCAGATGGGTTATCCTGTGGCGTAGGCCTTCGCGGGTTCAAGTCCCGCCCCCCGCACCATTTAGCGTATGCTCTCTAAGATTTTCTTGAAGACATCGATGCCAGCTAGTACTCCAATTAGCTCGTTTGTTTCTTCGCTTGAGATTACGTAGACGTGATCTTCACAATATTCTACCATTTTCGTGATGGCACTTAATAGGTCTTGGTCTGCTAAGGCTTTTAATGGAGGTTTTATATCTGTCTGATCTAGCGGCATCGTCCACTTAGATGGCGGCACCGATAACAAGTCTTCCAATGTGACGACACCTAACAGAGATTTTTTATCGTCTACTACGGGGTATATTCTGAAGCCATGTTGCTTAACGACGTTTAAGGCTTCTTCAATGCTCATCTTAATATTTAAAGCTACTGGATTAGGCGTCATGACCTCCCTTATTTTAATCTTCTTAAGCCTCTCAAGCGCTTTACCTTTGAGCATTAGCCTATACATTTCACATAGAGCTTTGCCCTCTTCAACGACTTTTCTAGGGAGTTGTGGCTCATATAGAGAGCTTTCTCCTGATGTGAAGAAGCTGACTGTTGAAGCTATTAAAGCTGGTATAATGGATGCTGGGCCGCACGTCTCAGCCACGAAGGCTACGCTCGTTAAAAGCGTCTTATTGGCAGCTGCTAATACGGCAGCCATTGACGCCATTATGGCTATTTCATCAAAGCCAGGGTTGAAAGCAGCTACATATGTAGAGCCTAATACGGCGCCTATGAAAATGGATGGTATGAAAAGCCCACCGCTACCCCCAAAGTTTAGCGTCACTGATGTGGCTAGTATTTTAAATATCAATATCGCCACCAACACGTAAATTGGTAAGACATGTAGTTTTCCTTGTACAGCTGAACTTATTGTTTCGTAGCCAGCGCCCATCACATAGGGTAAGAGGAGGCCCATAATTCCAACTAAAGAGCCGCCTAGCAAAGCTAGCACAAACTTGTTGTATATTAATACCTTGAACCTCTCCATAAGCCTGAACGTGAATATAAAGAAAAGCGAAGTAGCTGAAGCCAGTAAGCCTATGAAAATTAAGTGAGCTATCTCAATAGGGGACGGTACGAAAAGTGACGGTATTATTGGGAAAAGCGTCTCAGCGCCGATTAACGATATCAAAGTTAAGTATGAGGTTACTGAAGCTATGGCAGCTGGTATGAAAGCCTCCTTCGCTAAGTCCCTTTTATATGGTATTTCTAAAGCAAATAATATGCCTGTTAAAGGGGCCTTAAAGATAGCGGATAGCCCTGCCGCAGCCCCAGCTAACATAAGGGCTTTAAGCTCCTCTGGTGAAAGCCTTGCCCTTTGAGCAATTGCTGACGCGAGACCACCGCCTAATAAGATGCTTGGACCCTCTAGCCCCGCGCTACCTCCAAAACCGATTGTTAGCGCAGACGCTACTACCTTGCTTGATGTGTCTCTAAACGGTATTACCCCTCCATAGAAGTGGAAAGACTCTATAACCGCATGAGTGCCACACCCGGTAGTTTTAGTTGTAGCTAATGACCTTACGAGCACAAAGGCCACGAAAATCCCCGTCACTGGAAATATGAAAATTAGCGGCTTAGCGCCCTCTACTATGGCGCGATATGTGAAAAACCAAATGCTGTTGTGTAATAGAAGAAACAGCACTACAGCTACGCCCGTGACTAAGCCTATTAATATCGATAAGGCGATGAACTTACCCCACTTAAACGCTCTGTCGGCGTTTAACTCCAAACTTATATTCGCCTCAGTTGCTTTAGGGACTTTTAGCTTATGTTCACAATTAACTTTGCCTTAAGCCTTCGCTTTATATCTTACTACATGAGGCTGCATTGTTAGGGGAGGCAAACGTATATATACCTCCTCGCTTTCACATGGTTGATGAACTAGTAGTAAGGAGGATCTCGACACAAAAGTGGAGAGCGTAACCTCATCTTCAGGAGATAGCTCAAGTAGACGGGTTGTCGGAAAGCACGTGTACGGAAACCTCTACGACTGCGACCCTACAGTTTTGGAAAGAGAGGACTTATTGCGTGAAATTGTCATCGAAGCTAGCAGAATAGCCAACATGACGCTTTGGGATGTCAAGTCGTGGAAGTTTGGAGGAGAGAAAGGAGGCGTTTCTACAATAGCCTTAGTTTTAGAAAGCCACGTCGCGATTCATACGTGGAGAGAGTACAAGTATGCGGCAGTAGACGTCTTCACATGCGGTGAACAAAGCGACCCAGAGAAAGCTTTTGACTACATAGTTTCAAAGCTTAAACCCTTAGAGTACACCAAGCACTACGCTGATAGGTCCAGCAAGTGAGACGTAAGGCATAAGCTGAAAGTAATCCCCGCCTTCTTTACCTTAACTTATTCACTTTAAGGTATCTCAGACTCAGCTTTTAGCTGGCTGCGCTTAATTTTCCTTAAAACCTCACTTGGCAAGGAAACGTCCTCTTTCCTCTGTTCAGTAGGCTTAACTACAACTAAGCCTTTGTCAGGTAAAATGTCAATTTCATGCATTTTCAAGCTATGCTGTGTTTGACGCATTTTTTCAATTATCACAAAACGCTTCAATACGCCATTTCTAATAGCTCTCCTAAACCTTATAATGCCGTCTGCTACGTGCTCTATACCCCATCCAAAAGCCTCTGATGTAGATATCGCGTATTGAGAAGTAGCTAGTATTGTAAAATCCCACTTAGCCAACACCTTCTTAATAAAATACGAGTACCTTCTCGCCATAGCTGGCTTATCCAGCCAAAAAGCTGACATAGAGTCTATTACGAGCCTAGCCCTCCCATAGCCTAAGTGCTTCTTCGCCTCAATGATCTTACTAACTAGTTCTTCAACTTCCAAGTTTTTAAGAGACCAGGGGTCGTCATAGCCCATCAGCGCATCAATTAGCACAAGCCTGCGGTCTGAAACGGCAACTCTAAAGTCAAAGCCAAATTGAGAAGCTTGGTTAAAGATAGATTCTCGGCTTTCTTCAGTAGTAATGAATATGCACCGATCTCCTTCATCTATCCCCTTAGCTATAAAGTGTATACACAAGATAGTTTTACCTGTTCCAGGCTCGCCAGTAACAGCTACTAAAAATCCTCTTGGAATCCCTCCTTCTAACATCGCGTCTAGACCAGCAACGCCAGTTGATAAGCGCTCCATAGCTGAGAACAGCACCTAGCAAGAGAAATTGTAAGCAAAGCTTTTTAATGTTACCGGGATAAATCGAGAAACAGCAAGCCCCGGTGGCTCAGCCTGGTTAGAGCGTCGCCTTGGTATGGCGCCCAAAGAGGCGAAGGTCGCGGGTTCAAACCCCGCCCGGGGCTCCAATAACTAGCTTTGTAAGACAAGCTATTTAGCTTAAGACACGCCTATGGAATACTTGTGCCTCAAATTATAGATCTTGAGAAAGCTAAGCTTAACGCGGCTAACGCAGCTTTAGAGCATGTTAAAGACGGCATGGTATTAGGCATTGGGACGGGGTCTACGGTTGCTCACTTCATAAAACTTCTTGGGAAAAGAAAGCGAAGTGAAAAGCTTAAGCTTGAAGTTGTACCTACATCACATCAGTCAGCGCTTCTGCTTATTGAACAGGGGTTTAAGATAGCTAGCTTAGACGAATACCCTGAATTAGACTTAGCTATTGACGGAGCAGACGAAGTTGACGCAAGCTTAAACTTAGTTAAAGGTGGTGGAGCTGCTTTAGCGAGAGAGAAGATTGTCATGTGCTCAGCTAAGGAGGTTGTGATAATAGTTGATCACACAAAGCTTGTCACAGCTTTAGGTGAGAAAAACCCTATACCAGTTGAAGTTCTGCCATTTGCTTGGAGAGTAGTTTCAAAGAGGCTTGAAAAACTCGGAGGGGTGCCGAAGCTTAGAGATGCTGGAAAGGCTAAAGATGGACCCGTGGTAACTGATAATGGTAACTTTATCCTGGATGTGAGTTTTCCACCGATTCAACAGCCAAGTAAGTTAGAACAGGAGATTAAAGCCATACCTGGAGTTGTGGAGGTAGGTATTTTCACTAATCTTACAAGACTAGCTTATGTGGGCTATGAAAGTGGGGTTAAGAAGCTCACGAAGACAACGTGAAGGGCTTAAAATGCATAAAGCTCATTAAGAGCGGAGTAAAATCATTTCATTAGCCGGGGTAGCTTAGCCTGGTTAAAGCGCCGGACTCATAGGGTGAGAAAGCCTAAGAGATCCGGAGATCGCGGGTTCGAAGCCCGCCCCCGGCACCATAACTCATTATTAACCGATAAGCTTTTTCTCTAGGTTATATCAAGTGATTTTACGAGATAAGCCCCGGTAGCTTAGCCCGGCAGAGCGACAGCCTTGTAAGCTGTTGGTCGCGGGTTCAAATCCCGCCCGGGGCTCCATTATGTGGGGCCGTAGGCTAGCTTGGTCTAGACTGCGAGGTTCGGGCCCTCGTGACCCCGGTTCAAATCCGGGCGGCCCCACCATGCATCTACAACTTAGCATAATCCAATTAATTATTGGGATTAGGTAGATAAGATATCAAAGGACAAGTTATTTACATTAAGGGTGACATGACTTTCTCAGCTTCTAACTTCACGCAGTTAAATTAACGAAAATTAGTCGTTTTTTCAGAAGTGGAAGGGTGTAGGCAACTAATTGGTGGGGCCGGTGGGACTTGAACCCACGATCTACGGGTTGCCCCAGCTCCAGAGGCATATCATCCCTTTGAGGTCAGCCTACCTTGGACCTCTGGAGCCCTTAACGGGGCTTTAACAGCCCTGCCGTCTTACCTTGCTAGACTACGGCCCCTAACTTCTAGTCTTTTTCATATTCTCAAGCGGATTAAAAACTTTGTTTATCATAGCCTTTAAGAAGTTAATAGTTATTAAGATGTTGTAGCATTTTCTACATTATGGGGGTGACTTTTGACTTTAGCGTTTGTGCTTATTAATGTGGAGGTCGGCACCGAAAAGGAGGTTTTGGAAAAGATAAAGCAAATTGAAGAAGTTAAAGAAGCTTACATGGTGTATGGCACTTACGACATAATAGCTAGGCTTGAAGCAGAGAACTTGGATAAGCTTAGAGAGGTTGTTACGAAGAAGATAAGGCAGCTTGATAAAGTTAATTCGACGATGACGATGATAGTCATGGAGGGATAGTGAGAGAGGTTTTTAAACTCCTTTCCAGTGTAGTGGTTGGGGGCACGCCGGCCAAAGTGGGCGGGCTCCACCCGTTCCCATACCGAACACGGAAGTTAAACCGCCCTACGTCCACGGTTGTACTGGGCTCCGCGAGGGCCCGGGAAGCCGTGGAAGCTGGCGGCCCCCATTTAAGCTTGGCTAGTTGGAAAGAAATTTATTCTGGAGGTTAAACTGGTCTCTATTGAAAGGATTAGCGGTGAAAACGTTTGTTGATAGCTAAGTTCTCGCTCTTCCCCTTTGGTGATGAAGGGACGGGAATTATCTGGAACACTTTAGTGTTTGTAGCTTTTCTGGCATTTCTCTTCCTATTTAACCAGAAGATTCAGCTTTGGACATTTCAAAGGAATGTTGAGAGAGCTTTAAGGAAACTCGAGGTTCTTGCTAATAATAGTAGGGAAAACGTAATACAGGCTGTTAAGGCTTTAACTGGCAGCGATATTAGGGAAGAGATTAATAGGGCTATAAACAACTTCTTAGAGTTCTTCTCGATTGAGCCAGTGGATAAAGATCCTTATGGTGTGTTGAGAAGGCTTGAACATATACTGGATATTAGGAGGGATAGGTTTAAGGACTTTATTAGCAGGATTGTGCCAAAGGCTAGTAAGATAGAGTGTGAAAACCTTGAAGGGGTGCTTGAAGCTGCGATAGCTGTTAACTTCATTTACAAGATAATAAGGCACTTCTTGATACTCGGTAAGAAGACCAAGAGCTTGTTTATCTTAATGCAGCTTGACATGCAGATGCCCTTAATTATGAGGATAGCTGAAGCATACTACGGTGCCTTACAGACGTTCTCTCAAGGGAAGCCGATAGGGGATGGTCTCGGGCCTTTAGTGGCTGCCAAGCTGATGGTTAATGCGCCAGTTAAGAGAAGTGTAGCTGAGGATGTTGTAGCTGCTGAAGTTAATATTGAGAATCGGAGAGTTATCGTCTTAAAAGCTGAGGGGCCCGGTGGAACTGTTGGCAAGCCAGGAGAAGCTGTGAAGAGAATTATTGAGGAAAACGGGGGACACGTTTCCAGAATCATTATGATTGACGCGGCAGCGAAGCTTGAAGGTGAGAAAACAGGTGAGCTTGCAGAAGGTGTGGGAGCAGCGATAGGTGATCCTGGTCCTGAGAAGTTTAAGATTGAGGAGATGGCCACGAGGTATGGAATACCCATCGATGCTATCATCGTTAAGATGGGGTTAGATGAGGCGTTAACGGTTATGAGAAGAGAGATTGCTGAGGCTGCTGATGCTGTAATTGACCGCATACTCAAGGCTATTAGGGAGAGGACTCGTGAAGGAGATACTGTTATAGTTGCGGGGATTGGGAACACTATCGGCATAGCTCAATGAGGTAGATAACGATGTCTGATGCGGGCAAGCGCAGGTATTTGTTCGTACTCTCTATGATATTGATAGTCATATCTTTCGGGTTGCTGATCGCGTCAAACATCTTCATAGCATCTCCTTCGCTTAGCACGATGTTAATGACTTTAAGTTTAATGTTGTTAATTACAGCGTGGTGGCTTTACTTCTTAGAGAAGAGAGCGGTTATGAGGGCTATGAAGGAGCAACCCGAGACCGCCGTATCTGTCATTAGGTGCAAGTCATGTGATTACCGAGAGGAGAGAGGGTTTCAAAAGGGAGACTACATCTTCAGGGTTGTAGGGGTATGCCCTAAGTGTGGAGGAGAGGAGTACATAGCTTACATATATGGTGTGCCGGGGAAGCAGACCTTGAGCAGCTGAATGGGAGATGCCTTTTCGTAAATGAATATGTGTGAAAAAGCTTTGAGAAGGGTTTACAGCAGAGTAGCAGTTGGCGGAACTTTTGATAAGCTTCACATAGGGCATAGAGCGCTTTTACGCAAGGCAGCTCTTATTGGTGATCAAGTCTTAGTAGGCGTGACCTCTGATGAATATGTTTTAAAAGCTTCGAAACGAGGAGTCGAGGAGTATGCGGTGAGAGCTAAAAGAGTTTCTGAATTTTTTAGGAGACTTAGGGGAGATGGATTTTTCAATGTTAGGAAACTAGATGATCCGTACGGACCCGCAATATACGAGTTTTTAGATGCTATTGTGGTGAGCGAAGAGACTCTGCCTAGGGCACTGGAATTGAATACGCTTAGGGAAAAAATGGGGGAGAAGGCGCTGGATATCGTAGTTGTGGGGCTTGTTAGGGATGAAAGAGGAGAAGTTGTTTCTTCAACGAGGATAAGGCTTGAGGAAATTGATACGGAGGGGAGAGTTTTAAAGAGGCTTTAGTGTTAGAAACATGGTATTATGCTGTTGTGGGCTGGGGGTTTCGTTGGAGTTACGGGAAAGTGAGCTTAAGTTATTGAAAACGCTCATTGAGCTTGGAGGCAAAGCGACGATCACTGCTTTAGCTCAGAAGATGGGAGTTCATGAAAGTGCTACGTATACGCCGTTAATGCTATTGATAGATAAAGGTCTAGTTTCAATGCGTGAAAGGACAGATAGACTACTTAAGTGTACTGATGAAGGGAGAAAATGCGCTGAAAAAGGGCTTCCTGAAGAGAGGCTTTTAAAAGCGCTTAAGCGGCTTGGAGGCAAATCTGAAGTTTCTATTGTCTTAGAAGAGGCATGCATAGCTGAAGAAGAGGTTGATGCCGCTTTAGGATGGGCTAAGAAAAGGGGACTTATTAAGTTAAGTTCTGTTGAAGGTAAGCGCTTTATTGAAATCGTTAAGGAGGTTGAAGAGGTTGAAGAAGGTAAGATATTGAAGGATATTTGCGCTAAAGGAACCGTTGAGGAATATGAGTATAGAAACCTGTTAAATGTTGTAAGCATCTTGATTGATAGAGGTTTGTTAGAGGTTGAAGAGAGAAAGGAGAGAGAAGTTGAGGTAACTTCCTTAGGCTTAGAAGTTGCTGAAAAAGCTAAGCCTACCTTAACAAAGCTTAATGCCGATATCATTAGGAAGGGTATTTGGAGACATTATAGTTTACAACCTTATGATGTTAAAGCTAAACCTCCTAAGCTCTATCCTGGTAAGAAACATCCGTATCTCGAATTTTTGGAAGAGCTCAAGGAGATATTATTGGCAATGGGCTTTGAGGAAGCTATGGGACCTTATGTTGAATACGAGTTTTGGAATTTTGATGCTCTATTCCAAGCTCAAAACCATCCTGCAAGGGAAGTGCATGATAGCTTCTTTATAGCTTATCCAAGAGAGGGAGCAATAGATGCAGATCAAGATTACATAGAGAAGGTTAAGGAAGAGCATGAAAGAGGGTGGGGGTATAAGTGGGATTTGAGTATTGCTAGGAGATACGTTATGAGAAGTCAAACTACAGCAGTGTCTATTAGGTTTTTGGCGCAGCATAAAAAGCCGCCGATAAAGATGTTTTGCTTATCTAAAGTTTTTCGACCTGACGTGGTAGATGCTAAGCACTCTGTTGAATTTCATCAGCTTGACGGCATAGTTGGAGACCATGTCATAAACTTCAAGCATTTATTAGGAATTTTAGCAGCTATTGCTAAGGAGCTTGGCTTTGAAGCCATAAAGTTTGTCCCAAGCTACTTCCCCTTTACAGAGCCAAGTGTTGAAGGGTTTGTTAAGCATCCAAAGTTAGGCTGGATCGAGTGTCTTGGAGCAGGCCTTTTCAGGCCTGAAGTATTAAGGCCCTTAAACATCGACTTTCAAGTCATAGCGTGGGGCATCGGTGTAGACAGGCTGGCTATGATTAAGTTAGGCATAAATGACATTAGGGATTTACATACTATGAGGCTTGATAAGCTTAGAGGTGCTTTTAGAGGTTAACTGATATGCCTACGGTAGCATTAAACATCAAGGACCTAATGAAACTAATTGGTGGAGAGCTCAATACCGAATGGTTGATAGAAGTTTTGCGAGCTAATAAGTGTAGTGTTGAGATGGTGCAAGGAGACGACATGATATTAGAGGTGACATCGGATAGGCCTGATCTATTTAGTGCAGAAGGTATCGCTAGAGCATTAAGGAGCTACTTAGGTTTGAGGGAAATTAACCATGAAGAATACCTTGCACGAGAATATAGTGGTGTAGAGGTTTTAGTTAGTGAAAGTGTAAGAGATGTAAGACCGTTTATAGCATGTGCCATTGTCAAAAATGTGAAGTTAGATGATGAAGCCATTAGGCAGGTTATGCAGCTTCAGGAAAAACTTCACATGACTTATGGCCTTAAGAGAAAGAATGCCTCAATAGGCTTATATGACTTAGATAGCATAAAGCCACCCATCATTTATGAGGCGAGGAGACCTAGTGATATAAGGTTTAGACCTTTGGATGAAAAACGCGAAATGCGCGGTGATGAGATTTTAAAGTATACGAGTAAGGGTGCTGAATACGGCTGGATTATATCAGGCTTTGATAGATACCCTCTTCTACGAGACTCTGAAGGAAGAGTTCTATCCATGCCTCCAATTATAAATAGTGAGGAGACGAAGGTCACGACAAACACTAGGAATGTGTTTATAGATATTACTGGGTTGTCTGAAAAAACGCTTAATCAAGCGTTGGCTGTCCTCGTAGCGGCATTGGTAGATCGAGGTGGTAAAGCGTTTAGCGTTAAAGTGGTTTACGGAGATAGGGTAGTAGCCACGCCTATCGATATCTCTAAGGAGATGTCTCTGAGGCTTTCTCGCGTTAATGAGGTCTTAGGAGTTAATTTGAGCAAAGAAGATGTTGCCAAGTTATTGACGAAGATGGGATACGTTGTCAGGACCGAGGAGGATACGTTAGTTTGTAAGACGTCTCCCTATAGAGTTGATGTGATAAGCGATGTGGACGTTATTGAAGATGTGGCTATAGCTTACGGTTACGATAAGTTTGAATTTGAGTACCCTCCAGTAGTTACTATTGGTAAATTACATCCAAAAAGCTTGTTTAATAGGAAACTTAGGGAGATAATGGTTGGTTTTGGCTTCCAAGAAATTTACACTTACGTCTTAAGTAGTAGAAGCGTGTTGATGCAGCTTGGAATTTTTGACAAGGCTATTAAACTTGGAAACCCCGTCTCAAGCGAATATGAAGTCTTAAGGTGTGATTTAACATCTAAGCTTCTCCACTTCTTAAGCTTAAATAAGCATTTAGAACATCCTCAAAAAGTGTTCGAGATAGGGGATGTCGTCGTCTTAAATGAGGAGAGGAGACCTGTAAATGAAACGCATTTAGCGTGTGCAATTAGTGACTTTGAAGTGAGCTTTGAAGAAATACAAGCTGTTTTATATGCGCTTTTTGAAATTCTGGGACTTGAGCCTAGGCTTGAGCCTTGGGAAGAGGAGCTTTTTATAAGGGGAAGATGTGCTAAAGTTTTCGTTAATGAACGTGATGTGGGCCTTTTAGGGGAGATATCTCCTGAAGTTTTAGAGAAACTTGAACTAGAATATCCTGTAGCACTAATGGAGGTAAATGTTGATAAACTACAACAAGCCATCGAAGAGTCAGGAAAGTTGTAAGCTGATAAGTCAAGTTTTTAAATCCATTTCTCTCTTTTTCTTCATGGGCCGGGGAGACGGGGACATGTGAGCAAGGGGTTT
Organism: Thermoproteota archaeon; assembly: GCA_003649085.1. The sequence continues at coordinate 18,205 of QMQV01000004.1, forward strand.
ATCCCCGCGATGAGCATGCTCCTAACCCACCCCCGGCACATAAGGGGCCGCCAGCATTATGCCCTATCGAAAGAGAGAGCTCGGTAGAATAGGGCGTTGCGCCCTTTTGATGAAACCGGGTGTTAACGGTGGGGGACAGCTGGCGGCTCCTAATATCGTCATGTTAATATATTCGCTTCGAGAAGTTTTTCAGCTAAGTGGGGGTCTTGGAGATTTAAGATTACTTAACAATTACACGTGTGTGTAGGTGCGAGGGTATGTCGGAGGGCAAGGCTATGGGAGGGGCACCGTCTACCACTAAGTACATAATACATGCTAAGATTGAAATAGACGGAGTGGTGGAGAAACCAGACGTTATAGGGGCGATTTTTGGACAAACTGAAGGACTCTTAGGAGATGAGCTTGATTTAAGAGAATTGCAGAAAAGCGGTAGAATTGGTAGGATTCAAGTTGAGCTTGAATCTAAAGGTGGTAAGTCCATAGGCGAAATTATTGTCCCGTCTAGCTTAGATAAAGTGGAGACCGCGATAATAGCTTCTGCTATAGAGACTATTGATAAGGTAGGGCCTTGTAGTGCTAAGGTAACCATTGAAAAGATTGAGGATGCCCGAGAGGAGAAGAGGAAGAGGATTATTGAAAGAGCTAAGGAGCTCTTGAGAAAATGGGAGGCAGAGCAAGGGCTTGAGCTTAAGGAGATAACAGAGGAGGTTATGAAGTCCATCAGAGCGCTAGAACTTGTTAAGTATGGAGAAGAGGGGTTGCCTGCAGGACCTGATATTGATAAGTCAGATACGATAATCGTTGTCGAGGGTAGAGCAGACGTTATAAACATGTTAAAACACGGGTATAGAAATGTCATAGCTATCGAAGGTGCGACAGTTCCAGAAACCGTTAGGAAGCTTAGCAAAGAAAAGACGGTAATCGCGTTTGTAGATGGAGACCGAGGAGGAGAACTTGTGTTAAAGGAGTTACTTCAAGTAGCTGACATTGACTACATTGCGAGAGCTCCTGCGGGAAAAGAAGTCGAAGAGCTTACAGGTAAGGAAATTGCCAAGTGCTTGAGAAATAAAGTGCCAGTTGAAGAATATCAAGCACGTGCAGAGAAGATCGAGGAAGAATCCAGATCTGAGGCTCGAGTAAATAGAGATGTCTTACTTAAAATTTCGAACATTGCTGGCCAGGTTAAGTCTTTGCAAGGGTCCTTAGAAGCTTTAATGCTTAATGAAAATTACGAGGTAGTTAAGAAGATTCCAGTGCGTGATCTCGCGGAAAGCCTTCAAAGCGAAGGTGGCGTCGCAGCTGTAATCTTTGATGGTGTCATAACGCAAAGGTTAGTAGACATAGCTGAAGAGCGTGGAGTTAAGTTGTTAGTAGGGGCACGTATCGGCAATATAGCGAAAAGACCTTATAATGTTAGCTTAACAACCATAGAAGACTTGCTTAAGCAGCTATCAGCTTAGCTTCTTTATCATTACTATAGCTGTTGTCCCATCTTTATAATATCCCTTAATTCTATGGTCTTCTAAAAAGCCTAGTGAACGATATAACGATATAGCAGGTTCATTATCCTCTCTTACCTCAAGCCTACACGTTAATGCCCCTAAACCCTTAAGCAAATTTAATGTTTTATTGAGTAAGAGCTTACCAATGCCCTTCCTCCTGTGATGCGGATGTACAGCAAGTGATATTATGTGACCAAGAGACCCCCACTTCAACATAGCTATTATATACCCGACAACCTCATTGTTCAAGGTAGCAACCAGGAATATTGGAGAGAGATAATATAGAGCTTTAAGGTAGCCAAATGGGTAGGGGTCCTTAAATGATAAAAGCTCTATTTCGTAAACACGTGGCAAATCTTCAAGTGTTGCTTTTCTCACTTCAATGTTCATAGACATAGCGCAGCATTACCTTAAAACTTTATGCTTAATGGTACGCTTAAAACTTCAGTTTTTTTATAAGATGGGAGGAGCTTTACTCTTCGAACTTCAATAAGCTCACCACCATCTCTTTTTAATTTTTCTACTAAAGCTCTCCATGGGCTTTGAGGGTTTATATAAATTATCAGTGAACCTTTTTCTTGAACTAACTTAAGCATATGTGGTTTGATGTTCAAGTGCATGCACAAAGATGTCTTGTTGATTTTAAAATCTTTAGGTAACCTTATCTCAATACATTCTAATAGTGCCTGATACCCTATTACCCGCTGATATCCTTTTACCACGTTTTTTGCTCTACGTGCTAGTCTTCTCTTAACTTGAGCCCTATCCTTTACTATGCTCGGGCAATAGTGAACATCTAATTCAAGACCTTGTGTTAAAGCCCAATTTAATAATTGAAAAGCAGCTTCTTCACTACCTTCTACAGCGCTTAAGGAATTCTTAGCTAGTTTAAAGCCTCTCTGTTTCAGGGCTAAGTAGTTAGGAGGGCATATTTCTAGCTCGTTTAAGTTTATGAAATGTGCCTTTATACTTGATAAATATTTCATGAACCTTTTAAGTAGGTTTAAGTATTCTTCCCTAGGTATTACAGGCATTTCTGCTCCAGTAGTAAGACCTACGTTCAAAGCGTTTTCAATAGCTTTCCACCACTCTACCTCAGGGTGAAAGCGTATTTCATCTAAACCATGACGCTTTAACTCTAGCAAAACCTGCTTGGAAGCGTATTTGCCAGTTGTATATAAGTGCACGTGAAAGTCTTTGCCAAAGAAATCCTTAAGCAACTTTAGGTAATGCAGTGTCTTTTTAGGCGTTAAAAGCGGATCACCACCTGTAAAACCAGCTCCTTTAGCAGATATTGACTTGGCTTCTAATATGACCTCTAAATCCGTCGAGACCTCAAGCTCGTCTGCAAAGACCTTATCTACATTTTTACGGCTGTCACTTAGAGGGCAGTAAAAGCAGTTTTTATCACATAATCCAGTTATGAAGAGGACAAGTTTACTACCACGTAGGCAAAACCTGCAACCTAAGGGTAGAGAGCCTATATAGAATGTGTTGCCAAAGGACTTCTTAACCTCGCTTAGCTTATTCATAAATAAGACAAGATAATAGCAGGAATTTTTAAAAGCTATCAGAGAATACCCTTACCCTTCAAGGTTTTCTTAAGGATGAGTAAGCATTAAACTACGCTAGTTCAGGTAGGTTTCTCACAAACACTTCTAAAAACAACGCAAGCATTAACGCTCCAATTAATAGGCGCCTACCAGTATATCTGGAGAGCCCAGTAGACCAAAGAGTAAAACCACTTACTCCTAAAGTGACATAAATTAACCTGCCTATACGCGCAAGTAAGTTAAGTATATTGGTTAAAATCCAACGTATCATTTCCTCAGCCACGCTGATCCACGTACTTAACATTTGCTGAAAACTCTCAAGTATGACGCTGGGATATTCGTGAGCGCTGTAAATAGGAGAAGCAAGCGTTATCTGTAATACGACAAGAGGCATAGCTAACCCAACTAGTAACGCCAATAGGGTTAATGCTAATGGTGAGGGGGACTTCATGTTAACTCCCTACATGCATACTGAGGGTATTTAAACTACTCTTAGGCTCTTTCTTGTAGGATTTTACGTACCGCTGGATTGCGATCAGCTAATTCCTTAAGAACCTTTTCAAAAGATTCCTCTATGGGGACGGATACTTTCAGGAAGACGCCAGTCCTCCCAATGGTATCTCTACGTAGCAGAACATACTTCCTTTCTTTCACTATATCAAGGCTAACTCCTAAGAATTTAGAAACTTCTTCTTCAATACCTATAATCGATTGTTCGATATGACCTTGCTCTGTAGGGATAATAAGAATAAGCCTTTTATCTACACCTGGAACCCTCCTACCGCCATATAGCATTGCTAAGTCTACTTCACCACCAAATTTGTAGAATTCACGCTCAAGTTTCTTGAAATTGACAAGAGGGAAGGTCACGACGACATCGTTATCCAGAGTTATGTGAGCTTTTATCACATGAAAAGGCGTCGCCTGCACTATAGTCTTCTCCACTATTTGAAAACCAGCATTCAGTAATGCAGACTCAACGATAACTGAAGAAACTACATAGGGTACAACTACGTCTACATCGCTTTTAGGGTGGACATCTCCTCTTGCTACACTTCCATGCACAATGGAGTACAAACCAGCTTTTCTTAAAGCTTCCATGACAATTTTAGCTTTCTCACGTAGACATCTAAGCAAATTCCACCGTTCTACATTGTACACTACTTCAATCTTATCTCTAAACATTACCGGTTTTTTAGCCATAGAATATCAACTTTTCAAACTTTGGGCAACCCAATCTAAATATGAACGATTTCCTCCGATGATTGGTAATGCGATAATTTCAGGGACCGTATAGCTATGTGATGCTTTAACTGTTTCACATATCTGTTCAAGTAACCTAACTTCAGATTTCGCTATAAGTAAAGCTTCGGTAGCTGTGTCAAAAGCGCCTTGCCACCAGAAGTACGACTTTACACTAGGAATTATGTTAACACAAGCAACCAGCTTCCTTTCGACAAGCATTTTTGCTATTTTTTCAGCTTCTTCAAAATCCTTAGTAGTTATCAGAACCACCATATACACTTTTAAGTCACCATCATATGGTAAGGAAACCCAAGGTTTATAAGTCTGTTACTAAAAGAGGCTTTAAGCTACAATGAGTATCACGTGTTCACACTGCAAGGCTAGACCAGCTTTCTTCTTAAGAAGGTATTCTGGAGAAGCTTTATGTAAGAATTGTTTTATCGTTAATTTCGAAAAACGAGTTTATAGAACTATTAAGAAGCATGAGCTGATAACGTGGGGAGATAAAGTCTTAGCTGCAGTTTCTGGTGGAAAAGATAGTCTTGTATTACTTCACCTATTAGCAAAGCTAAGAAAGAAGCTGAAATTTGAGCTTATAGCAATTACCGTTGATGAAGGAGTGAGAGGGTACAGAAGTAGAGGTATAGAGCTTGCACAAAATGAAGCTAGAAAACTGGGAATTGAACACTTTGTAGTAAGCTTTAAAGATGCATATGGTTTTACGCTAGATGAAATCGTAGAGATCGCTCAAAAACGAGGAATAGAATTACATCCTTGTAGCTTCTGTGGAATCCTTAGAAGAAGACTAATTAATGAAACAGCATTGAAAGTGGGAGCAAATAAGGTGGCTACTGCACATAACTTAGATGATGAGGCTCAAACAGTAGTCATTAACTTAATCCGAGGAGATTTGCTTAAAGTCGTGAGATTAGGGGTAAAGCCGCCGATAAGCCATGAAAAATTCGTACCTAGAATAAAGCCACTACGCTATACTCCTGAAAATGAGATAGCAGTTTATGCAATGTTAAAGAGGATAGAGCTTTACGATGTCGAATGCCCATACATTAGGTTAGCTATGAGGGATGAGATTAGGAACTTCTTAAATGAACTAGAAGAAAAACATCCTGGGACAAAGCATAGCATCGTAAGCTCAGCAGATAAACTTGTTCAAGAGCTTAAAGCAACCGTAGTACCTAAAATTCAAATAAAAACATGTAAGATATGTGGAATGCCTTCAACACGTGAAATTTGTAGAACATGTGAATTATTTAAGCAGCTCGGAATCAGTAAACCAAGCCCTTGAGCATGAAAACCTTATATAACATGTCGTTAAAGAAAACACTTGGGGCGCAGCGGGTAGGGCCGGGGGGCTCGGCCTCCCCTGTAGCCGCAAACGGTCGTCATGGCGGGGCCAGTAACCCGAGGGGCGATAGCCCAGAGCAACACGAAACCCCCGTAGAGGCAATGAAGCCTCGCCTCGCGGGGACGTTGTAGCAGGCCTAGCTTCCTCGGAAGAGGAAGCGGGCTTGCTAACCAGGCGAACCGGGTTAGGCCCGGAAGGGAGCGGCCCTAAGCCTGGACAGCGCCGTTCGCGAGTAAACGGGGCAGATGCTAAGCGGGGGAGGTAGTGTTGCGGAGGGCTATCCACCCGAGGGAGCCGCTGCGCCCCATGCCGGGGTACCCTAGCCTGGTAGGGGGCAGGCTTGCTAAGCCTGTGCCCGGTTTCGGGCGCGCGGGTTCAAATCCCGCCCCCGGCGCCACATAACCTTGTTAATGAATTAACGTAAGGTTTTGAAGATGGAGTTTAAATCAGATATAAAGCTTAAAAAGATGTATTTCCTGTATTCTCTTTGGGCAACGATTCCTTTAGCGTGTATCTCAGTGCTTTTAAGCTTCATTCACGTTATTGGAATGGTTATTTCGCTGACGATTCTTATTGCGTTGACAATCTTTCTCTCTATCTGGATACCTAAATTTTATGATTCTATAAGGTTTAGGGTTGAAGAGAATCACGCATATGCTAAATATGGGGTTTGGTGGATTAAGGAGAAAAGGGTACCGTATAGCTTAGTTTCGCAGGTTAGGGTGCGTCAAGGACCTATTCAACGAAGGTTAGGTCTCGCCAACGTAGATGTCTTTACTCCAGCGACGGGAGTCTTGCGTCCAGAAGTGACTTTCTTCCAACTTAATAGTATAAAGGCGCAAAACGTACAAGATGCTATAAGAGTTAAAGTAGGGCTTCTCTCACCATTAGAGAAAAAAGCTGTTGAAGTAGAAATACTTGAAGAGCTTAAAAAGATAAGAGAAATACTTGAAAGAAGATAGCTCTTGAAAGCTAAAAGACCTTCACATCAGATGCCTTAAACAATAAGTAGACCTCCGTTCCCACACGTATATTTAATTCCTCAAGAGCACTTTTGGTTAAGTAGACTGTTAATGGGATTCCTGCATCGACTTTTATCACTATGTGCGGAGCTAGCTCTATAACTTCTTGGACGACGCCCTTTAACATATTTCTAGCACTTGTCGTAACTGGATGGCGGGCAACCAAGATACTTTCAGGCCTAATAGCTACACGTACGGCTCCTTGCTTATTAGTGATAGTAAAGATTTTGATGCCGTCAATATCTATGACGCTTACTCCATCTTTCTCCTCGACTACAACCCCATCAAAGACATTTTTAAAGCCAGTAAAGTGCGCGATCAACTCGTCTCGAGGATTGAATATTATCTCATTGGGAGAACCAACTTGTGTAAGCCTTCCACGAAACATTACAGCAAGTCTATCTCCAAGTTCTAAAGCTTCAACGAAATCATGGGTAACATGAATAGCGGTTAGCTTAAGTTTTCGTTTAAGCTCTCTAAGATAGCTCCTTAGCCCTTCACGGGTTTGAGCGTCTAGAGCGCTTAGAGGCTCATCTAAAAGAAGTACTTTAGGGGAGATAACCAATGCTCTTGCTAAGGCAACCCTTTGTTGCTCACCTCCACTTAAAGTAGAGATTTTTCGCTTAAGGAGATGTGAGATGCCAAGATCCTCAGCGACGCTTATAACCCGCTTCTTAGCACTATCCTTATCTAAGCCTTGAGCTCGAAGTCCATAAGCAATGTTATCCATGACCGAAAGATGCGGGAAAAGAGCATAGTTTTGAGGGACGTAGCCTACGCGTCTCTTTTCAGAGGGTAAGAACGTCACATCTTCTCCTTCGATAATGATCTTGCCTTTATCTGGCGTATGAATGCCTGCTATTAGCTGGAGTAAAAGCGTTTTACCGGCACCTGTTGGTCCCATAATAACGAAGTACTCATTCTTCTCAACTTTAAGTGATACATCTTCTATCGAGAAATCCTTCCATTTCTTTGAAAGCTGCACAATTTCCAGTACGTTAGTAGCTTTCAAAGCATTCACCTCTTTGTAATGAGCCTAAGTAAAACAAAGATCGCTAAACTAATGACAACGAGTAGAACTGTTAATGGCTTAGCAGCGGTCAATCCAAATGCTTCAAAGCGCTCAAGAACGAGGACAGCAGCAGACTTAGGATATGGAGCTATTATCAATATAGCGCCCACCTCGCTTATAGATCTCGCCCAGGTCAAGATAGCACCTGAAAGTACTGAACGAAAAGCAAGTGGTAAGGATATTGTGAAGAAGACTTTAAGCTGAGAAGCTCCAAGAGTCCTCGCTACATGTTCATAGCTTTCGTCTACTAGAGAAAAACCAGCGCGAACAGTGCTTACTAAGATTGGAGCACTTACGAAGAGCATAGCAGCTGTAATACCCCAGAAAGAATCTTCTATTGCTACTCCTAGGTTACTTAGTATGTGACCAATAGGCGTGCGAGAGTGATAGGCGAGTAATATCATAATACCCGCTACGCTGTGGGGGACGACTATGGGAAATTCTACTATTGATTCAAGTAAGCTTTTAAGTCTAAATTCCTTTCGGGCAAAGACGTAAGCTAAGGGCACTCCAAAGATTAAAGCAATGCATGTGGCAAGAGTAGCCGCCGACATGCTCACTATTATAGCGCCCACAACTTCGCTATCTCTAAGAGATTTTACCACGTCTGCTGGCGACGAAGAGATTAATATTACGACCAATGGTACCAGAAGCGCTAAGATCAGCAACGAACCCATTACCGAGAAGGATAAGAAGAAGGCCGGGAAAGGTCTCCTCAAGACATCACACCCTATAGTCACCTACAGTTACTTTAGTAGCTGGTTTAGCTCTTCTGGTGCTTCACCAATTAATATGTAAGGCTCCAGAAAATCTTGCCCATGTTGTTCAAAAATGCTTTTTCCAGTAGAGCTTAAGAGAAACTTGATGAAGCTTATTGCTGCCTTACGGTTAGGTGCGTTGTCTAGGATCGTCACACCGTAGACTATTGGAGCACCTGAAAGCACGCTCTCTTTCCCACTTCCTGCAAAAATATGTACGTGAACCTTACTGTAGAGATCAGCAAGATCAGGTGAAGCTAAGTTTATCTCCTTGGGAAAGCTAACGAAATTCAGACCATGTTGTATAGCAACGCTCTTATACTCAAATGCGTAATCCAGCGTTCCTGCTTCTAATAAAGCTATTAAGTCGACAGATTTGTGCCGTATGACAAGTTTATCAGATGTGGGGGTAAGGTCAGGAGGCACATATATATGAAACTCTTCAGAGGTCTTCTCAACCCAGATATTGGAATTGTTAACTATTAACTGATCAAGTAGTGATATGCCATAGTGAAGCCCCGCTAATGCTATGGACATTAATGCTCTATACCCGCATGGATCGTCGTTAGGGCTCGAAAAGCCGAACTTCACGTCTTCATGGAGTAATATCTGATACCAGTTGCTTTCATTAATTTCGTTAGCATACCTGCTTGATGGCGTATACGCTAATACTAGTTCATTTGTGGCAAAGCATATGCAAAAGTTCGTATAGTTAGGCATTAAAAACTTTGGTATTAATCTATAGTCAGCTAATGCAAGTATGTCGGCTTCTCTGCTAAGATCAGTCACCTTTCTCACAGCCATAACGCTCCCCGATGGCTCAATAACCACCTTTACTTTAGGGTAAGTAGCTTCAAATTCATGAGCTGTCGCATTAAGAGGTAAAGCAAGTGAACCTGCACAAAAGATCTTCAACTCACTACTTGGCTGACTTGAAGCAGTTAAGTAAAGATAAGCTGCGAAAATTATGTAAGCCATCATAATTGTGAAAATTGTCAAAGAAGCTCGCTTCATGTACAATCTCCCTTCTGCCACTACATATGGTTGTGCAGATCGGCTATGCTGAACCTCTTAAAGTTTTGTATAATATAACATCACCTCTTAACGAAGAGAATGCGAGTTTACAAGTAGAAGTGGTGGGCCGGCCCGGACTTGAACCGGGGACCTCCGCCGTGTAAGGGCGGCATCCTGACCAGGCTAGACCACCGTTGCGGAGTGTTGTGCTTGCCCGCGGCTATTCCGGCCCAGTTTTTGAAAAGAGCTTGTGTAATATTTGAATATTTAGTTTCATGGAGTTAGCTTTGCGCAAGATCCTGCTCTATTTCGCTGATCTTCCTCTCTAAGACACGTATTATCTTGCTATTGTCTTGATGTTGTAATGGCCCCCCGCATTTGGGACATGTAAAATTCAATTCTGTGGCTTCTTCAAACGTTATTCTAAGTGGACAACCTCTCGAGCACGTGAAAAACATGTGCTCCTTTTCATAATTCAATCGTTCTTTAAGTTTGCTTAGAACAGCTCTTTTCTTCATTTTAATGAGAATTGCTAGGCTAGTTCTGTTAAGTCTCCAATAATACTTAAACCACCCAGCTTCCTTATCACGCACTCTTCTATATGAAACTATGTTGTGTTCAAAAAGTCTATAGAGAACTTTGCGCACGTTATGTAGCTTTATGCCAGTCTTATCAACTAATTGCTCATCCAGCGCTTCCTCAAGAGAGGCAAGAGCTTCCACTACCGCTACTGCCTCGTCTCCTGCTATCTCCTGTATAACTGCGCGCATTTCCTCGCTCAAGGTCATTAATTCGCCCTCTATTTTTCACGCTCTTATATAATCTGGTTATTGTCTTATATACTTGACCTTTTTACCACGCTCAGACGGCACTATTACGAGCTTAGCGCCATCGAACTTTATTCTCGACCATAATCCATTTAAAAGCCTATCGAGAATTATAGCTAAAGCGGCTACTTCTGAATGTGGCTGATTGCCTATAGCTACATTATAATCAGCAATTTCATAAACTTCTTTGGGAACTTTCTCCGCACCTACGACTATCATCTTAGGCTTTCTTGAAGACTTTATCTTCTCAAGAACTTCTGGTAAATTAACGCCATACATAGTTAAATGTATGACTTCGCCTCCTCTATTCTTCCACTCTACGACAGTTTTAATGGGATCAGAGGTATAACTAACCTTAAAAGTTCCACCCCACTTATCAGTTATCTTCTTCATAGTGTCTTCAATTGTTCGATCTTCATCACCAGATATGATAACTTCGTTTGCTCCAAAAGCCCTGGCAACCAAGCATACATGTGACGTTACACGCTTATCTCTGAGTGCTCTGTGACCAAGTCTTAAAACGACAATTTCCAATGCGCTACAACACCACCTAGGGATGTCAAGTAAACAAAAAGCGGAGAAACTTACTCGTTCTTCTCACGTTTTCTCAATACCACCACATCGCCAAAAGTGAGAGATGTTTTTTGAAAGTGAGGAAGCGGGTATTCTTCTTGTAGTGGTTTAAGCAGCTTCACTTTAAGAATTTTCTCAATTTTCTTGGCTAAGTCTATTGTTGGTCGCATTTCCTCAAGCTCTATTCTCCTTATAACAGATTCTTTCTCACCAAGCATTCTCGCAAAAACCTCTCTCGTAATTCCCATAGCTTCCCGCGTGTCCTTAATTATCTTGCCATAACCTTCTACGAGATCAACTGACTGAAGTAGATCAGGAGAAGGTTTTACAAGCAGTGGCCGGCGTGTTGAAGGTTTCTTAGCTGACGGTGCTTGTTGTCTAACAGGAGTACCGTATTTTGCGCATTCTGCACAAACAGTTAAAACTGTCTTCTCAATAACTATTTTCTTAGGCGTGCCTATGATTGGTTTCCCACAAATCTCGCAGTTCAAAGGTTATTCCCTGCCTTAGGAGAGCTCTTAGGATATATAAGGGGGTTAGAGTTTATATTACAGTTTTTATTCACCTTGTGATGTATAAGGTGCTCAAGGACATGAGTAGCTTTGATAGTGAAAGCTCAGAGCTTCAAAGCAAGGAGTTTTTAACGCTTCAAATTAAGAAGCTTGAACAAAGACTATTAGACCTTGAAGAAGAAAGACGCGAACTATACGCTGAGAGGGAAAGGCTGCTTAGGGAAATCGAGTTTTTACGCGAAGAATTAGAAAAACTTTCAACACCACCATTAGTCGAAGCATATGTGATAGATGTCTTACAAGATGGTAGAGTCGTGGTGAAGAGTTCTACAGGTCCTAATTTAGTAGTAACAGTATCGGAGAGAGTTGATAAGAAGAAGCTCTTACCTGGCACAAGGGTTGCCTTAAATCAGAGGACATTTTCAGTAATGGAGGTGTTACCTGAAACTTTCGACTCCTATATAAGGGCTATGGAGGTAATAGATGCGCCTGAGGTGACTTACAATGATATAGGTGGGTTAAAGCAACAAATTGAAGAGCTAAGAGAGCTTATAGAACTACCCTTAACAAAGCCTGATCTCTTTAAAAAAGTCGGCATTGAGCCGCCTAAAGGAGTTTTGCTATATGGTCCCCCTGGTTGCGGCAAGACTTTGCTGGCTAAAGCTGTAGCTCGAGAAAGCAAGGCCACATTCATAAAGGTTGTTGGGTCTGAACTCGTACAGAAGTATATTGGAGAGGGGGCTAGGCTCGTTCGAGAGCTTTTTGCTTTAGCTAGAAAGAAAGCGCCTAGTATCGTGTTCATTGACGAAATAGACGCTATCGGGGGCAAGAGATATGATTTCTCAACAAGTGGTGAAAAAGAGGTATATAGAACAATGATGCAGCTTCTAAGCGAGCTTGATGGGTTTAGCTCAAGGGGGGACGTTAAGGTCATTGGCGCAACTAATAGGATAGATATGTTAGACCCTGCTCTTTTAAGACCAGGAAGATTTGACCGCTTAATTGAAGTCCCCTTGCCAGATTTTAATGGTAGACTAGACATCTTTAGGATACATATAAAGTCAATGAACTTACATGAGGATGTCGATATAAAAGCTTTAGCTAAGATAACTGAAGGCGCTAGCGGAGCAGATATAAAGGCGATATGCACAGAAGCGGGGATGTTTGCTATCAGAAATGGGCGTGAATATGTCCAAATGGAGGACTTTATGAAAGCTATTGAGAAGATATTGAAAAAAGATAGGGGTAAGGGGACTACAACATATATTTAGCCATGAACATGGAAGAGTATTTCTTAAGACTTAGAGCTATCGCAGATTATCAGTTTGGAAGAGGGGCTGGAGATTGTTTATTTGAAGATGGGGATAAGGTCATTTTATCTAAGAGGACTAAGAGGATTAAGATGGTATTGAATAGCAACGGGAATATAGTCGTAGCATTTAGACCTAAAGACGGCTACTTAACTTTAGGGATAGAGGGGGCGAAGAGGCTTCTCACAAAGTTTAAGGATCTTGCGTTAAAGGTTGTCGCAAATGAAGAAGCGGAACCTTTTATTAAAAAGGGTAGAGATCTCTTTGCTAAGCACGTAATAGAAGCAAGTTCAGAAATTAGACCCGGAGATGAGGTAATTGTAGTAAATCGTTTTGGAGAGCTTTTAGGGGTCGGTACTGCTATGTTAAATGGAGAGGAGATGTTAAGCTTTAGGAGAGGGGTTGCTGTTAAGATTAGAAAGGGGGTTTCTCAAGGTGTTTAGGAGAATGAGCCCTAGGGAAATGAGGAGAATGATGCAGAGAATGGGGCTTGAAATGGAGGAAATGCCCGATGTTGATCACGTGTTGATAAAGACCAGGAAAAAGCAGGTCATTATTGAAAAACCGCAGGTGCTGCTAATGAAGATGGCAGGGCAAACGATTTTTCAAGTGATTGGGGAAGCTAGAGAAGTTGAAGAAGTTAAGCCTGAAGAAAAACCTGTCGAAGAGGTAGAGATTCCAGAAGAGGATGTACAGCTTGTAGCGGCTCAAGCAGGAGTAAGCCTTGACGAAGCAAGAAGAGCTTTAAAACAAACTAAAGGAGACTTAGCACAGGCGATAATGCTATTAACAGGTAGTTAAAGCATATAGCGTTGGCTATTATAAACTAGCCACTTATCATCTTCACTCCAAAGCGAAGACGGCTTATAGAGCCCATTAACTCTGCTAAACTTCACTAGTTTATACCCAGAATGCCCACATTTAGAACATTTTTCCTTAAGTCCACCTACTATGTTACCACATATGTTGCATACTGTATAGTCGCGAGAAAAGCAGAAGAAGCCCACGTTAGACTCCACAACCTTTCTTATAAACTCATTCAAGCTTTTAGCTGAAGGAGATGGTTCAGCAAGTTTTATCTCAAGCAAATGCCCTCCTTTAAGCATTTGATGGAAAACTTCCTCGATTTCGACGCGCTTTCTCAAAGGAAGCACCTGATAAGGGGGGGTGTTTGAAAACTCCGTATAGATTGGAGGGGCTTCTTTACGCTTGCCTATTGAGCGATGGGCAGATTTTAAGTCGAGTTTTGTTAAGCGGCTTGAAACAGGCTCAAAGGTTAAGTTGCTTATAACAAGCCTATCGCCAGCTTTGGCGTGTTGGGCATAGGAGCTCATGGTTTGAACGATTTTCTTAGCAAATGAAAGAGCGGAAGAGTCTGTTAAGTCAAGCCCAGTATGATATGCTATAGCTTCCGGCAAGCCCACATAGCTTATCAATAATGAACTATTTTCTAAGTGGTAATAGACATCTCCGTTGACCACTTGCCCCATAAAGGGCATTATGCCGTCAATTGCTATTCTCTCTTCAATTATCTTCCTCTTTATAGTTAAAGCCTCATAACAGAGGTCTAAAAGCTCTTCTAAGCGTTCGAGAAATATGTCATCATCTCCTTTAGCTTCAAGCGCTATCCTCGGCAAGTTTACTGTAACGTTATCTAAAATCCCAGTTCTAAGACAGCCTAATTCCCAATCATTTTTCCACTCAGAGTCCAGTCTTGACAAATCACCGCATACGCTCACATTCACGCCTTGCCACCCTTGATACATGTTAACGAAGTAAATAGATCCCCACTTTGAAGCTAGTTCACACGCCTTGAGCAAGACTTCTTGTACCTCAGTTTTAACATGCTCCCTTCTTAACTTAATGACTAGCTGTGGACTTATGAAAGGCTTACCTGAACCATCACCTTCTAACATTACGTCGAGTAGAGCATTCAAAAGCATCAATGCTGCATCTTCAAAATCACCGTATGTACCTCCCCTTCCAACAGCTCTTTCTCCTTCAAGAAACTTAGGGATACCGAGCTCAAGACCTAAAGCTATTGGCTGAACACAGCGCCTATAATCTTGGTTAGTGTTTAAGTCTTGGATGAAATCATAAATTAAGCTTTTAACGTCTTCATAGCTCATTCCGTCAGCATACGGGGCTATGAAAACGTTAAACATATCAATGGCTTGTGATGATGAGACATAGTGTTGCGTAGCTGAAACAAGATTAGAAGCTATTGTCAAAGCTTCTTTAAGTGTTGTTGGAGGTTTATGTACTGGCAGGTAGATTCCTGAACCATCAGGCATTAGCCCATTTTTAAGAAAGATTCTAAGGTCATGTTGAATGTTAGCTATTCTTAAGACAAAGTACTGGGAATTATTAAAGTGTAATACTCCTGCTAAGTGAGCGTCGCCTATCGACCTCGGTAAAGCCTTTAAAAGCGTATACTCTTCGAACACTGAATCACCAGCAAGCTTGTGTACAGATTCCGGAGAGGGAAGAACCATTCTGCTAGCATTTTTTATGAGTTCAGTTGTATCGTAAACTGGCAGACCAAGTCTTGTCAATGAATGCCTATACTCTTCAAGACCTTTTTCTAAGAGAATTGCATTAACAAATTCTCTTATCAAGGCAGCTGTGAGGTACTTTATTTGAAGCTTAGAAAGCCTCTCCTCAGCTTCCTTTGAAATAGCATCTGCAAGCGTCCTTGGAGCGTTAGCCTCTCTAACCAGTACCTCCGCAATCTTACGCCGATCAAAGGGTTCTATCGTTAGACTTGAAGTCCTCACGAGCATTTCACCAGTCTTTATACGCGCAGCTTCTTCGATACTCCACATGTATTCAGCAACTTGTCTACCTAAATCAGTCAACACATACTTGCCAGTAGATTCATCAAGCGTTATTAAGTTAGCCTTCATTAAAAGACGTAGATGATAACCGAACTTACCAGCTTCACTCTTAGGATCCATTCTGAGCCTCTCCATAATTTCGGTAAAGGAAGCTTTTCCATCCTTGCTCAATAACTTTAAAATGTCGACTCTTACCTTGTTTGCTAATGCATTGAGAATGTTCTCATATAAATCTGCCATCTTAATGGCACCGCACGCTTTGAAAATAGTATGTTTTGTTTGCAGTTAAATACTCTCACGTTGTTTAAGGACTTATCGGCCTGAACTTTACACCATAGGCTATGATTCCTTTGTCTCCACTTGTGGCTACACGCCTAAAGACCGCTTCTACAGCCATGCCGACGTGAACCTTGTCTGGTGGGCAGTCTGTTATTTGCGATAGCAATTTTGTCCCGTCATCAAGCTCAATAATAGCGATCACATACGGTATGTTGTATTCGAATCCATTAGGAGATTCGTAGAGAACAGAGTATGTTAATACTTTGCCAGTTTCCGGAAGCTTATACTTTGAAAGCTTGCTACTTCCGCAGTTTATACATCTTGGTCTTGGCGGGTACATCACCTTACCGCAGTTGTCACACTTTACTCCTTCAAGCCTATACCTGTAAGGTATCTCTCTCCAATAACAAGGAATTGATAAATTCATAACAATCACCTCGCCCTCTTCAATATAGTTATGTAGGAGCCTGAAGCTGTTCCAGCTAAGTTTTGTGCAAGTCCATATTCTGGACTTGGTACTTGCATTTTACCGGCTGCGTCAAGGAGTTGTAAAGTTAAGTAAGCTACTTGATAAGCACCTGTCGCTCCCACCGGATGACCTGAAGCCTTTAAGCCGCCAGAGGGGTTAACAGGTAAGTCCCCGTCTTTTTCGAAAACACCCTCTTTAACGTATTTAGGCGTCTTACCTCGTTCAACAACGCCTAAGCTTTCTAAGGACACAAAGCCCATTATTGTAAAGGTATCGTGAATCTCAACAACGTCTATATCTTGGGGGGCAATTTTAGCCATCTTATACGCTTTTTCGGCAGCCACCTTCGTCGAATTTAATAGGAGGATATCATCTCTTGAAGCTAAATCCACGGTGTCTGTAGCACTAGCTATTCCAGCTACTTCAACAAAGCTATCTGCATACTTACGAGCTTCTTCTAAAGGACACATAATCAAGACAGCGGCGCCATCACCTATTGGGGCGCAATCATATAGCGATATTGGCTCAGCTATGTATTCAGAGCTTAAAGCTTTGTCAAGTGTTATCTCAAATGGCAATTGAGCGTAGGGGTTTACTGAGGCGTTCTTATGCATTAAGACAGCAAACTCAGCAAAAGGTGTTCGATCTACACCATAAGTTTCCATGTACAGCTTCATCATTAACGCGTTTAAGCTCACGAAGCTAGCACCATAGAACAGCTCATACTCTACATTTGAAGCTTTTCCTAGAGCTTCAGTCACATACTTCGTATTCATCTCGGAAAGTTTCTCAACGCCGCCAGCAACTACTACGTCATATAAGCCTGATGCGACAGCCATATACCCAGTTAGTATGGCTGCGCCAGCTGATGCGCAAGCAGCTTCTATTCTAATTGATGTAGCGGGAAGATGGCCAGAGTAGTCCGCTATTAGCGCCCCTAGATTATTTTGACGTGAAAGATCTTGGGCGCACATGTTGCCGACAAAAATAGCGTCAGCTTTGCTTATCTTAGTTGAAGCTAGAGCTTTGTCAAGAGCTTCAGCAAAAAGCTGTTGAAGCGACTTATCCCAATGTCTAGAAATCTTAGTCAAACCTGCACTAATTATAGCCACTTTACGCATGTGGGCACCTCACGATAATATGATTTTCCCTCTATACTTGGCGTAAAATGCATAGTCAATGTACTCCTTTCTCTCAATATACTCTTTAACCGTCGGAGCTAAGGGCTGTTTTTCTATAATAGCATCTTGTACAACAAAGCTGAAGGCATCACTGCCTGCACCAGAGCCATATGAAGCTAAAAGAACTCTCTGACCTGGCTTAGCAACGTCTAAAACTGCTGAAAAACCCGTTACAGAGGAACCAGCATATGTGTTACCTATCCACGGGACAAGATAGCCGGGCATCAATTGCTCTTTAGTAAAGCCAAGTTGACGAGCAATTCTTAGCGGAAACTTCCCGTTAGGCTGATGGAAAACAGCGTAGTCAAAATCTGATGGCTTAAGCCCTAATTCAGATAGTAAAGCTTGTACAGCTTCTCTTATGTGTTTAAAGTAGGCAGGATCTCCAGTAAAAGCTTCTGCGTGCGAAGGGTATGGTTGTTGTGGTCTTCTCCAGAAGTCAGGAGTATCAGTTACATATGAGGCAGAGCCCTCGAGCCTAGCTACCATCTCAGAAGGAGATGAGCCTATAATAAAAGCCGATCCCCCACATGCAGCTGAGTATTCAAGTGGGTCAGCTGGTGCACCTTGGGCAGTATCAGCGCCTATAGCGAGCCCATACTTTATCATGCCAGAAGCTACTAAACCTAAACAGCACTGCAAAGCTTCAGTTCCAGCTTTACAAGCAAACTCTAAGTCAGCAGCTAGCACGTAGGGTGTTGCTCCTATGGCTTCAGCTACTATTGTACTTGTAGGTTTTACAGCATAAGGCTTTGATTCCGTGCCAACGAAAACCGCACCTATATCCTTTGGATTCACTTTAGCTCTCTTAAGAGCATTTTTTGCAGCTTCGACAGACATAGTGGCAGTATCCTCGTCAGGACCATTAACAGCTTTTTCCTCTATTAACAGGTCATCTTTAACCCATTCTCCCCGCTTACCCCACATTCTCGCGATTTCTTCAATTTTTACCCGGTATTTGGGAATGTAAGAACCCCAGCCCACTATGCCGACTTCTCTAAGAGGCTTCATGCTTGACACCAAAGAAGAAGTCTTAGACTTAAAGAGGCTACCTTCGAATATTTTACCTTTTCGCCTATCAACTAACTGTTTTTCGTCTTATAACGAGATCATAAGCTTCTAAGCTTCTTTATCAACTCTTCGACGGACTTAAGCTTAGTAACCATTAAAGGGATACGCTCAATTTCAGCTAATTGAACAGCTACTGGATCAAGTTGTTTAATTCCATAAAGCAAGACGGAGGCAGGCTTTATTGGAGCTACTCTAACAGCTACCATGGGCGAACGTCCAGTTCTCGTGTTCACGAAGACTAGCACTCTCTCAGTTGTAGTGCCAAAAAGCTGTAGAAAGTCAAAACCCGACATTGTGGTTATTGCCCTTAAGCTTTCAACCACAGTATACCCTAAGACTTTCTTAGAAGCCAGGTCTCTACAAGCTACAATGTCACTTTCAGTTTCATTGCTTATCTCCTCAAGTGATATGGGCTTTGCAAACTCTCTAATATCTAGGATAGAGTCGGAACCTATCTTGACTATCGGAGAAAACTGCTTTATTATCGTCCCGCCACGTTGCTCATCAATTTCAAGTAAGGCCTTAGTTAGCTTTTTAACAAAGCTTGAACCAGGAGATTTTCTCCTGCCACTTTCATAATCGCTTATAACTGAAGGAGATATTCTGAGCTTATTTGCAAGCTCCATTTGGGTCACATTAAAGTATTCACGCCACTTTTTAA
>QMQV01000005.1 GCA_003649085.1 Thermoproteota archaeon
AATAGCTACCTTTGACTTATTTTATGCTGAAGCTAATTCAGCTGAAATGTGGAGGAGACGAAATGTATTAAGTGTTGAAATGGAATGCTCTGTCATCTTCACATTAGCTTACTTAAGAAAAGCCAAGGCTGCAGCAGCTTTGATAGTGAACGGCAACCTAGTTAAGGGCCAGAGAATGGTTAAAGTGCCTGAAGTAGAAGCTGAGGTGCTTAAAGCGGCTTTTGATGCGTTATCATATTTCGAGAAAAAGACCATTTGATTCTAAAAACTTCTTTACTTGACTTAACGTAGGTAGACCTTGTCTTGCACCAGCTTTAGTTATTTTTAAGGCAGCTGTTGCATTGGCTATTAGACCAGCTACATTTAATGGCTGGTTTTTCAATAAACCTAGTATGAAACCTGCGTTGAAGGCGTCGCCAGCGCCTGTTGTGTCTACAGCATTTACTTTAAAGGCTGGTACCTTATGTAACGTATTACCAGATCTTATTAAAGCTCCTTCTTTTCCCATCTTCACTATGACGATGTCAGCTAAATTGGATAGGTGTTCTGCACATTTTTCAACATCATCGGAGCCGACGATAGCATGCACTTCCACCTTATTACAAAACAAGATATCTGTATTGCTGAAGATCTTTTCTAAGGCATTTTTATCTGCTTGAACCCCTAATCCCCCTGGGTCATAGGAGAACTTAATGCCTAATTTTCTAGCTTTGGCTACTATTTCTGAAGCTAAGTTAATATTCACGTTGCTAGCGTGTACTAACGTAGCACGCGATAAATATTCTTCATCTAGGTCATCAGCTGATAGCAACTTGTTTGCACCGCGAAAAGCTATCATTCTGCGTGAACCATCTGGGCTTACAAGTACGGTTACTGAACCTGTTGGCAATGAATCGCTGTATTTAACTCTGCTTACGTCAACGCCTTCCTTCATTAAGTCTTGTAGAGATAAGTCTCCGAAGACATCTGATCCTACCCAGGCTATGATCCCAGTTTTAAGCCCTAAGCGTGATGCGGCAACAGCAAAGTTTGCAGCTGAACCGCCGAAGTTTATGCTAAAAGATTTAGCTTCTACTTCAGAGTCTTCTTCCGGTATTTTGTCTATGGTAGCTGTTAAGTCCACGTTTATATTGCCTATGGCTATTACATCAAGCTCCTTCTCCTCTTGGCGTAAGGAGTATTCTTGCGTCAACAATTTTGGCTCCCCTTTCATACACGAAGATTGGGTTAAGGTCAAGCTGGTCGATCTCGCTATATCGCTCAAAGAGATCTGAAACCTTGACTATTGTCTGAGCTAAAATCTCAATATCTAGAGGTTTTTGACCTCTAGCCCCTGCTAGTATTGGGTACCCCTTAACCTCCTTAATCATCTGGTAAGCATCATCTAACGTAACTGGAGTAATCCTAAATGACACGTCTTTTAATATCTCTACGAAAATTCCTCCAAGCCCAAACATTACGACTGGACCAAATTGAGGATCTCTAATTCCTCCGACTATGACTTCGATGTTTTTCTCAGCCATTGGCTCCACGAGAACTCCTTCAATGCGTGCATCTGGTTTGCGGTTTTTCACGTTGTTGATTAGCTGGTTATAGGCTTCCTTAACTTGACTTGGGCTACCTAAGTTGAGTATTACGCCTCCCACATCGGATTTATGCAGAATATCTGGTGATACCACTTTTAATACGACGGGGTATCCGAGTTTCTCAGCTGCTTCAATAGCTTCTTCTTGCGTTTTAGCTACGATCCATCGTGAAACAGGCAAGCCTACGATTTCGCAAATACGCTTTGCTTCAGGTTCTAAGAGGAATTTTCTTCCTTGAGAATACGCGTTTAAGAGAATTTGTCTAATTCCGTTTTCGCCCATATGCTAAACCTCCTTAACTGCCATTCACTTTTTCTCACACTTCTTTTTATATAAGTTATATAAGGAGTTTGCTTTTTCCAACAACGTAAAGCTTGCTTAGGCGGAGTTGGAGGTTTAGCTCCTTGAAGCATCCAATAGCTTCAGACTCTCCTGGTATGAAGCTGCTACTGCTAGGCAACGAAGCTATTGCTCGGGGGGCTATAGAAGGAGGAGTTGAGATTGCAGCTTCGTATCCAGGTACTCCAGCTTCTGAGATTGTAGACACGCTGGCTTTGGTTGCTGAAGATTTGGGCATTTATGTTGAATGGTCTGTAAACGAGAAGGTGGCGTGGGAAGTTGCTATTGGTGGAGCGTTGATGGGTAAGCGGAGTATAGCTTCGATGAAACATGTAGGAGTTAACTGGGTTATAGACCCCTTAATCCACTGTGCATTACATGGCTTTAAAGGAGGTCTTGTCTTAATATCGGCAGATGACCCTTCAGGTCATAGCTCAGCTACCGAGCAAGATAATCGATATGTAGCTTTGTTAGCAGAAATCCCTGTTTTAGAGCCTTCAAATATTCAAGAAGCTAAGGACTTTACAGCGTTGGCTTTTGAGATTTCAGAGGAACTTAGGCTACCTGTTATGGTTAGGTCTGTTACTAGGATTTCCCATAGCAAAGGTAGTGTCGTCTTAGGGAAGATTTATAAAGTTCGTAGAGATCCCTCTTTCCATGATGATTATTACTTCGATTTTGTGCTTAAGAAAGGGTTTGCTGGAGCGAATGTAATACCTGATGCACATAAGCTTCTTCATGAAAAGCTAGCTAAAGCAGAGAAAGTTTGTGAGAAGTATGAGCTTGTGAAGGTTATAGGTTCTGGTGAACTAGGTATTGTAGCTTCAAGCGTAGCTGTCAGCTACGCCTTAGACGCTGTTGAAAAGCTTGGAATTGTCGATAAGGTTTCACTATTGAAAGTTGGGATGAGCTATCCACTACTTGAAAAAAGCATTGCTGAGTTCTTAGCTGATAGAGACTTCGTGTTAGTTGTTGAGGAGGGGGAGCCGTTTATAGAGAAGTTCTTAGCAGGGATAGCTAAGGACGTTAACCCTAAGATTAGGATATATGGAAAGCTTACTGGGCACTTGCCTAGAGAAGGAGAGCTTAAACCACATCTAGTTACTGAGCTTATTGCTAAGTTTGCTGGAGTTGATGTTAAGGTATTTGGTGGTTTTCGCGAAAATACGCTCAGTGAGTTAACTAGGTTAGCTGAAGGTATGCTTACCCCAAGGATTATGACGTTTTGCGCTGGTTGCCCGCATAGAGCAACGTATTTTGCACTTAAAAGGGCCATTAAGAAAGTTTCCAAGGGAGAATACGTAGCTATAGGGGATATAGGCTGTTATACGTTAGGCATGAACCCTCCCTTTAGAATGCAGCAGGCGGTTTTTGGCATGGGGGGTAGCATAGGAGTGGCTAATGGGGTAGCTAAATCTGGGACGCACCTACCGGTGATAGCGACTATCGGAGATTCGACGTTTTACCATGCAGGAATACCGGCTTTGATAAATGCTGTTTTTAATCAATCTAACGTAAAGGTGTTGATCTTAGATAACGAAGTTACTGCAATGACGGGGTTTCAGCCACATCCAGGAAGTGGGGAGACAGCTATGAAAAAGCCTACTAAGAAAATCGTATTGGAAGATGTTGTCAGGGCATGCGGTGTAGATTACGTGAAGATTGTAGATCCATATGACCTTAAGAAGACTCAAGAGGTTTTTGAAGAAGCTTTAAAGCTTAATGGTCCTGCCGTAATTATAGCGAGGAGGCTTTGTGCTGAAGAATATGTTCGAAGAGCTAGAAGAGAGGGTATTAAACTCCGCTATTATACCGTAAATGAGGAAAAGTGTACTGGATGTAGGATTTGTTTAACGGAATTTGGTTGTCCAGCAATTTTCTGGAAGGAGGACGTTAAGAAAGCTGCTGTGAACCCTACATTGTGTATGGGATGTGGTGTTTGTGCACAGCTGTGCCCTACCAATGCATTTGAGGTGGTTTCATGAGGAAAGTCATTAGCTTAATAATAGCTGGTGTTGGAGGGCAAGGAAATGTTAAGGCAGCCCAGATACTTGGACTAGCTGCCTTGAAAGCAGGTTTAGACGCTGTGGTCTCTGATGTTTTCGGTATCTCACAGAGGGGAGGGGCTGTTATAAGCCACGTGAAGATTGGAGAGAAGGTACATGGTCCTCTCGTAGCAGAACACGATGCTGACGTAGTAGTAGGTCTTGAGCCGATGGAGGCTTTGCGAGCAGCATTAAAGTTCGCTAAGCCAAGTTGCTTAATATTAATGAATAAGCGCGTTATACCACCAATCGAAGTTAGCATTGGCTTTTATAAGTATCCACCATTTGATGACTTAGTCAAAGTTCTTAAGCAATTAGCTAAAGTCGTCATCGCTCTTGATTTTTCAGAACTAGCTGAAAAAGCAGGTTTACCCGTAGCTACGAACATTGCTATGCTAGGAGGATTAGCAGCTACGAAGATCTTGCCTATTAACGTTAATGTCCTTAGGGAAGCTGTTAAAGAGGGGGTTCCGAGAGCTGTTGAGCAGAACTTAACGGCTTTTGACCTTGGATTTGATGCCGTCGCTCAAGTGATTAATAGGTAAGTTAGCTAGAGCCAGCTTATATGTAAGAGACGGCTATTGACCTTACAGCATCCGCTACGTCTTCACATCGATCAGCTATCTCCTCCATAGCATCTGAAATCTCCTTTAGCAACGTTAGCCTAACGAAACCCAACTTATCTCCTGCTCTAAGCATTTTTTGCAATAAGGAAATTCTGAAGCTGTCTATCTCGTCTTCTATCCTCTCAACCACGTGTGAGTGTTCAATTGCTTTCTTTGGGTCTTCTATTAGCAGTGAAACTAAGGTATTGGTCTCCTTGGTTATGTACACTAGCCTATTAGCAAATTCCTTAAAGTCGTTTACTAGCTCTTCATCCACTTCTGACGCGAGCTCAGGCAACAATTCTAAACGCTTTGCTATCGTCTTAGCATAGGTAGCGATGTCATCAATGGAGAAGATTAGTCTAGTTAACATGTCCCTATCTATTGGGTGGAAAGCGCCTCTTGACATATCATCTATGATCTTTCTCTTAATATCGTCGGCTTCCTCCTCGGCTTCTGCTGTTTCGCTAGCATAATGCTTTAGCTGATCAAGCTCCTGGTTAAAGTACGCGTTTACAGCTTTTTGAAGTGACAGCAGAGCTTCGAAAGCTTTGTCCATGTGGACTTTTGATCTTTCAAAAGCTTTCTTCTCTAATCTTCTACCAATCCACTCCATTATGTTAGCACTGCTATGTGGCAAACTAAGCCACTCCGAATATTACATTAAACAACAGGTAAATAACTATAGCTAAAGTAGCTGCGATGGGGACTGTAAGCGCCCAAGACGCTAATATATAGGTTACTACTACCCTATCTATTGACTTCACCCCCTTGGCAATGCCAACACCTATTACTGCGCCAACTATCGAATGTGTTGTCGAGATTGGCATTCCGTAGCCGAAGAGCGTATGCGGTATTGTTGTAAAGAGCAATACTGTTAATGCCATACTGAATTGAGCGGTGAAGGCGCTTAGCGGAGACAACTTAGTTATCTTAAAGCCTATAGTGGATATTACCTTATGGCCGTAGGTAAAGCCCCCAAGAATTATGCCTAAAGCACCTATAGCCGATAGGAACATTGTAGAGATGACGAAGCTTGTGCCTAGGCTTCTCTCAACTAATGCATCAAATATCCCGACAGCATTCGCCACGTCATTTGCTCCAAATGAATAAGCTGTAAAGCATACTACTCCTATGAGCATTAACCTCATAGCCGAATCATATGTAGAAAGTTTGTGCGGAGGTATTTTTGAGAAAAGATGCTCGAGTAACTTGTAGACAGTTAAAGATATGACCATCGCTATAAGCGGGGAGAATGCCCAGCTTATGAAAACTTTCATTAACACCGCAAAGTTAATTTTCTCAACACCTGCAGCTATTAACCCAAATCCAAGCACAGCACCTACGGAAGTATGTGTTGTTGAAACTGGTATACCCTTCCATGTGCATAGAAGAAGCCATAGAAAAGCTGCGAGCGCCGCTGCTATAACGGCTGAGGAGGACATTATTTCTATGGGCACTATGCCCCTGCCTATGGTCTTGATTACTTTATATCCTTGAGTTGTTGCTCCTAGAAAAACGAATATTGAGAATAGCGTTAAAGCGCGTCTTAATGATATGACGCCCCCACCCACTACTGTTGCTGTTGAATTTGCTGCATCGTTTGCTCCGAGTATCCAAGCTACCATAATCGCTAAGGTGAGGCTTAGCGCTACTAAAGCTATCAAGGTTAAACCTCAACGTGTATTTGCTTAGACTTTAGCTCTGCAAGCTTGCTGCGAACTAGCTCATTTGTTATTTGCGGATCTGCGCGCCCACGCGTAGCTTTCATTACTTGTCCAATTAGGAAGTGTATAGCTTTTTCATCCATTAAAGCGTCTTTAACAGCTTTAGGATTCTCTCTAAACACCTTTTCCACGAGCTCTTCTAAAGAAGCTCTGTCAGCTAGCCTTGTAAGTCCGCTTTCAGCTACTATTTCGCTGGGCCTCTTACCTTCCTTAACCATTCTTGGCAAGAGGTATTTCCCTATTTTACCGCTTATAACTCCTTGATCAATGAGCTTCAGCATTTCTACTAAAAGGTCGGGTGTTATCTTTGACTCGTTTAAATCCATGTCTAATTCGTGGAGAACTCCTAATAAATCCCCCATAATCCAGTTACTGACTTTTTTGGCATCTGGATAATTTTTAACACACGCTTCAAAGAAATCAGCTAATGCCTTATCACCTGTCAATACGGCGGCATCATATTCTGGTAAACCATATTGTTTTATGAAGCGCTCTGCGCGAGCATCCGGTAATTCAGGCATCTTAGCTTTTACTGACTCAATAAACTCATCTGTTAAGTCAACTGGTAAGAGATCAGGTTCTGGGAAGTATCTATAATCGTATTCCTCTTCCTTAGCCCTTAACGTTATCGTAATTCTCCGCGCTTCATCCCAGTGACGAGTTTCTCTTTCAACTGATAAGCCCTTCTTAACGAGCTCTGTTTGCCTGCTTATCTCGAAGTTTAGCGCCCTTTCGACTTCTTTAAAAGACGATATGTTCTTAATTTCTACTCTACCACCCCCTTGTATCGATATATTAGCATCACAACGCATCGAGCCTTCTAAGCTTCCATCAAAAATTCCTAGATGCTCCAAAATCGACCTAAGCTTTTGCAGAAATAGCCTAGCTTCTCTTGGAGAATGTAGCTCGGGTTTTGTGACTATTTCTAATAAAGCAATGCCTGAGCGATTATAGTCTACTAACGTATAGGGAGACAGGTCTATGGGACCCATGTGAACTAATCTTGCTGGGTCTTCTTCAAGTTGAATTCTATAAATGCCGATCCTCTTTTTCTGGCCATCAACATTTATCGTTATATAACCATCTACGCCTATTGGCGAGCCTCCAGCTTTCTCGTACATTGATATTTGAAAGTTTTTCGCCATGTCTACGTAAAAGTAGTTTTTTCTAACTAAGATGCAACGTCGATTAAGCTTGCAGTTTAAAGCTAACGCAGCCATTACTGCGTATTCGACTGCCTTTCTGTTTAAAACTGGCAAAGAACCCGGTAAGCCGAGACAAACTGGACATACATGCGTGTTTGGAGGTTTACCTCTGTAATCAGCTGGACAACTGCAGAATAACTTGGTTTTTAGACTTGTTAGCTGACAATGCACTTCAAGACCTATCGTAACAGGGTAACTTGCTGACACGCAGCGACACCTAATTAGCTCTATTAGCTTTAATGGTTTTTCCACTTAGCTTGGAGAAAAAGGTTTTTGTCCTCATACGGGGGGTTTAAGGTTTCTAAGCTTTGATAAGGTCTCGAAGGCGTAGCCGACTTTTAACATGATGTCTTCTCTCAAAGCAGGGGCCATTATTTGCATGCCTACTGGCAAACCATTCACGAAACCACAAGGGACTGATAGCGCAGGTATGCCAGCTAAATTTACCGGCACGGTTTCTACATCCATCATGTACATTGATAGCGGGTCTAGGATTTTCTCCCCTATGTTAAAAGCGGGGGTGGGCATGGTGGGGGATATTAGCACGTGATAATTCTTAAAGGCTTTATCAAAGTCTTGTTTTATAAGTGTGCGCACTTTGAGGGCTTTTAAATAGTATTCTTCGTAGAAACCAGCTGATAACGCAAAAGTCCCCAAAATTATCCTACGCTTAACCTCCATGCCAAAGCCTTTGCCTCTCGTCTTTGAAAAGGAAGTGGCCCAGTCCATTCCGTTTTCAAAAGCTGAAAAGCCATAACGTACCCCATCGTATCTAGCTAAGTTTGAACTAGCTTCAGACATCGCAATTATGTAGTAAGCTGGCAAAGCATATGATAGTGATGGCAAGCTTATCTCATGGTATTCAGCACCGTGAGTTTCGAGAAGCTTTATCGCGGACCAAACAATATCAGCAACTCTCGAATCTATACCTTCGCCAAACATCTCCTTCGGAACACCTATCTTAATCCCCTTAACGTCAGCCACCAACGTGTTTAGATATGAGCTGATGGGCTTGTCTATTGATGTGCTGTCGCGCTCATCTCTACCAGCTATAATGTCGAGCAGTAAAGCAGCATCTTTAACGTCCCTAGTTATAGGACCGATTTGTTCTAAGCTATTGGCATAAGCTATTAACCCATACCTGCTAACTAAGCCGTAAGTGGGCTTTAAACCTACAACACCGCAAAATGCTGCTGGACATCTAATTGAGCCTCCTGTATCAGAGCCTAATGCTGCAACAGCTTCTCTAGCAGCTACAGCTGCGGCACTTCCACCAGACGATCCTCCTGGTACCTTATTTAAATTCCATGGGTTTCTTGTTGGACCGAAAGCGCTTGTTTCGGTTGAAGAGCCCATGGCAAACTCATCCATATTAGTCTTGCCTATTAACGTAAAGCCAGCTTCAGCGAGTTTTTCAATAACTGTCGCGTTATAGGGAGGGATGTAGTTTTCCAGGATCTTAGATGAACACGTCGTTTTAACACCTTTTGTGCATATGTTGTCTTTAATTGCTATTGGCGAACCTTTGAGTACTTGTTGAGGAGACCTGATATACGTCAATGGGGGGTCTAAGACTGTCACGTAGGAGTTGAGCTTATCTTCAACACTTCTAATTCGAAAGCTATACTCTTCCAATACTTTCTCAAGCTCAAGCTCTTCTCTTGCAAGCTTGTCAATAAGCTCAGATAACGTGAGGTCAAGTATATTCAAGAGTAAACCTCCTTAAACAATTTTAGGTGCTATGAAAAAGCCATCTTTCTTGCGAGGAGCGTTTTTAAGAGCCTCTTCTTGAGGTAGAGGAGGTTCGGGTTCGTCCTCTCTGAAAACATTGGATATCGGTAGCACATGATATGTAGGAGGCACATTTGAGGTGTCGATCTTATCAATTTCTCTAAAGAACTCTAATATCCTGTTCAGCTGCTCTGTGAAAAGCTTCTTTTCTTCTTCTGTTAACTCAATTTTAGCAAGCCATGCTAAGTATGAAGTCTTCTCCGGAGAAATGCGCTTCAGCTCCTCCAAGATGTTACACCATAAAGAAAGGGGAGGAGTTTAGCTTTTATACGTTGTCTTCGAACTACTCCACTTTGATATGAGTTCTTTTAACAGCTTCAAGTTTTGGAAGCCTAACTTCAAGTACTCCATTCTTAAAGCTCGCCTTAGCTTTTGACACATCGACTTTAACAGGCAGTCTTATTCTGCGGTAAAAACCAGCGTATCTTCTCTCAGAAATGAAGTATCGTTCTCCTTCAACCTTACCTTCTTTCTTAAGCTCTGCTTTAAGCTCTAAGCTATCGTCTACTATGCTTACCTGAATATCCTCTTTGCTTACACCTGGAAGCTCAGCTAAGACTATGACCTCGCTTTCTGTTTCTTGTACGTCAATCAAAGGCTCTCTATACTGACCTTCGGCTACCGTCACAGGTTTTGGTAGAGAAACCGCTTCTTTAGGCCACCTTAATAGGTCATTGAGCATCCGGTCAATCTCCTTTCTAACGCGTCTTATCTCTTCAAATAGATCCCATGAAAAAGACATGTTCCTAACACCTATATTTCGCAGCAATATATTTCACTTCGAAACATATATATTTTGCTTAAAGAGGGAGGAGTGTAAAAAATAGTAAGGTTAGGTGTTTGTAATGAGCAGTAAGAAGGTTCAACTTCGTGTTGCCGAAGCAAGGTCACGTGACGTTGGTAGGGGCATCGCGCGTATTGATAGGAAAGTCATGAATGCTCTCGGCCTCAGCCCTGGAGATTACATTGAGATATCTGGTAAGAAGACTACCGTAGCTGTTGCTTGGCCGGCCTATCCTGAAGATGAGGGAGCTGAGATCATAAGAATTGATGGTTTGGTTCGCCAAAATGCTGGGGTATCTGTTGGCGATATGGTTTCTGTTGCTAAAGCGGATGTGAGACCTGCTACGAAGGTTGTTTTTGCTCCTCCTGAACCAATGAGATTTGGTCCTGAATTTAGTGAGTATGTTAAGAGACAGCTTGTTGGAAAGCCTTTAAGCAAGGGAGATACCATTCAAGTGCCAGTTTTAGGTGTTGCTCTTAGGCTTATTGTAACAGCTATACAGCCTGCTACATATGCGTATGTTACCGATAATACTGAAGTTGTGATTAGAGAGGAGCCTGCTAAAGAAGTTGAAGTTGCTCTACCGAGGGTTACTTATGAAGATATAGGCGATCTTGAAGATGCCAAACAAAAGATAAGGGAAATGATCGAGCTGCCGTTGAAGCACCCCGAGCTATTCAGACACTTGGGCATTGAGCCACCTAAGGGAGTGTTGCTATATGGTCCTCCAGGTTGTGGTAAGACGTTGTTAGCCAAAGCTGTTGCAAATGAATCTGGTGCAAACTTCATAGCGATTAACGGTCCTGAAATTATGAGCAAGTTTTATGGAGAGTCTGAAGCAAGGCTTAGAGAAGTGTTTAAGGAAGCTGAAGAAAACGCGCCGAGCATAATATTCATTGACGAAGTTGACGCCATAGCTCCGAAGAGAGAGGAGGTTACGGGCGAGGTTGAGAGGCGTGTCGTCTCGCAACTTTTGACGTTAATGGACGGCTTAAAGGGCAGAGGACAAGTTATTGTTATAGCTGCCACCAATAGGCCTGAGGCTGTCGATCCAGCATTGAGAAGACCTGGTAGATTTGATAGAGAGATCGCCATCGGCATGCCTGACAAGCGCGGTAGAAGAGAGATCTTACAAGTTCACGTGCGTAATATGCCTTTAGCCGAAGACGTGAACTTAGACGAGCTTGCGGACATAACCCATGGCTTTACAGGAGCAGATCTAGCAGCGCTTTGTAGAGAAGCAGCTATGAGAGCTTTGAGAAGGTTCTTGCCCCAAATAAACTTAGAAAAGGAGACGATACCCACTGAACTTCTTGAGAAGCTTAAAGTTACTCGTGAGGACTTTATGGATGCGCTTAAGGATATTCAGCCTTCAGCGCTTAGAGAGGTTATTGTAGAAGTACCTGAAGTGCACTGGGATGACATCGGAGGCCTTGAAGACGTTAAGAGGCAGCTTAGGGAGATGGTTGAATGGCCTATAAAGAATCCAGAACTCTTTGAGCAGATGGGGATAACGCCTCCCAAGGGCATCTTGCTGTATGGTCCTCCTGGCACTGGTAAGACCTTATTAGCAAAAGCAGTCGCAACCGAAAGCGAAGCAAACTTCATAGCTGTCAAAGGACCTGAGGTTTTAAGCAAGTGGGTTGGTGAATCTGAAAAGGCGATCAGAGAAATCTTTAGGAAGGCTAGACAAACAGCTCCTTGCATAATATTCTTTGATGAGCTTGACGCCATAGCTCCGAAAAGAGGCACACGCCTTGACGCTGGCGTTACAGAGAGGATTGTAAATCAGCTATTAACTGAAATGGACGGCATCGTAGCTTTAAAGAAAGTTGTGGTAATAGGAGCTACTAATAGGCCTGATATCTTAGATACAGCTTTGCTTAGACCTGGTAGATTTGATAGAATCGTCTATGTGCCGCCACCCGATAAGAAAGCTAGACTTGAAATCTTTAAGGTACATACGCGTAAAATGCCTTTAGCTGAAGACGTGAATCTAGAGGTGTTAGCTGAGAAAACTGAAGGATATACTGGAGCGGATATTGAAGCTGTTTGCAGAGAAGCTGCCCTAATAGCCTTAAGAGAGGATATGAAGCCTAAGAAAGTGTCAATGAAGCACTTCGAAGAGGCGCTCAAAGTCATTCAGCCTAGCATTACTCCAAGTGAGCTCAGAAGATATGAAGAGATCACAAGAGAGTTTAAGAAGCTTATAGGTTGAGCTAAAAGGCTGCTGCTCTTAGAAAGAGGGGTTTAACTTGAAGGTCTGGGAGGTAATGAAGCAGCCCACGGTAGTTGTATCCCCACATACTAGAATTACCGAAGTGAAGGCATTAATGAAGAAGACGGGGGCGCGATGTGCGCCAGCTGTTATCGAAGATGATAAGTTAGTTGGTTTTGTTGTTAGACGTGATGTGATAAGAATTACTTCTCTTAAAAGTGAAGCTAAAGTTGAGGATTTCATTCGAAGACATCCAATATTGTTTAAAGAAATGGACTTGCAGACAGCTTTTAATGTAATGATAGAGCATAACGTAAAGGCAGCTCCTGTAGCTGATTCTGTTGAAAACCCTAAGCTTGTAGGAGTTCTCAGCTTAATGGATATCCTACGATCGCTATTAACTGCTGGTTATAAGCCTAAAGCCAGGACAGTTGGAGAGGTCATAACTAAGGAATATTGTTCCTGTAAGCCGAGTGAGCGAATAGATCGAGTTTGGCATAAGCTTGTCGATGAAGGCGTTGATGCGGTATTAGTTGAGAGGAATGGAAGGATTGTGGGAATAATAACTCCTAAAGACCTCATTGATCAGAGAAGCTGGCTATTTCATCTAGAATCTGAACGTGGAATTAGAAGTCCTGGTAAAGTCAAGTCCTTCATGACTAAGGGGGTTATCGTTGCTCACGCGGGCGTGCCGATTGAAATGGTTGCCGAGTTTCTATTAGATCACGATTTCAACTTGTTGCCAGTTGTGGACGCTGATGGAAGGGTCTTAGGCGTTATTCGCCAAGAAGACGTAGTCTACGCGTACTTGCAAGGTGCTAAGCCAGTTGTTGAAGTTGCTCCAGCTATTGCGCCTCCAACGCCCATCGAAGTCGAATACGTCACGCCTTCTGATAGGCTTAAGCAAGTACTTGTTGAAAAAGCTGTTGAAGTTAGACCGCCACTTCTCACAGCACGCGACGTAGCTTCAAAAACCATTTACGCCGTCACTAGTTCAGACGATATAACACGGGCTATAAACATCATGTTAAGGCATAAGGTTAGTCATCTATTAGTTCTTAATGAAAAAGGAAACGTTGAGGGGGCTTTATCAAAGCGCTGCATTGTAAAGGCACTTGGTCTAAAGGGACCTATTTGGAGGCGTCGTGCATATGAACCTAGGTTTATAGAGCAGATTATGATGAGGAGCGTTCCTGTGGTAAGTGCTAATGCTAGTTTAGAGGAAGTCGTGTCCACAATGCTTTTCCACGACATTGACTGCGCGCTAGTTGAAGGTGATGGTGCTAAGTATATGGTGACTAAGGACGACTTAGTAGAAGCATATGCAAAATATTACGCAGGCAGAGCTTTAGTTGAGAACTTGATTTACCCGCATAAAGTTGGTATAGTTCCAAGGCATTGCTCTTTAGCGCACGTAGTTAAGCTGATGGAAAGCCACTACTTAGACGCAGTAGTGGTAGCTGAAGGAGATAGCGTTGAGGGCGTTATAAGTGAAAGTAAGTTGGTCTTTACGCCTGTTAAAGATAGGCTTGAACGTAGGAGGAGGATAACGTGGGTTAGGAAAATAGAGAGGGCAGGAAGAAAGATAGCTAGGTTCGTTAAAGTGACGCCGCTCGTTGCTGAAGATATGATGGTCCCAGTAAACGTGAAAGTTAAGGCTACAGCTGACGCTGCGGAAGCAGCTAAGCTGATGTTGGAACATGGAGTTGACGGCTTACCGGTATATGACAATGGCAAGCTTGTGGGAGTGATAACTAAGCTTGATTTTGTAAGAGAGCTTGCTCGTGGAGCTATAGCTGCTTTAGAAGAAAGAGAGAAGAAGCTCATTGAGAGAGCTAGAAAAGGGGGCTAAGCACCTACTTTTTTCATCTTTCCTAAATAGTTCATCAGTATAGGCATTACATCCATTCCTCTAAGCCTACCTAAACCTCCATGCATTGCGGCTTTTTCACTAAACTCTCTTGAGCCGTCAGGTAGTACTTCAGGTCCACAGATTAGCAGCGGCGTAGGATCACCTGTATGGTTTCTAACTGAAATAGGGGTTGCGTGATCTGCTGTTATGACGATATACAGCTTGTCTAAATCCTCAACGTTGTTGAGGATTCTGCCAACCATGGAGTCAAGTTTTTCGATAACTCTTATCTTACCTTCGATATCTGCGTCGTGGCTTGCCTCATCAGCGCCCTTCACGTTAATAAACACTAAGTCGTGATCTCTTAGTAGTTGAACTGCTGCATCGGCTTTATTCTCAAGCTTTGAATCTACAGCGCCTGTTGTTCCAGGAACGTTTATTACTTCCATCCCTACGATTTTACAAACCCCTTTTACTAAAGCTACGGCAGCCACGCAAGCAGATTTTATATTAAAGCGTTCTTCAAGAGTAGGAATTTTCGACATCATAGCTGGTCCTCGGAGCAGCACAGCGTTTGCAGGCATTAACCCCCTTGATTTTCTCTCAAGGTTTATAGGATGCTCTCTTAATATTTGCAAAGCTTTCTCAGTAAACTCGTTTACAGCTTTGGCTGTTCTCTCAGCAGCTAAGCTGTGTTCGGTTGGCTGGCATTTAGGTAGTTTTACTCCAACTTCATGTGGATCAGTGTCTGTTACACTAGGTGATAGATTTAAGCCTCTAAATACTACTGCAAACCGGTGCTCCGTAGCGTGCTCAATCAGGAGTTTCACTCCCTCAACTGACTCGATTTTAATGTCTTTTAAGGCATTGACTAAAGCGTCAGCTCCCTCGGTTATTCTGCCAGCTCTCCTATCGACTATTACCTGATCTTCGCTTATTGTAGCTAAATTGCCTCTAAACGCAACATCTCCTTCAACTAGATTAATGCCCACTCCTGCAGCTTCGAAAACCCCTCTTCCTGGGTATGTCTTAAATGGGTCGTAGCCGAGCAAGGCTAAGTGCGCTGTATCGCTTCCAGGCGGGTGTCCAGGAGCTATTACATCTAAAAGGCCTAATGCGCCCTTTCTAGCTAAATCGGTTATATTGGGGATAGAAGCTACTTCAAGTGGTGTCCTGAAGCCAAGCTGTTTTATTGGTCTATCAGCCATGCCGTCCCCTACTATAAACAAGGCCTTATACGTAGAAGACAGCCTCCTTTAAAGTGGCTTACCTAGCTTCTTCTAGCTAGTAACTTATTAATGCTGTCCATTAAGGCGTTTACTGACGCCATCACTATATCTCCGCTTACAGCTACGCCTCTAGCAACATTTCCTTTGTTATCTTCAATCGTAACTTCTACTGAGGCAAGCGAATCTGTGCCGCCTGAAATCGCCTCAAGCTTATAGTTTGTTAAGCGGATTTCCTCTCCAAGAGCTTTTTGTATAGCTATAGCTGCAGCATCTACAGGACCTACGCCTACTCCAGCAGCTACCTTTTTAACGCCTTCCGGTAACTCGAGTTGGACAGATGCTGTTGGGGTAATCTTATTTCCAGTAACTACTACTATTTCGCTCAAGTTGACTTTTCTTTCTTTTTCAGGCATCATTCCGAGAACTTCTTCAGTTATGGCGATAACGTCGTCTTCTAAGATCTTCTTTTTCTTAGCGCTGAGAGCTTTTACCTTCTCAACGATGACCTTTATTTGCTCGTCAGTTACGTTGTACTTAGCTTTTACGAAGTTGCTAACAGCATGTTTGCCTGTGTGTTTGCCCATGACTATCCTTCTAGTTTGACCAACCATTTCTGGCACAAGCGGCTCATAAGACTCAGCTTTAGCTAAAACTCCATGCACGTGAATACCTGCTTCGTGCGCAAACGCGTTGTCTCCTACTATTGGGTAGTTTGGAGGTAACCTGACCATGCTTAACCTTTGGACTAGTTTTGATGTCTCAGTAAGTAGCCTTAAGTTTATGTTGGTATTGACCCTGTACAAAGCATATAGAGCTGCTACAACCTGTTCTAAGCTTGCGTTGCCTCCTCGCTCTCCTAAGCCGTTGACTGTTACGTGAACTTGCTCCGCACCGGCTTTCACTGCAGCCAAGGTGTTTGCGACCGCAAGTCCAAAGTCATTGTGACAGTGAACTGATATAGGCTTCTTAAGGTGCTGTTTAAGATTTAAAATTAGGTATTTCATGGCGTCAGGCTCAATCACACCTACCGTGTC
Source organism: Thermoproteota archaeon (assembly GCA_003649085.1). The sequence continues at coordinate 16,416 of QMQV01000005.1, forward strand.
GGGTATATTATGGATATCTGCTCCAGCCTCTTCAACTGACTTATAGAACTTGATTAACCTTTGTAGAGGTGTGCGCGTAGCATCTTCACAAGAGAATTCGCATTCAAATCCATGGGCTTTAACGTATTCAACTGCCTTTACAGCTTGTTCTAATGCCTGTTCTTCTGTTAACCTAAGCTTATAGGTTAAGTGAATATCTGATGTGCCTATGAAGACGTGTATTCTCTGGACGTTAGCTTTTATACAAGCGTCTATGTCTGCTTGAACGCACCTGGCTAGACCACATACCTTAGCTTTTAAACCTGTTTCAGCAATCATCTTTACAGCTTTAAACTCGTCTTCTGAGTTTATCGGGAAGCCTGCCTCAATGACATCTACGCCAAGCTTGTCAAGTTGCTTAGCTATTTCCAGCTTCTCCTCATCAGTATAACAGACTCCCGGTGTTTGCTCCCCATCTCTTAGCGTCGTGTCAAATATGTAGACCCTTTGTGGCAAGGCAAAGCTTTCTTTGACATCCTCAATGAAGTTGCTTACGAAGACACCTCGTTCCATTTGATCACTCCCTTTAGAGCTTTTAAGGTTAATGAGAAGTATTTAAGCTGTTCTTTACTAAATGAGCCAGTTTTAAATCCTCTTTAAAACTACGTTAGCACTGTGAGGGAAGGCGGGTGTAGTATTGTCGTCTAGGAAGTTTGAGCGCATAGGTGCTCATAGCCACATTAAGGGTCTTGGGTTAAAAAATGGTAAAGCTCTCCAAATTGCAGATGGACTTGTTGGGCAAATTGAGGCTAGGGAAGCAGCTGGCATTGTTGTTCAACTTGTAAGAGAGGGTAAGATGGCTGGTAGAGGTGTTTTACTTGTAGGTCCTCCCGGCACCGGTAAGACTGCTATTGCCATTGCTATGGCTAAGGAACTTGGAGAAGATGTCCCCTTCGTAGCCATATCTGGCTCTGAGATATACTCTGCTGAGATGAAGAAGACCGAGGTTCTTACGCGAGCTATGAGAAGAGCTATAGGGGTTAGAAGGCGTGAGGTTAGGAAGGTGTACGAGGGGGTAGTCTCTGATTTAAACATTAGGATGACGAGACACCCATATAACCCGTTTCAACAAGTTCCTGAGGGAGCTAAGATTGTGCTTAAGACTAAAGCGGAAAGTAGGGCCCTTCACGTAGACGAGAATGTCGCTAAGGAGCTTATTGCAAAGCAGATAAACGTTGGGGATGTAGTAATGATCGATGCTGAAACTGGGAAAATCACGAAGATCGGCAAATGTGTTGAGTCTGGAGGAGAAGTTCTTGATATAGTAGTTGAGCAGAAGGTTTCTATGCCTGATGGTCCGACGGCAAAGGAGAGGGAGTTCGTCCACACGGTAACTTTACACGATTTAGATGTTATGAACGCAAGAAGCGGGAGTTTGTTCAGCTTGCTGTTTGGAGTCGAAGATAGGGAAATCTCAAGCGAAGTTAGGCAGAGAGTTGACGAAAGCGTCAAGAGGTGGGTTGATACTGGTAGAGCTGAGATATTGCCTGGTGTGCTTTTCATAGACGATGTCCACATGTTAGACATCGAAGCTTTCTCGTTTTTAGGTAGAGCTATGGAAAGCGAGCTCGCACCTATAATAGTTTTAGCTACGAATAGAGGAGTTACTAAGGTCAGAGGTACTGATGTCGAAGCTCCACATGGCATACCACTTGACATACTAGATAGGTTGTTGATCATTAAGACAAAGCCGTATTCACGCGATGAAATAAAGGAGATCCTAAAGATTAGAGCTAAAGAGGAGGGTATTGAGCTCTCCGAAGAAGCTTTAGAGAAGTTAACCAGTCTTGGAGAAGAGTACTCCTTAAGGTATGCGACTCAGCTCTTATCTCCAGCAGCCACTAAGGCAAGGAATTCTGGTAAGAAAGTTGTTGAAGTTGACGATGTGCTTAGCGTACAAAGCTTATTTGTTGATGTAAAGCAGTCTTCAGCTTACTTGAAGGAGATGGAAGAAAAGATGCTAAAGTAGCTATGCCAGCTTAAGCGATGTTTCCTCAGCCAGCTTTTTACCGAAGCCTAGTAGCTCTTCAAGTTTTTCCCTGCTATTTGACTCAGCATATATTCTAAGCAGTGGTTCAGTCCCAGAAGCTCTTAGCAATAACCAGCTGCCGTTTCTAAGAACAAATTTTATGCCATCTATATCAATAACCTTTGAAACCTCCAATCCTGCTACCTTGGATATACTTGATCTCTTAATGAGTTCTACAACTTCACGGCCCTTCTCACATCTTACATCTACTCGCCCGCTTATCATGAAGCCATAGCGTTCATGTATTTGATTAAGCCTTGACGTTAAGGAGAAGTTGAGCTCGGCCTTTATCTCGGCAGCTAAAAGTGCTGTTAAGATCCCATCTTTTTCTGAGACGTGGTTAACAATGCTAAAGCCACCGCTTTCCTCTCCTCCGATAATGGCCTTTCCCTCCCTTAACAGCTTGCCTATGTACTTGAAGCCTACTGGCGTCTCTATTGACTGATACCCGTAATGTTCAGCTATTCTATCGACTAAATGTGTTGTAGAAACTGTTCTAGCAACGTTTCCTTTCATGTTTTTAAACTCAATTAGGTGTAGGTATAGTAGTGGATATAACTGATTTGGTGAGATAAATACTCCGTTAACGTCGCAGACGCCTACCCTATCAGCGTCACCATCCGTCGCTAATCCTATATCAGCACCGCGCAAAACAACGTGTTCTGATAAAGCATGTAGGTTTTTCTCGATAGGTTCAGGTGTTAAGCCTCCGAAAAGGGGGTCGGGAGTCCCATGGATAACTTCGATTTCGCAACCTATTTGTGAGAGAATATAATCTAAGTAGCCGCATGATGCTCCATGCATTGGGTCTACGATGACCTTTAAACGCTTGTTTTTCAATAAGTTTAGGTCTAGGAAGCTTAACACCCAGTGTGCGTAGTCTTCTTTTGGGCTATATAAGGTGATTAAGCCACGTGAAATAGCTTTTTCAAAGTCCATTCTTCTCACTTTCTTGCCGTATACTTTTGAAATTTCGCTTTCAATAGCTGAAGTTTCTTCAGGTAAAGCTGGTCCTGTATGGTATGGTATGAACTTAAAACCATTCCATTCAGGTGGGTTATGTGAAGCTGTTATCATGACTGCTCCAGCTAGCTTATGTTTTAAGACGGTGTAAGCTAAAGCAGGAGTCGGTGTGTAGTCTTCGGTAAACATAACTGGTATGTCGTTGCCAGCAAATACTTCAGCGACTATCTTAGCGAAATGCTTTGATTTGCGCCTAGTATCGTAGCCTATCGCTACGCCTCGCCTCTCCATCTTTAAGTTAATTAGGTAGTTCGCTACTGCTTGAGCTAACATTGCCACATTCCTATCATTGAAATCCTGATCTATGATAGCGCGCCAGCCATCTGTCCCAAACTTTATGACCATGTTGTACAAAACCCCTTTTTATCTACGTATATAACTTAAAAGTATCCTCAGTTTTAAACATCATCTGGAAATAACCCCTTGGTGATGACGATGACTGAGATAAGAAAGCACTATTTCTTAGATAAGTGGGTTATCGTAGCAGAGAAGAGGAGAGCTCGCCCCAAGCCAACGATTGTGGAAAAAACTGCTGAAGCTGAGCTATGCTTCTTTTGTCCTGGAAATGAGCGTTTAACGCCTCCAGCTAGTTTAGCATATGTCTTAGAAGGCAATGAATTAAAGAAGGCTGTTGAGCAAGGTGATCAGAGAGTTAAAAACTGGCTTATTAGGTGTTTTCCGAACAAATATCCCGCGCTTACACCACAAGCTAAGCTTAGAAGAAGAAATGATTGGTTAAAAGCCATGGCAGCAAGAGGTTTTCACGAGGTTTTAGTTGAGACACCTAACCACAATGCAGATTTAGACACCATAGAAGAAGAACAGCTCGCACTAGCTTTATCAGCTATTTTTGAACGAGCAAGACATTATGCAAGTCAGAGCTTTGTTAAGTACATAAGCATCTTTAAGAATTCAGGCGTAGCTGCTGGAGCTTCCATATCACATCCACATACACAGCTCGCTACGCTACCTTTTGTCCCTGAAGAGGTAGCTTATGAGCTAAAGGCGCTTAAACGTTATGAGAAAGACGGTGTCTGCGCACTTTGCGAAGTTGTTGAAAAAGAGAAGTTGAGTGAAAGAGTTGTATTTAGGGAGCATGGATATCTTGTGTTAAGTCCTTGGGCAAGCATTTTTCCATATGAAATGTGGATTTTACCTGAGAAACACCTCCCGACACCATTTAACTTAAGCAACGAGGAAATATCATCTCTAGCTAAGGTGTTGAAAAGGGCGTTTAAAGCTTTGTTTAGGGCATTGGGCAAGGTTCCTTATAACCTCGTGTACAAAATACCCCCTATTGGCGAGTACGGGTTTTATCATTGGAGGATAGAAGTTTATCCGAGGCTCAGCATTCACGCTGGATTTGAGCTAAGTACGGGAGTTGTGATCAACACAGTATCTCCCGAAAAGGCTGCTGAAGATTTAAGAAGTTGTTTGTCATGAGGTGTACCTCGTCATCTCCCTTATCTTCGCCACGTACTGTTTTAATAGAGACTCTGTTGCTGCTTCATTTACGCCCTCAACATATATGTTTAGTACAGGCTCCGTTAGACTTGGTAAGATGAGCACCCAGCCCTCGTTATGAAACACTTTTATCCCGTCTAGCAAGTCAACTTTATGGTCTCTTAGCTCCTCAATGAGACCTCTAAAGACTTTTCCTCGAAGCTCCCACGGGCAAGCTACGCTGCCTCTAACCGCATAAAATCGGGGCAGTGAAGATACTAGCTCGGAGAGAGGCGTGCCAGATTTAGCTAAGTACTCTATTAGCTTAGCAGTTGCAAAGAGACCATCTGGAACTGGGTGGAGAGGGGGACATATGAAGAGACCGCCTTCTGAACCCCCGAAGATGGCTTTTTCTTTTATAACTCCTTCCGACAACGATCTTGGGGTTATGCCTACCCTTACGCTTTTACCGCCATACTTTTCAACAACTTCTTCAACTAAGCGTGATGCGCTTACTGGCACAACTATTGAACCTCTCTTATGATGCTCTAGTACTAGCTGTATGAAAACCGCCAGTGCTTGATCACCTAACACTGCATTGCCCTTATCGTCAACGAAAAACGCTTTTTCAGCATCGTAAGTAAAAGATACGCCGAAGTCTGCATCAAGAGCTCTTACAATGTTTGCTAGATTTTCAATTGACTTCTTAACGTCGTCTATTGACCTTGGACCTGCATGTTCGTCCCCTCCTATGTTTAAACATATCGCTTCAGCACCAAGCGCACTATATAGCATGGGGGCTACTTGCGATGCTGCACCATTAGCGCAGTCTACAACTATTCTAGGTCTTGCCGCTCTAATGGCTGGTACGTCTAAAGCTTTCAAGAACGAATCACGGTAATATTCTATTACGCGAGCAGGGTACAATATTGATCCAGTTTCATCATAGTACACCCTTCTAAAGTCATCTCTAAAGAAAATGTTTTCAATTTTCTTTTCTGATGCCTTGTCAATGTTCAATCCTTGGTTATCAAAAAACCTTATGTTAACAGCTCCAGGCTCTAAGTGCGGTGATGTTATGGCTACTCCACCATCCCCTCCAAAGGCTCTTATGCTAAAGCGCAGAAGCGGTGTAGCCATGACCCTCAAGTTATAGACATTAACACCTGATGACAATAGGCCTGAAACTAAAGCTCTTTTAACCATTCTTGAAGATCTGAAAGTGTCTCTGGCCACGTAGATGTTTGAGTTTTTGCCAAGTGATGAGCCAAAAGCTGCGCCAAGCCTTGAAGAAAATTCAGGCGATATCTCGACGTTAACCATACCTGTTATGCCATCTAAGCTGAAGAGAACTCTCATCCACTTCAAGCCCCACATGACGTTGGTGAAGACTGTTGAGCCAGCTTCGATGAGCTTAGCTGGCCATATCTTAACTCCAGGTTTTACTGTTGCACCAGCGCCTATTACAGTGTCATCGCCTATTACCGCGTTTTCGAAGATTCTAGCATACTGGTTAACACTTACCCTTTCGCCAACTATACATCCTCTAAGTTCAGCGCTCCTACCTACGAAAGACCTGTTCATTATTATTGAGTGTTTAATACTAGCTTTCTCGTCCACCGCTGCACCTCTTCCGATGAACGTGTATTCTAAAACTTCAGCTCCAGTCCTTATCCTAGCATCTTTACCTATAATTGCTGGACCTCGAATCGATGCTCCCTCATCTATTACTGCGCCTTCTTCAACCCATATCTTGGGCAAAATCTGCTTTCCTGGAAGAGAAACCTTGACTTTTCCATCTACTACATCTTTATGTGCTTGTATATATTGAGCTATATTGCCTATATCACACCAATACCCTTTAGCTAAATACCCGTAGACAGGTTCTCCTTTTTGAAGCAATAAGGGAAATAGGTTTTTGCTAAAGTCGAACTCCTTCCCATGCTCTACATATCTGAACACATCTTTGTCTATTACGTAGATTCCCGCGTTAATGGTATCGCTCACAAGCTCGCTCCAGCTTGGTTTTTCTAAGAAGTAGCGAACCCGCCCTTCTTCATCGGTTACGACAACGCCATATTCTAATGGGTTTTCTACTTTAGCCAACGCTATGGTCACAGCAGCACCTTTCGACTTGTGGAAGTTATAGATTTCAGATAAGTTAAAGTCTGTTAACACGTCTCCGCTTGTCACTACGAAGACATCGTCCATATACTCTACTACTTGCTTTACGCCACCAGCCGTGCCTAGAGGCTTATCTTCAACTGAATACTGGATGTTCACGCCAAATTGAGAACCGTCTTCAAAGTAACTTGTAACAGCGTCTTTAAGGTAATGCACAGTAATGTAAATGTCTTTAAATCCATGTTTCTTTAAGAGGTCGATGACGTATTCTAACATAGGCTTGTTAGCTACAGGCACCATGGGTTTTGGTCTATTACTTGTTAGAGGTCTTAGGCGCGTTCCTTCACCACCAGCCATTATAACTGCTTTCATTGCGCTATGCCCTCCGAGGAGCTTTCACGTGAAAATGTTAGAAGCGGGTCACCTGAGATAGGCAATGCTGAAGATTCTTATAAAGGCTTATAACTTTGTTCTATGGAGTTTGCTGATACCTTGATGGGTCTTTTAAGAAGAGGAAGGAGTCTGGTCTTTCTATGAAAAGTGAGTATAGGTCTCTCCCATTGAACTTGAGAGTAAAGCTGTTTTCCGCTTTACAGCGCTTAATGCCTCTCACCACGTAGTTGTTGTTTGGTATCAACTCCCCTGTAGTAAGTTCATAGTATGCCCCTCCTCTTAACTTCTTGATTGGCCCATAGATGGATTTGAAGCTTCGACATACTAAATTGCTCATGACGAGACAATCATTTGTCGAGGGGTTTATTGTTATATGACCATAACCTGACGGTATCACTATCTTATCTCCTTCTGAAGCTTCTACTAACACGACATCCAATACTTCGTTATTGGATACCTTTTGAAGAAGGTAGTGCGCTTTCCCATGCAGCACTTCGTAGACTTCCATGTAGGTTAGGTTTCCTGAAGCTTTAGGATGGTAGTGGCCAAGTGTTTTATTGTATTCTAACCCTAAGGTCGTAGGCAGCATTATGGTTACGTCATACCTTAGCTGTATTTCGATGAAAAGTTGCCTATCTTCTGGTCTAGCAATATCGCGGTACATGAAGTAGAGCGGCTGATTTAAATCAGCTTTTTGAACAAAGCTTGCGTCATATAATACTTCAAGCATATCTGATAGTCTTCTAACGCTTGGTTCCTGTTTAACACCGTTTATGTATAAGGAGCCATCGCTTGAAAACTCCAAGTTAAGCAAGCTAGTGGGTAGCTTTTGCCTACTCAAGATTTATCACCAAGTGAGGGTTAGAAGAAAGCACTAGTTCAGCTAAACATCTCAATGAGCGTCACAGTTCTCAATATGCCGTCAATTCTCCTTATCGATTCAACGATTTTGCTTAGCGCGCGCATATTGTTAGCAACAGCTTTGATAACTATATCGTATTCGCCATAGACCATTTTACCTTCAACAACCCCTTCGACTGCTAAGCATTTAGCTAAGACATCTCTTTCCTTACCTATCTCGGTGACGCATAAGACATAAGCTGATATTGGTTGCTCGCCCAATACCATTCAACTCCTTAAGGTCAACAGTGTTCAGTTATTTCCACGTTAAATGTTAAAAGCTTTGCTTTGAGGATATATGTTTGGCGAATCGTGTTGATGTCTTGGAAAACTGCGTTAACCTTGTTGTTGCTTTTTCAAGCACCTCTTCTCTTAACAATTTGGATGAATAATGATGAACATAACGGGGTTTTCGTAGCTTCATACGATCTCTTAGTGGAGGTTCAAGTGTTTAATAATGGCTCAAGAACATGGGATCTTTCTTCCACAAATGTCATTAAAGAGGTTGTATCGCAATGGGCTTTCATCAATACTAGTTATCAGAAAGGGTATGTGTTATCAGTTAAGGTGAATGAAAGCGAGTGTAAATATCTACTCAGTATGGACGAACATGGTAATGTCGTGGTGACACCAGATTTAAGTAGCATTTGCGAGCTTCGCCCCGGAGATTGTTTTGTCGTGACATATCTTTTTCACATCGATGTTCTACATCCTAAACAGGTCATTGACTTAGACTTAGTTAAGATGGGAGCGCTTCATGGAGAGCTTTCAGAGAAGCTTATGCAATATGTAAAGCCTGTTGGATTATGGAATTGGAGTAGCTGGAGTAATTTCCTTGAGTTTAAGCAGCTTGCTTTAAAGTTTAGTAATAAGTCCTCAAATCCTCTTGATGTAGTGTTCGCGATCGTTAACTGGTTTGATCAAAACATCAAGTATTCTTCTCAGTCTATTGATCCAATAGCTCCAAGCGAAGTCTTAAAGAAGCGTAGAGGGGATTGTGATGATCAAGCCAACTTATTTGTAGCTTTTTGTAGGTTTAATGGAATTCCCGCTTATACAGAGATAGGTGCTATATACTTACCCGGCTTCAAGGATAGCGGAAAAGATGACGTAGTTAAATACGAGTTCATAAACGTTGGGTATCACGCGTGGGCTAGAGTATATATACCTTTGGAAAGCGGGGGTGTATGGTTACCTGTCGATTTAACATTTTATGAAGGTAAGGGGGTTTATGGGCATATAGAAGGAGCTGCGATCTTAAAGAGCAATTGTATGCTTAATGTGAAGATTGTCGACTTTGACTATATCTCATTGATAAAGAAGGTTAAGGAGCAGATGAGGGAGCTTGGAGGGTTTTGGCACGAAAAACATGTCATGAGGTTGGGCAACATTAGATCAAGGAGTGTAGTGTTGTCCCCGCATTTGGCACTAACTTTCTCTATGGTATTATCGCTTTTCTTAATTCTTGGCTTTTTATTAGCAGTTAGGAGGATTAAGCTTAGGTATCGTCAATAAGCTTCCCTATGGACAACGTCTTTTAGCGGCCTTCTACCAGTTTTATATGGCTGTTCAGCCGGTTTTCCGAGCGTTACTATAGCTACCGGCCTTACACCGCTTGGAATGTTCAAAATCCTTCTAACGGCTTCTTCATCGAAAGCCCCCACCCAGCATGTGCCATAGCCTAAAGCATATGCTGCCAAAAGCATATTTTGAATAGCAGCTGCTGTATCTTGAATACAGTATAGGGTTTTTCCTCTTAAGCCATAGACTCTTGAAGACCTAGTTTCGTTAGCACATACGACTACGTGGACAGGAGCCGTTGTCATCCAATATTGACCTAAAGCTGCTTTTGCTAAAAGCTCTCTTGTCTTAGGGTTTTTAACTACTATAAATTCCCATGGCTGAAGGTTTCCAGCTGAGGGGGCTTGTATGGCGGCTTCAAGTATTTTACTTAAATCGTCCTCTGGGACGTCCACGTCTTCGTAGTATTCACGTATGCTTCTTCTACCTTTTATGGCATCAAATACGTCCAATAGGCTCAGCCTCAACACCTGTATGGTTAAGCTTAGATTTAAGAAAAGCGAGTATACGGGGATTACTCCTCTATAAGCTTGCGTATTAATGGTGCTATGTCAGCTATGCTACCAACTACGATTTTCGCACCGGATTTTTCTAATAATTCTGGGCTCATGAGCCCAGATAAAACTCCTATTGGAAGTGAGCCAAGCTCTTTAGCTGCTATCATGTCCTCATGATAATCTCCAACTATTACGCATTGACTCGGGTTAACATTTAAGAGCATCATGAGCTTACGTATAGCCTCCATCTTGGTCTTGGGCGTGAAGGCTTCTCCAGCTAGGAGCCTTGTTGCAAAAGCATCGAAGAGCTCGTATAGCCCGAGAGCCTTAAGTTCTTTACCAAACTCTTCTTGAGAGGTTAACCTACCTGTCACTAAGCCTATCTTTAGACCTAGTCTTCGTAGCTCATGCAGAGTCTCTAAAGCTCCTGGAAGAAGAGACGATAGCGATACCGGTGTTTTCTCAAATTGCTTTAAGAATGTTGTCCAAAAAACTTGCTTATCAACATGGCTTGGAATCAATATGTCAAGAGAATCCGATGAATACAAGTTTATGAAAACCTCGTAGTCTACTGTTTTGGCGCCATATAGGCTTAAGCATAAGTTTAAAGTTAGGTAAAAACGCCTTAGTGAGTTGACGATTGTTTGATCGTAGTCAAATATTATGGCTTTAAACTTCTTCAAGACCCAATGCACTCCAACTGAATTCCAATTGTTGAAGCAGGTAAATAATTAAAGCTTGTGAGAATAGTAGGAAACAAGGTGTGTGTTGCTTTTGGAGGAGGAGACGCGGGGGTTAGCAGAGTTAAAGAAGGAGCTTGAAAACCGCATAGCAGAGCTTGAAAAGGAGCTTGAACTATTAAGAGGGTGTTTAAAGGTCGTAGATGAAGCGTTGGCTAAGAGCAGCTTTAAGCCTGCAATAGAACTTATAACGCAACCAACAGCGACTGCTCAACAAGCCAGGGCAACTACTCCAACTCCACCGAAGGTGGGCTATGAGGAGGAACAAGAAGTGCAGATAAGGTCTAAGTATGGGGAACTGCTTGCTACCATGTATGTTGGGAAGAAACACGTGAGAATCGTACCAGCACAGGATAAGAAGTTTAGTGTTAAGACTCCTCCATTTGCTAGCTTCTTCTTAGATAGAGTCTTAAATGAAATGAGGAGGAAGGACGAGAAAAGCGCTGAAAGAGGTGAAAAGTACCCTGAAGAAGTCTTAAAATATGATATAAAGACTGTCGATGGCGACGCTATTGCTGAGATATTCATTGACAATGTGCTAGATGAAAATAGGATACGTGAAATAAAAAGCGCTGTTCGATGGACTTTTGAACGAATGTATGAGAAAACGTCAGGTAAGAGAGCTTATTAGGTCATTGATATCGCACGGACATAGTCTAGAGTTATACTTTTAGACTGCTTAGTAGCTTGATTAAATTGCTGGGTGCTTAACTTGAAGTATTCGTTAATAGTTGACGCCTATGAAAAGATCGAGGCGACAACTAAGAGGCTTGAGATGACAGCTTATCTAGTCGATTTGCTCAAGCACAGCGATCCTTCCTCCATAGATAAGGTAGTTTACTTAACTCAAGGAAAGCTTTACCCAGACTACATCGGCGTTGAGTTGGGCATGGCTGATAAGCTCGTTTTAAGGTCTATTGCGCTAGCAGCTGGAGCATCTTTAAGTGATGTTGAGAAGATCTATAAAGATAAGGGAGACGTAGGGGAGACAGCTGAACACGCTTTATCGAAGATGAAGAGGCAATTTGCTTTAACAGACTTCTTCCAAGTTCAGCAAGCAGGTAAAGGAGAGTTAACTGTTGAAAAAGTCTATGACACGCTTGATAAAATTGCTAAAGCTACGGGCGAAGGTGCTCAAGAGGCTAAGATAAAGTATCTGACAGGGCTATTGAAAGAAGCTACACCTAGAGAAGCTAAATACATAGTTAGAACGGTAACCGGCAAGTTAAGGTTAGGAATAGCCGACATGACCATATTAGATGCCTTAGCTATAGCTTTTGCAGGAGGTAAAGAGGCAAGACCTATTCTAGAACGCGCTTATAACTTAACTAGCGACTTAGGTTTCGTAGCCAGGAAGCTGTTAGCAGAGGGGCTTGCAGCTGTTAAGGAGGTTAAACCTGAACCTGGTAGACCCATTAGACCAATGTTAGCTGAAAGATTAGCTTCTCCTGAGGAGATTTTGACTAAGCTTGGAGGAAAAGCTGCTGTAGAGTTTAAATATGATGGTGAGAGGGTTCAAGCACATAAGATAGGGTCTAATGTCTTACTGTTTTCAAGAAGGCTTGAAAACATCACAAGCCACTACCCCGATGTCTGTGAGTATATCTTGAAGTATCTTAAGGCAAACGAAGCTATTGTTGAAGGAGAGATCGTCGCTGTGGACCCAGATACTGGGGATATGCTGCCGTTTCAAGAGCTCATGCATAGAAGACGTAAATATGGTATTGAAGAGGCCATGAAAATGTATCCCGTTGAGGTTAAAATGTTTGATGCACTTTACTTGGATGGAGAAGACTTGACTTTAAAGCCTTATCCGTATAGGAGACAGAAGTTAAGCGAAGTTATCGTCGAGTCAGAGAAGTTTAAGCTCGCGGAAGCAATTATCGTAGAAAAGCCGGAAGATTTGGAGAAGTTCTTTGAAGAAGCTATAGAGAAGGGATGTGAAGGCGTCGTCGTCAAGTCCGTGACTTCAGATGCCATATATCAAGCAGGTGCGCGTGGCTGGCTTTGGATTAAGTATAAAAGAGATTACAAGAGCGAGATGATCGATACCGTGGATTTAGTAGCAGTAGGGGCTTTTTGGGGTAGAGGAAAGCGCGCAGGTAAATATGGAGCTTTGCTACTGGCATGCTACGACCCTAAGGAAGATGTCTTTAGGACTGTGTGTAAGTGTGGTTCAGGTTTCACCGACGAGGATTTAGATAAAATGCCTGACATGTTCAAGCCGTATGTCATTCCACATAAACACGCCAGAGTGGACTCGCAGCTTAAACCTGACGTATGGTTTGAGCCTAAGATTGTGTTAGAAGTCATAGGAGCAGAGATTACACTTTCGCCAACACATACTTGTGCTAAGGATGTTATAAGACCTGGTTCAGGGCTTGCGATTAGGTTCCCAAGGTTTACTGGAAGGTGGAGAGTAGATAAAAGCCCCGAGGACACCACAACTGTTGATGAGATAGTTGAAATGTATAAGAAACAGCTTAGAAAGATTGAGGAAGTTGCCCCAGCTTGACTTAAGGGATGATCATAGCATCTGATACTGGATCAGCACTGCTAGATGAGAACTTTAATCAAGTAGTCGTCATCGCATGTGCGTGCGTAGCTGCTGAATACCCTTTTACTAAAGCTGACAAGCAAAAAGCAGTCTACGTTCTATCCAAACCTGAAGATAGAGATAACATTCTTGTTGAGGCAAAGCTATGTTTTGATATGGCTCTTGAAGTCCATCCAAGAGAAGTTCATCTAGATATATCTCTTGGAGGGGCTAGAATCACGCAGCTTAATGATCGTGGAGACTGGCTTGACAAGCTGTCTAATAAGGGTAGGGAAGTGCTTTCCTCTCTAATGCCTCGCTTAAAGCCTATTGCTCAGAAAATAGAAAATGAAACAGGAGCTAAGGTATTAGCAATAGGCAAGAAAAGTCCAGTTGTTAGATTAGCCGAGCTCACGGCTGGAGCTTATGGTTTAGCATATGCAGTTGAGAGGGTTTTTGAAGGCAAGCTTGAAGCGTATGTCGGCTTGCCTAAATGGTGTACTGCTGAAATTCGCGACGACCTCTTAATTTTGAAGTCAATTAAGAGCGGAGAGAGATGTTATGGATATGCGCCCATAAGTTCCATGTTCTTAAAAAACGTTGCGCTAAGCGAGTTTGATAACCCTGTAGTTGAAGGCTTTAAGGTCGTAAAAATAACACCAATTAGCTTTTAGAGCTTGCTTTAGCTGCCAATATTAGGGCTTTATTTAACACATAGCTTAAACCATTGTATTTTAGGATCTCACTTTGTATTTTCTTAGACCTCTCAACATACCCTTCGCTGAAAATCCTTTTTACCGCTTGAAGCAGCGTATCATGAGATAAGTCTCTTTGCTGTAAGACTATGCCTAAACCCATGTCAGCAACTGACCTAGCTATGCTCTGATGTTCAGAATGCCCTGGAGTCGGTATAATTATCATTGGGATACCGAAGTACATGGCTTCAGCTACCGTATTGTGTCCACCGCGCGTTATTAGGAGGTCGCACGCTTTTAAAAGTTCGAAACGATCAATAACCCAGTTGAAGACTTGTAAAGTTGAGGTAAGCTTTAAAGGCCTATTATCGTTATTCGGCAACCCCCTAGATACTATTATTTGATAGGAGTCTGGAAAATGCTTGAAAATCTCCACTAACTTACTTGAAATATAGCGTTTTTCAGGTATCGTTCCGCTCATGGCGCAGAAGATAGCTGGACGGTCATTTAAGCCATACTTCTCTCTTAAAACTTCCTTACTTGGCAAGTTTTCTGGCCTCTTCGCCACTATCGGTCCAATCAGCTTCACCTTGCTTCTATAATGTTTTGACGACACAACGTTAGCTTTAGCTATTGTATAAGGAGGAGGGAAGTCTGGAACTAAGATTAGGGTGCTAAACTTCCATAGTGCTCCTAAGGTTTCTAAACCAACTCTCTCAGAGTAGTGTTTGAGGGTTTTGAGGGTTTTACGCTTAATAGGCTTGACATGAGGTATTAAGATTCTAAGTTGATGCAATAGCGTTATTGAAGGAACGTTGAGTACACGCGCAGCTAATACTGTTGATAGGCGGCTATCAGAGATCACAACATCTGGCTTAAACTGAGAGATTAAGTTGAGCTCTGCACCAAGTTGTAGTAAGAAGCTGTATATATTTTTAGGACCTAAAGCTAATGTCCTCTTAAGATCAAAGGTCCCATCTTCCTTTTCAAACATCCTTATTGAAGGTACTTCAGCTACGTTAAAGCCAGAGAATTTGACGAAGGGGTATGCGTCTCCATATGTTGAGAAGAAGACTTCATGTCCTAACTTGCTGAGCTCATGAGCTATGGGTAATGTTCTGCCGGCATGACCAAGAGCTATGCCGCATGGCGCTAAGTAAAACCTATAGGACATGCTATGCTCTTAGCTCCTTTCTGATAACAGCGCCATTAGGCTCCACTTCTGAGAAAACTTCTGCTTGAAAGGAATATATTTTGACGTTTCGTGAAAGCCAGCAGTCTGGCGATAACCCAGCTTTTACGCAACATTCGCTTAAGAAAGTCTCTTCATCCCAGCCATATTCAACTGGTACTTGTGGTAGCAGTAATCCCTTATAGAAGCCCAACTCTACGATAAGCCCATCTCTACCTACTTTAATTGCCTTAGGATAGTCTTTTGGATTTTCAACCTTAACTAACGTTGGGGGCGTTAGAACACTAACTTCGAAGACCACTTTAGATAGCTCCTCTTTACTCATGGGTGGAAACCTTGGGTCTCTTACGGCAGCGCTTATAGCTGAGTCGATAAGTGCTTCGACTAAGGGCATTATTGGCTCAGGATAACCTATGCATCCTCTAAGCTGAGTCATCTTCTTACCGAATCTTTCGAAAAATGTCTCGATCGTTACGAAAACCCCCCTCTTCTCTCTCAAGTGCTGCGGTGTTTCAGGTGGAGGCTCGATTTCCCGATTTTCCGTTAAGTACGTAGTCACGGCTTTTCTAGCAAGTTTCACCAGAAAGGTACCATCTTCAAGCGTATACATGGCCTTAAACCTTCCCTATTCTCCGGGGCTTATTGGTTTTCAATTGCATGGAGCGTCTTAATAATGTTTCTCCAATGGCTTCCTCGCCAGTAAACCTTGCCACAAGATGGGTTCGTGCAGATCCAAAATTCATTATATCGCTCTAAAACTGATTTAGGAACTTTATGAGCTATTTCCTCCAGCTTAGCCTTTGATAGAGGGCTGTTGCATGAAGGGCATCTTGAACGTTCCGGGTTTATCTCAGCTTTTATGTTAAAGCGCTTTATTATTGATGAGAGTGCATCTTTTATGTCCGTTGAAGCTATGAAGAAAGCTTGTATCCCGTTAAGCATAGCTCTTCTGTAGAGCTCAAAGTCTCTTGTGAGTAGTATTCTCTGTTCCTTTTGAGCTATTTCTAAAAGTTGCTCGTCTGAAGTTTCTGGCGTATACATCACGTCGTAGCCAAACATCCTAAGCCACCTGGAGACATTTCCTAACATCCCATCAATTATAAAACGTAAGCTATCTGAAGATCTTCTCTCAACCACTCACTAGATCACCGCTTAAAACTTGATGATATGAAGTTGAGAATCTCTTTAAGCCCTAGAAAACCTACAACTTCTTCAGACTCAGCAACTACTGGCAAGCCGCTTAAGTCCTCTTCTATCATCAACTTAGCCGCTATATCTAAGTAGTCTTCTTCACGAACGATGTGTTTAACTCTTTTGCAGATATCGCTTAACAGGTAGTAGCTTATCTGGGCTTTTTGACGTTTCTCAGGTATATGTGTTAGGAAGTTGATGTAGGCTTTGACCAGGTCCCTTTCATCTATCACTCCATAAGCTTTCCCATCTTCTGTAAGCACCGGAACCGCGAAAACCTCTTGTTCGGTTAAGACTTTTCTAGCGTGTATGACGCGGTCAGACATCTTTAAGGCCGCTTCCTTGATAGGTCTCATTACTTGAGCAACAACCACGTCAGTTGGCTTTAAGACTGCTTTTAAGAAAAGCTTCGGATACAGTATGCCGAGGAGCTTATCGTTTAAGCATACTGGTAGACATGAGCTAGAAGACTTTAAGACATGTTCAGCAGCTTCCGCTATTGACATGTCTTCACTTAGCTTATTAGTAAAGGGGTTTGTGAAGCTAGATACTCTTATGCTGAGAGCATGCATGCTTCTAAATCTAGCTGAGCTTACCTTTTTCAACACATCTTTATACGATATGAAGCCATAAGGTCTTCCTGACTCAAGAACAATAGCACAGTATGCTCTTTGCTCTTCCATAAGCGATAAAGCTCTAGATAGAGGTTGGCTTTTCTCAACAGTTGGCGGTGTTGTTAACATGATATCTCTTATCTTCAACATTACCACTCCTATTTGAGACCAAGCTCAGCCCTACACTCTTCACATAGAAAACGCCCATCAACTTCCTTAAGGTTATCAGACCATTCTTCGCAGTTATCGCAGTATCCAGCAAGAGATTCCTGTTTTAAGGTCCTTCGACGAGCTATCTTAGCAGCTTCCCTTAATATTTCAATAAGCTCGGGTGCTGTTGCCAAAACATCTCTCTCGGTGACGACGCCTAGGAATTCTCCTTTAGAAGTTACTATGAGCCTTCTCACGTCATGTTGCGCCATTTTACGAGCAGCTTCAGCTATATCGGCATCAGGGGATATCACTATTATTGGAGAAGACATTACATCCTTTACTTTTACCTCATCTGGATTTAGCTTCTTTGCCAAAACCCTAATGATTATGTCTCTTTCAGTTATTATGCCAACAGGTTTTCCATCCCTCACTATTATGACGCTGCCCACGTCTTTATCAGCCATAATTTTAGCAATTTCACTAATTGTAGCATCTTCAGAAGCTACGATTGGCGTTTTCGACATGATGTCTTTGACGGAAATGCTCGCTTTTAGATCTACCATAAAGGTCGCCCTTTGCCGTTTAAAGCTTGACAAGACCAGTATATTAACTCATAGGGGTGGCTATTCGATGATTCTCCCGCTTTTCGGGGGTAATGCTTGTTGAAAATACTCAATGGGCAGGCTCCTTATAAAGCGTTTAAGCGATTCTTCCTCGGCTTTCCTCATGAGCGCTTCCTTAACAGCTTTTGCTAGCTCGTTGCTCGGCACATCTCCTGGAAGGAGCTCAACGAAGATTTTGGTTTGAGCTTTTATAGCAGATGGAGGACCGTACACGATTTTACAAAATTCGCCATCCCGTAATATGCCAATAGCTGTCTTAAGCTCAACGCCTTTTATGAAGTTCTTCTCGCCGTATATCATGAAGGAGCCTTTAGGCAGGTATTCTCCAGATGGCGGGCTTAACGACACTTGATTTCCTAAAACCCAGAAGACCTCCGTAGCCGCATGTCTCGAAGACCAAGCCTTAGAATATGACGCCGCAAATTGAGCTGCTTCTTCAATGGCTTTTTGTGAAGGCTGCCTACCATTAGCTTTAATAACTGTAACAGGTCCTCCGGGAGCTACTGTATGGAGAAATACGTCGTTTGGCGATAGGTGTTTTCTAACTATAGCCTCGTTTTGAGAAGTATCTCTACCAGCTATTACTAAGAAGCCGTCTGATGTCTTAAACCACCTAAATTTCTCATACCATTCCTTCCTCGGAAGTTTATACAGTACCTCTTCTTGCTCTATAGTTTCAACCTGTTTTTCTAGCTCCTTGATCTTTTCCTCAGTCTTTTTTAAAGCAGCTTTAGCTCCTTCAAGCTTCTTAGAGAGTTCCTTTGCCCTTTGGAAGAAATGCTGCGCTACTTCACTTGCCCTTGAAGATAAGCTTAACTTAACTTCATGGTCTCCGAGCTTAACTGCTAAGATGCCTTCATGAGGATGCACTTTCTCTACGATGCTTAAAGGCAGTTTGTTGCATGCTTTAGCTTTCTCAACCTCACTTAAGACTTGTTCCCATGTGAGACCTAATTTCCTCATTGCCACGATTTGAGATAACGCTTCGTCAAGCAAGCTTAAGTTGTTTAATACTAAATGCCCGAGGGTGTAATTACGTGATGCTTCTTGTTCAAGTTCTTCAATTTTTCTTTGTTGCTGTCTTAGCGTAGCTCTGAGCTTATCTATTTCCTCTTGTACTGGCGATAGCATAGCTTTCTTAACTTCACCAGCAAAAATCTTTGAGAAAAAGTCGTCAACTGCTTGGTTAAAGCTTTGATAGTATCTTCTTTCTCCTTCAATGCTTTGAAAATCGATTGGTAGGACAGTTATGGGATTGCCGTTTAAGTAAATGATATTCGGGTTTAGAGAGCCGTCTTTGACCTGATCTATTATCTTCTTCATTACGTTTACAATTTCTTCAGCTTTATCACCTGAGATATCACTTGCCTTGACATCAATTGGTATTTTGCATTGATGTAATGTCTCTTCAATAAGCTCCTTTGGCGCATTTAGATGTTTAACTAGAGCTGCTGCTAAACTTGTCTTTTCGTTTTTTATAGCTTCATAGAGCTGGTTAGGCGTAATCGTTAAAGGGTCTAAGCCTCTCTTAGGTGGATACTCTAGTTTTATCCCGCGGGCTATTGTCCTATCCTTCATCTTTTTCTGCTTTAAAGCGTGTTTGATTACCCCTTCCTCATCAACTAATATGATGTTGCCTTCACCAAAAAGCTCTATGTGAAGTTCAAATAACCCTTCTTTTCCTTTAAAGCTCAAGACAACGATTCTGTCAAAGTCATGTTGCCTGACGTTTTCAAGCTTAGAGTCTCTAAGATATTTTCTCAAAGCCATAGCGAACTGCGTCGGCTTTTTTGGGATTTGGTAGCTATACGACGTAATACTAATCCTTCTACCAGCTTCAATCAACATATTTATTTGAGCTTGAGGTGAGCGGAATTTTAATAGCAATGTTTTGGGAGCTATTTGGTAAAGGTTATCTAAGTAGAGACCTTTAATAACATGAGAGAGCTCACGAACTAAAGCGAGGATGTCTAGGGATGAAAGGGAAGTCTTCAAGACGCTCAATAGGCGGCTTCCTCCCTAAGTCGATTACTCCTGTCAGGAAAATATACTATATGCGAATGGGCTTTGCTGCGTTAGCAGGTATTTTCTGCGGACTTGCTGGTTTTACAGGGGCTTCTGGTATTTTAGCTGCAATAGCTTTCTACATATGGAGCTATGCATTCGCAAAGTATGCGTTTGGTAGGTTGTTTACAACGCCTGAAGATCGTAAAAAGCTGTATAAAACGGGGATATTCTCCTATATACTGTTTTGGTTAGCTATATGGGTTTTAACGTATAACTTTGCTTTGACGTTATGAGCTCTTCTTAGGTTGTTCAGACTTAGGTTTTCTTCTAGGCTTTATTTCAATGGATTCGTCTCCTCTAAGCATTTCAGTAACGCTTTTTGGAAGAGATGGCTCTTGTAGTTTCTCCACTTTTGGCGGATATTGTCTTTTAAGCTCAGCTAATTGTGATAGAATAGCTTCCCAAGCTAATGTGAAGCCCCTTTCATATTCATCAGCTGTTTCCCTATACGCTTCATTTAACAACTTGTCTCTGTAAGACTCCACGTCATCTGGACTGCTATCGTAATATAGCTTGTAGTAGAATGTGTTCTTATCATCTGACGTTATCGCTATATATAATCCGTTTAAAGCGTCGTAAAACCCTCTACCAGCTTCACCTAAGCTTTCTACCTTACTCCTTATCGACCGGAGCATATCTTCAGCAGCTGAAAGGCTTCTAAAGTAGATGTATCGTGAATATTGCATTGCCTCACATCTAAGTCGCTTAAGCTTATCGAAGACTGTTGCCAAATAGCTCACCTAGATGACCTTTTATATCACTTGATTCTTGAAG
>QMQV01000006.1 GCA_003649085.1 Thermoproteota archaeon
GAGCTTAAGACATGTAAAGTCTGCGGTATGCCAAGCTCAGCTAATGTCTGTGCTTTTTGTAAGATAAGGAGCAAGATATCTGAGCTTGGTAGTCTAAGGGAAAACTGTTAAATTAATGAAGCCACGTGGTTAGGTGATAGGTGAAGAAACGTGAGCGTTGTTGAAGCAAAGCAAGGTAGGATTTTCATAGGCAAGCTACCATACGGGTCAGACTTGTTAAGCGCTGTAAAGGAAGTTGCTGAGAAAAACAACGTTAAGTCGGCGGTCTTCTTCATAATAGGCTCAGTTAAGAGAGCGCACTTAGCCTACTATCATCAAGTTGCAAAACGCTACTTAGACTACTACGTTGAAAAACCAACTGAAATAGTCTCATGTATAGGTAACATAGCTGAGCTGGAAGGACAAATCTTTCCTCACGCACATATAGTGTTGTCAGATCCAGAAGGAGAAACCTATGGTGGGCACGTGTTAGACGGCACAGTAATCTTTGCAGCTGAAATTTACATGGTTGAGCTTAAGGAAGTGACCTTACGGAGGACATACGATGAGATAACAGGTCTTAAACTCTTCCAGCTATGAAAACTTTACAGAAATTTAACAGAGCCTCTTGCCCATTTTACTAAGTGAATATCTCTTCATCAGGAGAGAAAGCATTATATTCCCGTAACTACCATATCAGTCACTAGCCTCTTTGGGGAGTGAATTTCATGCCAGTTGACCCTCAAGTGAAAAAGGATCTTGAAGGTGTTGTCGGCGCTGACAACGTGATTACGGATCCAGGCATCATATTCACAGAAATATACGACGCTTGGCTACAGATAATTCCAGGCAAACCAATTAAGTTTCCAGACTACATAGTGAAGCCCGCTAATGAAATGGAAGTTGCTGAAGTAATGAAAATCGCTAACAAGTACAAAATACCAGTACACCCATGCACTGGATACACCTACAAGCTCCCATTAGCTGGTGGCATACTATTACAGCTTACTCGCATGACGAGAATTCATGAAGTTAACGTAGAGGAAATGTACGCGGTGATAGACGCTGGAGTTACTTTCAATCAGTTCTTCAGATATACGCGAGCAAGAGGACTAAACGTAATGATACCATATGCTACGTTCCCGCCACATGTATCTATAGTAGCTAACTACTTGTTCAAAGGGATAGGCTCAAACATAATACCGATATCCGACGGCAACCAAGAAGCGCTAATGGCGTTAGAAGTAGTTTTGCCAACAGGCGAAATTGTACATACGGGGTCGTGGAGTCAGCCAAACAGTAGCTGTAAGTACACTTTTGATCTAGGCTGGGGTCCACAGCTAACAAGAATATTCGTAGGAGCGCTCGGCACCTTAGGCGTAGTTACCAAAGCTGCTATTAAGATGTGGCCAGCGCCAAAAGCTGTAACTACAAAGATCTTAGCGCATGACGATGTCGAAGGTATGTGCAGATCGATGCGCGAGCTGGCATTAAACAAGATATTCCCAGCTACCACTGGAGGACATTGGCTGTTAGCAGTGTTGCATGGTCCTGATCGTGCTCCGTATTGGGGCTTTGAACACCGCAAGAAGCTTTATGAATTAACTGACGAGGATATTACAAAGATGCGTGAGTATTATGGTTTCCCAGGCAAAGGTCCGCACTGCTACTACTGTCTAGCAATAGCTCCGCACTGGGTTTCAGAAGACGAGGCAAAGGTAACTGAGAAAGCTTTCGAAGAATACTTAAAGAAACGTCCTGACGTGAAGGTATTAGATCCCGAAGTTGGCGGAGGAAGATTTTGCCGCTTAGAGCTATCTGTTAAAGCTGACGGCGCCCTTTCAGGAGATCCAACACAGATTAGAACAAGATATGTTGGCTGGACTCCTGGGTTAATATGGTCATTCTACGGCTCAATAGGCTGGAGCACTTTCGCCAAAATGCATGAAATAACTTGGAGCGTAGGAAGGAAATGTGGGCTTGTCCCCGCGCTGCATACGTTATCCATAAATGAGGGTAGAGCTGCTCATGTCAGGTACATGGTGCCGATTGAACGTGGCGACCCCAAGGGCTTAGATAGTTATGCTAAGTTTGTTGGAGAAGTAATACCGAGAGTTATTAAGGAGGCAGGCTTTACCCCAGCAAGATGCTTCGGTCTTGGAGCTCAAACGGTCTCCTCAATTGTTGACCCAGGTTTTGCAGAACTTTACAGAAAGATTAAGAGAGCTTTAGATCCCAATAACATAATGTCTCCCGCATTGGCATTTAACTTAATGTAGTTCATGTTGAAAGAGGTGAAGAAGATGGCTGAAGGTATAAAAAGAGATATACCCCTATATACAAAGGACAAGTTCTCAATTCCATATATACGCCATGCGAGCAGAGACGCAGAACCTGAAGACTGGAACACCATAAAGTTCCCAAACAGCGATAAATACCCGGATCTAGATGCAGCAAAGTCTCATGCGCTAAGATGCTGGGCATGTAGATCTTGTGAAATTTCAACGTTTGCAAACTGGGCTTACATATGTCCTCCAGCTGCTTTTCCCAAGAACTCCAGGACAGCTGCCTACAGAGGACATGGAAAGAACTACCTAGTGCTTGGGCTGCTGCAAGGATACTTCGAACCTACAGAAGCGGTTGCTGAGGCTGTTTTTCAATGTGCGCTTTGTGGAAACTGTACCATACAATGCGCGATAGGCGGCGGGGCATCAGACCCCCTAGTATCTCTAGACGCCTTGCGCAGAACCTTTGTAAAGCTTGGGCTAGGCCCGATGCCTAAACACAAGAGGTTTATCGAGTTCATACAGAAATACCACAACGCCTACGGAGAGCCAACTGAAAATAGGTTTGCGTGGTGGCCCCCAGAGGTAAAGAAGCCTGTTAAGAAGAAGAAAGCTGATGTGCTATACTTCGCTGGGTGCACAGGTCCATACAGAGTTCAGGAGCCGTGCATAGCTACAGTTAAGCTGCTAAATGCTGCTGGCGTCGACTTCACCGTATTAGATACAGACGAGTGGTGCTGCGGTTCTCCAGCCTTAATGGTAGGCGCTTGGGAAGAGGCTAGAGAAACGCTGAAGCATGACTTTGAGTTAATTGAGGAGCTTGGAGTAAGCAGGGTGGTAACAACTTGTGCCGGATGCTACAGGCAACTTAAGGAGGGTTGCAAGAAGCTCGGCCTCAAGCCTCCTGTCGAGATCATATACACTGTTGAGCTAGTAAATGAACTAATAAGGCAAGGAAAGCTTAAGCCAACGAAGCCTCTAAACATAACTATAACGTACCATGACCCATGCCACACAGGTAGACACATAGGCTTATTTGATGAGCCAAGAGAGCTCATAAGCTACCTGCCGGGTGTAAAGTTCGTGGAAATGGAGAGAATCTTCCATCAGTCCTGGTGTTGTGGTGCTGGCGGAGGCATGATGTCAGGCTTCCCTGAAACTGCCAAGTTTGCTGCTACTGAGAGACTAAAAGAAGCTAAGGCCACTGGGGCTTCATATCTAACGACAGTCTGTCCATTCTGTGAACTCAACTTCTACCGTGCAGAGCAAGATGCTAAGACTGGCATTGTTACTGGAGGCGAAGCCGACCTAATAGTCTTACTAGCAAAAGCTTGTGGCCTTATGTGAGGTGATGATTTTGCCGCTTCCTTGGAAGTATAATGTAATGTGCAGAGACTGTGGAAACAAGTGGGAGGCTAGAAGCTGGAAGGAGATTCTGCGTTGTCCAAAATGTGGATCGTTTAACGTAAAGATGTTGCCATCAGAGGTCTATAAGCCGTTCATAGTACCATACGTAGTGTAAACTACCTTATTCTCTAATTACTCTTTATTTTGTTTTTAGATTTAAGCCATCTATCTCTTCACTAACCTTAAGCTTCTTACCGACCTGCTTCACAAAACCTCTTGCGATCAACTCCTCTTCTAGGCTTCTTTCTAATCTTTTTCCAGCCTTTAGCTTTGCTAAAGCATTAAGAGTATCGCTTGTAACTTCTACTTCCCCAGACACGAACTCCCTTATAATGTTGCCAACAACCGAGTATGTAGGCTCAGGCTTACCATTCTTTAAAGTGCCTCCAGCCCTCAGTGGCTCAATTTCTACAATATCGAAACCGACGATTTTATCGTCTAATACTTTCTTTAGAAAATCTACTAGGCAGTAGAATTCTAGTTCGCTTATTCCTTCGATGTCTATGAACTTAGCTCCGAGCACTGGGCGTCTCGCCATGATGTCGATATCCACGGATATGTAGATGTTTTGTGCATCTAGCTTTGAGATGGCATATTTTAAACTTTCAATAACTCCGTTTCTATCTATCACGCTTCTCGGCACGATCGTAACTCCTTGTCTTTCAAGTTGCAGGTACGCTTCAACGTATTCCTTAACTCTAAGATCGCTGATCTCTCTAACCTTAGCATCGGGGTAGTCTAATGGTCCATATACAACTAGGTTTTCTGCCTTGATAACTCCTTCCTCAATTAAAAACTTTAAAAACGAGCCACATAGATATGCGTCTTTTCTCCCCTCAGGGTAGTATACGTAGTCGAATGGTGTAAGGCCAAACTGCCCCTTATCAGGGCTCTTCTCTCTAGCATATTCCACCAGCTTATTCCTGATATTTGACGATATGGCGTCAAAGTGGCTGTCAAAGACTATAACGCCGAGCTCCGCAGAGCCATATCTCTCGGTTAGAGCATCCAACACCCCTCCGGTCATAGAGTGATCTATCCCTATCATAACTGGCTTATCGCTTATGTTATCTTTAACGAAGTCAGCTACTTTCCTCCTATATTCTAAGCAGCCATTAGTATCTAAGAAAGCTACGATGCCTTCAGGAGTCAACAGTATCAAGTCGTCCACCGTCGGGTTGGGAGTAAGCCAACTCTCCACATCAACCTTACCTTTAAACACCAAATCTTTTCCAATAGCCCAATCTCTAAGCTCTTCGACGATAGCGTCGTACGGCTCAACAACTCTAAAGCCGCTAAGCGCAAGCTGCGTTTTCATTCTTATAGAGTCAAGCCCCTCATCGGGATCTAGCGATATGCCGAAGACCTCGTACAATGAACATCTCCCCTCAACGTAGCTTAGACAATTTCTCTTTAACCTGTTTAAGCTTATCCAATATCATGGAGAGGGCAATTGACGGTATTGAACTCTCACCGAACACAACCGATGGCAGCGAAGACTGGCATGGTGTCATAAGCGCATATTGGCTTATTAAACGCTTAACCTCCTCAATTTTCCCTAATACGTCTCGTGCTTCAACATCTTCTACCACGCTTAAGTATTTTGTCAACATGTCGTAAGACTCGTTTACGTGGTATAGTATTAAGCTCAAGTTAGCTTTACCTTCAACAGCTTTAGCTGCTCTATCAACTTCATGCTTAGCTTTAGCGAGCAAATCTCTCCAAGACATCTAAAGAAGCCCTTTACTTATCACCAGCTTTTCACGTTACGCATATAATA
This sequence comes from Thermoproteota archaeon, assembly GCA_003649085.1. The sequence continues at coordinate 5,452 of QMQV01000006.1, forward strand.
GTGTTAAGTTCTAAGCTCAAACGTGTCTTTAGCGACCTTAATAGCTGGGCAGCAGGTAGTAGATGTCTTGTCTAGACTTGCCGAGCTTATAGCGTCTAATCCTTTGAACATGGTATGGCTTATTGCAGGTCTAGTAGCTGGAGTTTACGCAATATACAGGTTATTTAGACAAGAGTCAGCTCAACGCTATGAAGCCGCAGCTTTCAACGCTCTCAAATTATCGGAAAAACAGCCTGAGGTTCAAAGCTTCTTGAGCGAAAACCCAGGTGCCAAAGCTGAAGCATACTTTTCCCTAGGTGATAGGTGTTGGGTAGTCACGTGGCGTGGACTTGAAGAGGACTTGGTAGTCATGATAGCTGCTCCTTCAGGTCAAGTTAAGAAGATTGAGAGGGTTAAGCGCTTGAGGTAAAACACATATATACCTAGAGCTTACCTTAGCTTGGAAAGGGCTTTTTACGGCTAAAGTCTCAAAGCTGAAGATAATTTATTACCCTGAAGACAAGCCTAAGCTCAATGAGTGGCCAATACTCTCGCTCCAACACATCTTAGTAATGTTTGGAGCTACAGTAGCTGCGCCTTTTCTCATTGCTCAAGGCATTGGCATGCCGACAGCTGAACTAGGCTACTTAATATCCTTCGTTTACATAACCATGGGCTTAGCTACAATACTTCAAGGGACATTTGGTTGCAAGTTGCCCTTCATCATGGGCAGCAGCTTCTCCTACATACCTCCAATAATATCTGTTGGGCAAGTTTACGCGCCGATAACAGGCAACTTCGGTATGCCAGCTATATCAGTTGGGCTTGTAGGAAGTGGTGCTGTTCACTCACTTGTAGGCTTTTCAAGGCTAGTCGGTACGATCAGAAAGTACATTACTCCGACAATAGTAGCTCCCACGTTAATATGCATAGGCTTAGCGCTAGTCCCATATAGCGCCTTACTAAGCTATCAACCACCAGGTCCTTGGCTAATGTTCCTCACAATAGCCATCATCATCTTCCTAACGTATTTCACCAAGGGCTTTCCAAGCTATACAGCTGTTTTTTGGGGTGCGGTAATAGGCTACATTATAGGCTTTGCCTCAGGAGTTGTAGACTTAACAGAGTTTTACCAAGCTCCGCTTTTCAGACCGCCAGCGCTTTTCCCATGGGGCTACTACCTTGATGCCCTGCCGATCTTAATATTGCTCTTCGGCAGCTTAGCGGTAATCATCGAGAGCACGGGCGACGTCTTCTCGTTATCAATTTTAACCGAGACTATGACTCATAAGTGGCACTTAAACAGAGCTATAGCTGCTGAAGGCTTAGGAATTATGGGTGGGGGGCTGCTCGGCGGCATCGCCTGTACAACATATAGCGAAAACATAGGTTTAGTAGGCTTAACCGGCGTAGCGAGCAGATACGTCACCATCGGGGCTGGCGCAATAGCCTTAGCTTTAGGCATGATACCTAAGTTCGGGGCCTTAATAGCGGCTATGCCAAAGCCTGTTTTAGGCGGCGTCACGTTCATAACCTATGGGATGATAGCAGCTGCCGGTATGAAGCAGCTTGAGATAATCCCCATGTCAGCTAGAAACATGTTCATAATAGGCACAGCTGTAACATTGGGCCTAGGCATGCCGCTAATCATCAACGGAGCTTATGGAATAACATCGCCAGTTGGGCCATGGTTGCTAGCGCACGGAGCTTGGGGTAGAGCTTTATACACTCTTGGCAACACGAGCATGGCTGTTGCAGCTATATCGGCCGCTGTCATGGACTACATAATACCTGGAAGCGAGGAGGAGAGGGGGATGGCCTATGTTAAGGAGGTGTTAAAGGTTCAGGAGAGGGCCCCAATAGCCTTCTAGGAGGTAGTGCTCTATGTGGGAGGGGATTCAATATAGCTCTTGGAATATAATTGGCGGCGTAGCAGTTATGGTAGCTTACTTGCTGCTATCTTACTTTATGGAGAAATATGACCGAAAGAGAGGTATTATAGGAGCTCAGTGGCATCACAAGTATGCTGAGGAGGGCGAAGAGCCCTCGAAAACGAATGATAGCTGAGCTTGAAAGCTACGCTAGAAAGGCTTTGTCAAATGCTAAAGAAGCCTTGAAATCCCTCCCTTCAACAGATCAGCTAAGCGATGAGCTTAGAGGAGAGCTTAGCGAGGCTTTGCTCTTCATAGACTTAGCTGACTACGCTCTAAGCCAAAGCCTCTACGCGCAAGCATCTTATAGAGCGTTGTCTGCCATAGGTCACTTAGAGCTAATAAAGGTTATCAACGAGTGGAATAAGCTGGGCTCGCAGGAAGTCCTTAAAAAAGCTACATCTCTCGTTGAAAGTACGTCTAAAAGCATTTTAAAGTTAAATGAGAGAATTTCCTTAGCTGAGTCTAAGATAAGCAATGTTAAGTATCTAGACTGGGTTGCCTTTGCAGGCTTTCACATGCTATGGACCATTAACGCGTTTAACTCAATGAAAGCTGAGTTCGAGAAAAAGAAGCGCATAGGAGCAGCCGCTGAATGCCTCAACATAGCTAACTTCCTATCATATATAGAGCACATTCTGAACATAGCCTCAGCTTACGCATATCCGGCTAAGGCAGATACAAAGCCATCTTTGAAGCAGCTAGCCTTAAAGCACATCGACTCAGCAAAACAGGAGTTAAGCCACGATAAAGGGATTAAATCACTCTTCTTTAGAAATGTTGGCGAAAAACACTTAGCTTACATAGAGGCTGCCAAAGCAGATTTAGATAAGCTGCCTATAACAGGTCTTCTTCTGCAAATATCGTTTATATTCTCAAGCTATAAGGCCGAGGACGTTTCAGTCGACGAAGTTAAGAAAAGGGTTCTTTCAATTGAAGGAGAGCTTCGATTTACTTCTTCAAAGCAGTTTGTAGAAGCTGTTAAGCTCAACCTTGAGGTTATGCAAAGAGTTAAAAAGAAGAAGCTTGTCGAGAGCTTAGCACATGACTCCCGCGTTCTCTTAGAAGCCACTATCCGAGCTGAAAAGCTCATTGATGAGATTTCGAGCTTTCTAAGTCTTAGAACGTGAGCTTCTCGTATAGCAAGAGTTTTAGAATAGTGCTTCCAAGTTTCTCTCGGGTACAAACATAAAATGATAGGAATTTACGCGCTAGCATTAGCAGTTGTTACATTGCTTTTATCAGCTAATCCAGCTTATGCTAGTAGCCAAGCAATGGTGATCTCACTGCCCAAGACTACGATGCTGCCATCGGATGTCATAGTCTTCTACTACGAAGGCTCAAGCGACATAAACGTGCTAACAAGCGAGAATGAGCACATGGTTTTCGAGAAAGTCGAAGGCTTCGGTGGAGGTAGATATCAAGGACATTTGGCGATGTCCTTTAAGCCCTCGAATAAGTCGTGGGTAGACAACGTGATAGTAGCTTTTTACTCAGCACAGCCTTTTAACGTAAATGTGACGCTATACCATACAGCAACCGACACGTCTTTTTACCTTGGAAGCTACAATTGCCCCGCTAACGTCACTGTCCAGTTCGTTCTACCGGTTAGATACGTGGTCTATCAATCTACAACTCAGCAGACAACCGAGTGGCAAAAACTGCTCCTTTCAGCAGAGTCGCCGCTTTGGAGATTCCTACTCTACGGAGCTTTTTTCGCGATGTTCGGAGCATCTTGGCTTCTCGATGCTAAAGACTTTAAGCAGAGAAAGGGCAGAAGGTGGACGAAACAGGATTCTCTAGCCTTACTGATAAGATACTTCTTCTACGCCTCACTCTTCATACTTTTCATAACCTCTATAGTAGCTTTAGGCAAGCTCCTCTTCAACGTCTTCGCGTTAGGATCTTTTGAGCTAAGCTTAGGTATGGTTGTTGAATCTGCTGGTATCCTCTTGTTATTTGCTGCACTTTATGGTTTAGCTAAGTGGAGGGATTGGTTTGACGTTATTGATGAAGAAGAGTAAGAAGGATGAGGATTATGTAGGAGAACCTATTGGAGAGGGGTTAGGAGAGTTTAAGCCTTGGTGGATTAAGAGGCCTAGGCTAAGAAAGCTGTTAAGCATACCTCTTCACATGGTTAATAGGGATTACCGTAGGTGGAAAAACGCTCAATTAACACCTAGAAAGCTTAGGAAGAGGTTAACTGAGCTTGATAAGAGGTTTCCACATAAGAGAGAGGACCTTGTTGGAAGAAATAAAGAGTACGAAGCGTTAATGACTTCAATAGGCTACCACGTGATAAGAGATCCCGTTGTCAGGTCAGTGTTTAAAGGCTCTGACCCGCCTAAGTTTTTCATCTTGAAAGGAGGGACTGGGACTGGTAAGACGCTTTTAGCTGAAGTCTGTTTAAGAGATGCGATACTCTACGGCATTAAACACGGAGTAAACGTACAGGCAATATCTGTTAAAAGTGAGGAGATCTTCAGCCCACTCTACGGTCAATCAGTTAGAAACCTAGCATTAATCTTCAGAAGAGCAAGCGAAGTACCGAGCATAATCTTCTTTGACGAATTCCAAGCTTTTGGCACAAAAGTGGCTATGGCAATGCACGGAGCTGATAGAGAAGATATAAGAGTTCAAGACGCCTTCGTAGACCACATCAACAAGATACTCAATACGCAACAGAGAACCGTGGTAATAGCTGCTACTAACAAGTTTGAGGCTATCAGGGAGGATATTAGGAGAAGAGCGCACGTCATAGACTTAGACCAAAACATTTCAAGAGAGATGTTGCTGGCTGTTTTGAAAAGCGAGTTTAAGAAAAATGGCTGGGAATACCTAGATGCTGAGAAAGTCTTAGAAATCTTGGAAAAAGCTGTCAGCGCATATAGGCAGACACAGCTCACCCCCTTCGACATAATCGATGCATGTAATAAGGTCAGGTTGAAGAAGATTGAGCCATTAAGAGAGAGGTTGTTTAAGAGGCTTAAGGGGCTCGTGCATGCGGAAGAGAGGCTAGGTTACACAGTTACCTTAGACGATTTCCGAGACGTAGCTAGAAGCTTGAGAGGTTACGTTGAGCAAGAAAAAAGTTCAGAAGTCATGAGCGCTGTATTGCAGATAAAGCCAGCTGTAAGCTACTCAGATATAGGCGGGCTCTTCGGGATTAAGGAAAAGATCTTCAAGATAATATCCCTGAGCTTAAGGCCAGAGCTCTCGGGCAAGCTAAACTGGGTTCCTCCAAAAGGCTTCTTGTTATGGGGTGAGCCAGGCTGCGGCAAGACTTACTTATCGAAGGCTATAGCCAAGGAGAGTAACGCCACGTTTCTCTATGCGCCAGCAGCTCAGCTGTTGATGAATGCTAAGTGGGTTGGCGACCCAGAGAAAAACGTCAGAGACCTATTCCAGCTTGCTAGAAGAATGGCTCCCAGCATAATATTCTTCGACGAATTTGACGTAATAGCTTCTAAACGTCGAGGAGATCCCGTCAGCGATAGGATTGTAGCTCAGATATTAACTGAGCTTGATGGCTTGCAGCCGCTTGAAAACGTCATAGTCATAGCAGCTACAAACCGCTTAGAGATGATAGATGAAGCTGTAATAAACAGGTTTGAGCCGTATGTCATAGAAATACCGTTGCCTAGAAACGACGCGGAACGATTAGATGTGATTAGAGTTCACCTCAAACACTACCTTCCACACTTAAGTGAAGAAGCAACCCCAGAAAACGTGTTGAGCGTCATAAAGAAGTTTAAGATGGTCTCTCCAAGAGTCATAGCTGAAATCGTGAGAGAAGCTAATAGGATAAGGTCGCAGGAAGTAGCTGCTGCTACAGATATCGTGAGAGCATATGACTCGGGAGATAAGGATCAAGCTGAAAAGCTTAGGAAGCTGTATAGTGAGGAGCTTAGCAGAATACGCGACATTTATGGTAGCGACGATGTTGAAATATTGAGAAACGTCACGCCAGAACAACACAAGCTCAAGCTTTACCACTTCTACAAAGCTGCTGGAGAGCTTGAAAAGGAATTCGAAAAAGAGCTTTTAGAGTCGCAAGAAAGCTTGATCTCGGAACATCCAGGTACGGGCGTGGTATTGGGCTTAGCAACAGATCAGCTTGGGCGTCAAGGCATAATACTCCTCGTGGAGTGTAACATAAACCCCAAAGGTTCAGGCAAGGTTGCTGTTACAGGAGCTGCTAAGACGGTATTAGTTGGACAAGCTGCTCCAGTTGAGGACACGAGCGTTATTGAAAGCGCTTCAAACGCTGTTGAATATGTTAAAAGCTACGTATTGAATAAGCTGGGCGTAGACTTGTCAAACTACGACTTCAAATTCCAAGTCATAAGCCCAATGGAAGGCGTGCCTGGAGGCGGCGTTACGGGACCAAGCCTCGGAGTAGCTTTTAGCGTAGCTGCGATCTCAGAGCTATCTGGAATAGAGGTTAAGCCTGAAGTGGTGATGACTGGCAAGGTGGACATTAAGGGCAACGTGGGTCCAGTAGGCGGGCTTAGCTGGAGAGGCTCTGGCAAGGTGTTAGCTGCTATTAAGACTAAGAAGGTTAAGATAAGGAAGTTCATATTGCCAAAGTGGAATTACGAGAAAGCGCCAGATGAGCTTAAGCCACTTGTTGAGGAGGGCATTGACGTAATACCAGTTGAAAAACACGTTGAAGCGTGGCAATATGCTCTAGGCGTCGATGAGCAGCAGATATTGGCTAAGCTTGCTGAAAACCTTAAATCAGCTGGTTTTGTCGTAGCCTCCCCTTAACGCTCATATCTTAGCTTAAGACACTAGTTTAAAGCTGAGGTGGCTGTACCCTGCCGGCTTTAGATGTAGAAGCTGCTACGAGAGATGTCATATCCACAGCCCTCTCAGCTGGGGCATCGTTAGCTGGCGTAGCAGACCTAAGCTTGTTACGCGATGTACCAGTGTTCGGAGCTCTTAAGCTTGATAGCTTTAAATACGCTGTTTCAATAGCCGTGGCGCTGCCCAAGTACGTCTTTGAGATGATAACTAGAGACGATCCAGGCGAGCTATATGCACATGCTTACAAAACCGCAAACTACACCTTGGACAACATAGCTTTCAGAGTCGCGAGCAAAATTTTCAGCTATGGCTACCATGCCTTAGTAATACCGGCTTCGATGATCATAGACATGAAGAATCTCGTAGCACACGTTTCACATAAGCCTTTTGCGTGGGCCGCCGGCTTCGGGTGGATTGGTAGGAATGGCTTATTGATAAATCCAAGATATGGTCCTAGGATAAGGCTAGCGACGGTTTTAACTGATATGCCTCTTAAGCCAAATAAGCCCTTTGAAGAAAACCTCTGTGGGGACTGCAGGCTCTGTGTCGAAAACTGTCCTTCAGGAGCTCTCAAATATCGAGACTTTAAAGTAAGGCCGAATAGCAGAGAGGAAATCTTCGACACTCAGAAATGTTTTGAAAGACTTAAAACGCTTAAAGATAGGCCTTGGATAAAGGAAACAATACCCGAATATGGGTTCTACATATGCGGAATGTGCATAAAAGTATGTCCTTGGGGTAAGGAGAAGTTCATGTAGCTTTTTAGAGCTTAACCTTCTTTTTTACAAGGCTAAGCCCACATCTTCACGACATGCTTTTAAATAAGCTTTTAACCTTATCTAAGCTTACTATGCTCGCCCCATAGACTTTCCTCATGTATTCAAGAGCTCTCTCGTGGTCTTCAAGGGTTAAAGCAGCCGTACAATCTCTTACCACCATAAGCTTATACCCCCTGTAAAAAGCATCCGCAGCTGTATGTTGTACGCAAATGTGAGTGTGTATGCCTGTTAAGATGAGGACATCTACTCCTAACTCCCTTAACAACAAGTCTAAGCTTGTCTCGAAAAATCCGCTATACCTACGTTTTTGCACAACAAAGTCTTTTTCCATAGGCTTAAGCTCAGCAACAACCTCTGCTTCAGGGCTTCCCACTACAGCGTGCTCGCCCCAAAGCTCAAATTCCCTATCAACACCCCGTATGTGCGCGTCATTACAGTAGATTATTGGTATGCCATGTCTTCTAGCTTCGTCAAGCAACGTCTTCAACTTAGGTATGATGTCCTTAGCTGCATCGCAGCCGAGCCTTCCATGAACAAACTCCTCTAACATATCAATTACCAATACCGCATACCTAGCCAATGCTTACGCCCCCCAGCATCATATAATGCTCCAATCAGATTTCTCATCTGAGCTTACATGTACCTTGCCTATAGACTTCACGTGTTTGAAAACCCACCTTCTACCAAACTTAGCAGCTATGACAGCTTCCCTTGACTTATATGGCTTAAACATTTCCAAGAAGTTAAACAGCTTAGCTACCTGTTCTTCAGCAACGGTTATCGATGACTGATAATGGTACTTCACTTCAAATGCTGCTATCCTATCACCTTTGGTTGCGAAGACATCTGGATACTTCATAGCAGGACCAGATAAAGGTATCCTAATAGCCTTCCAGCCATGTTTTTCAAGCAAGTTTACAAGCTGCTGTTCAGCATACTTCCCCCTTCTCCTCCACCTCCTCAAAGCATCTACGTCTACCGTCCTCTTAGGCTTACTAGATGAGCTAGCTCTCTCTTGCTGGCTTAGCTTCTCCCAATGCTTCACCCACGACAACTTGGCTATCCTCCAGCTCAACATACTTAACTCCGCGTTTCTCGGCGTCAAGCACAATCTTCAATGCTAACCCCTTAAGCCAATCTGAAAACTTATCGTAGATCTTGACATACGACTTGCTTTTAGGCTTCTTCTCAATAACCTTTAAATTAGCTAGCCTTTGGCAAACTTTCCTAGCCGTATTCTCGCTCATGTATGAGATTCTAGCTAAGTCGATAGGCTTAAACTCCCTCGGCAAACTAGGAAAGACAGCTATAACCCTTAAGGGAATATTAATGTCGAAGACGTGTTCTTTCTTGATAGCTATGAACTTGCTCTTAGTCAATAACTGGCTCACGCTCCTCATGTTCCTCCTCGTAAATCTCTATCATAACCCTAGCTTTAAGCTCCCTCTTAGTAAACGGTGGAGCTTTATCTCCAAGCTCCAAGGCTACGACAACAGGGTTGCCCATGCTATCGGTAAACCTAACTTCAGCTACATACTTCTTCTTAGGGCCTTCTTGAGCAGCCTTTATCAACGCATCGTACATTCTGCTTAAAGCCATCTGAAGAGATAGGGGGCTTGCTAAGTCGCTTGGCGTCAACGTCAACTGAGTGAAGCCGGAGTATACTTCGCCTACCTTAGCCTCTCCGTGAAAAACGCCAACAGCTTTTCTCTCAGCCACTTTAACTTAAACCTCCTCTTGACAGCTATACTCGCAAAGCTATATTACGCTTCCTCAAAAGCCCAATAAGTCAGCCAATGTCTTCGCCTTCTTAACCTTAGGAAGCTTATCCGTAGCATTGACCACGCCTGATGACGTTAGCTCAACATAGCCTTTTTCAACCAAAGCTCTCAACACCGCTTTTGGGTCTGAAACGCCCATCATCTTCAAATCTGAGAAAAACCTCAAAATGCCTACACTCCAATACTCATTTAAATACTCGATGGCTTTCTTAACATCTTCAGATTTCTCAGCCATGGAGAACCCTCTGCAACATCTGCCTTAATAAACTTAAGGAGCTGTAATAAGAGTTCAGCTGACAAGAGACGCATTTTTCTGAGCGACTGTTAAACGCCTATACACGAGCAACTTATTTTAACACTTAAAAAACCAACATTTTTTGAAGTAGCTGGTGTCTAAGTTGGTAGAAAGAGTGCCAAAGGAGATCTTCGTCTCGCGTGTCGAGTTGGGCAGAAGGCTTGTAGAGTTTTTAATCGAAGGTCCCGATAGACCTGGAATAACAGCCGATATAGCGTCTATATTTGCTAAGAACAACATATCTATAGTCAACTTAGCTGCTTACGTTAATATGGAGAAAAAAGCGTATACGATGTTCTTATTAGCTGATTTCACGGGAGCTCCCGTCCAACCTGGCGATGTAGTGTCTGAGATTAAGAAGTTCTTGAGAAATTGGGCTTTAAAGGTTGAAGTATATGAGCCTGAGACGTTAGGAGTTTTCTGCGATATCTTCGGTTTTCCATCCACGATAAATAACCTTAAAGAACAGGCACTAATCTTTAGAGCGAGAACGCTAGCTGAAACGTATCAAGCTATTAAAAACACGTTTGGATCTGGCGGGGAGATGCTTCTCTTTTGGCAGGGGCAAGAAGCTGGTAAGACGACAGCTAACCTCATATCTTCAGGGTTTCTACAACAAGCGCTAGCTGAGGTTAAGGTGCGTTTTCACATAAACGCGTTGACGGCAGCTGGCATAGGGATTTTTCGCTTAGAAAAGCTCAGCGAAGATGAGCTAATTATATCGTGTGAAGACTTGTTTGAGTCGCGTTTTCTCAAAGGCAAGCTGGATAAGCCTAATTGTCCATTTACGAGAGGCTATGTCTCGGGAATGGCATCAGTATACTTCGGCAAAGAGGGTCTTCCAGCTGAGGAGGTTGAGTGCATAGCTAAGGGAGACCCTAAGTGCGTCTTTAAGGTAAGGCTCAAGTAAAGCGTGATCGAACAAGCGTTAAACTTTTATTTTTCACATTTTTCACACTTGTGTGAATAATCTGAATAAGTAAGGGACCACCTGTGCTTGGAGATAGGTATAAGCTCTATGGCGCAGCCCCCGTAAGTGACCGTGGGCAAATAGTGATACCTAAAGAGGCTAGAGAAGACTTAGGCGTAAAAGCTGGTGATAAACTGCTGGTAGTAGGTGATGTTAAAAGCGGCGTACTCATATTGATCAAGTCTGACATAGTCAAGGACATAGCGCATAAAGTCCTGGAGACCATTGAGAGAGGTGAGAAAAGTGGATGAGGTTATCAAGACCATAGACTTATGGAAGGTCTACAAGCTAGGCAAGGTTGAGTACGCTGCTTTAAGAGGGGTAAACTTAGCTGTTAAGAGAGGCGAGATGATAGCTGTTGTAGGGCCATCTGGGAGCGGCAAGTCAACTCTGTTAAACTTGATAGGTGCGTTAGATAGACCGACGAAGGGGCAAGTCTTCATAGACGGCGTAGATATCTCGAGGTTGAAGAGCAAGGAGTTAGCTGAGCTTCGAAACAAGAAGATTGGCTTTGTCTTCCAAATGTTTAATCTAATACCATACATGACCGCTCTCGAAAACGTTGAAGTCCCTATGATAGCCTCAGGGATACCTCCCAAGGAGAGGAGAGAGCGTGCCATGCAGCTGCTGGAAGCCGTCGGCTTAGCTGCTAGAGCTAACAACAAGCCAAGCGAATTGAGTGGAGGTGAGCAGCAAAGAGTTGCTATCGCAAGAGCTCTCGCTAACTCCCCTTCGATAGTCTTAGCTGATGAGCCTACAGGGAACTTGGATTCGAAGTCAGCTTGGGATGTCGTAAACTTGCTTAAGAAAATTAACGAAGAGAGGAACGTGACGATAGTGATAGTTACTCATAACTTGGAGATAACGTCGGTGTGCAATAGGGTAGTTTACCTTAGAGATGGCATGATTGAGAGGGAGGTCGTAGCTGGATGAGGTCTTTAAAAGTCTTGTTAACGCTGTTAACTATCTTCGTGCTCTTCACAGCGCTATCCTCCACTTTAGCCTATGGGCAGCAGTCCTCAAACTTCAGGGTTGTTAAGGTATTCTGGGGTGAGAGCGAGTCTTCGAAGATACAGGCTGCTCCAGGAGATGAGAATGTCATCTTAACTATAAGACTTCAATATGTTGATACGTCGTCGTATTCAAAGGTATTATACCTTAAAGGGACTTTGCATTTGTCACAAGGCTTTGAGACGCCATCTGGTGAAGGCGAAGCTGTAGCTTACTATTCATCCGTTGTCGCGGGGCAGACATTTGACTTGCAGTTTACATTGAACATCGACGACTCAGCCAGCATAGCTGATCACAGCATGAGGCTAGTCATAGAAGGCTCAGGTCACATGTCTCCTACAACTCAAGAACTAACCGTAACCGTGCCCCTATACGGCAGAGTCTCCTTCAACGTACAGGTCTTAAACAGCTCTGTTAAGCCAGGTTTAAGCGACATAGTCTTAGCTTTAAAAAATAAAGGCTCTGCCGACGCGTCAAACGTCAAGGTCACAATATCTTCATCTTCAGTAAGCTTAGTTGGTGAAGATAGTAGCTTCGACTTAGGCGAAATTGGGTCAGGTGATGTGAAGTACATCCCGCTTAAGATATATGCTCAGCCATCAACACTTCCATATACCGGGGTATTGACGCTTAGCATAAGCTACCGCGACGCATATGGTGTAGATAGGTCAGATAGCTTAGCTACGAGCGTATACGTTGAAGCTACCCCAAGTCCAAGGCTTGAAGCCTCGTTAACGCCCTCTACTTTAACGCCTGGCAAAGACAATAGTGTTAAGCTCACGATTAAAAACGTAGGGGAATACGAGCTTAGCTCAATAAACGCCTACTTAGTTGTCCCACAGACATCCCAGCTAATACTCAGGAATAGCGACGGCTTCTGGTATATACAAAGCTTAAAGCCAGGAGAAAACTTCACAACGGAGTTCACAATATACGCTCCTCCTTCAAGCGCTAGCTTAACGTGTCAATTAGCCTTAACGTTAAACTACATGGACGAGTTTAACGCGTCACATAGCGAAACCAGGTATTTAGGAGTTAAAGTAGAGGATGCTCAGCAAGGCTTATTAAAGCTATCTTTAAGCAGCTATCAGCTTAGCCCAGGACAAGTCAACAACTTAACATTGTATGTCGTAAATGAAGGGGGCAATGTCGAGGACATAACGATAATGCTTACCCTCCCATCAGGGTCATATGCCTCGCCGACCTCGCCACTAATCTTAATTGGCTGGGATGGCTTTCTCCACATAGACAAGCTTGAAAAAGGGGGGTTTTACAGCCAAAAGATAATGATCTACGCTCACCCAGACGCCGCTGGCAATAGCTATCAAATGAGCTTTTCTCTAAGATACAAGGATCCCACGGGCTTTACACGTAGCGAGACAAGAGTTATCGGCGTCAAAGTGTTAAATGCTCCAAAGCCAGCTATAGAGTGCTCCTTCACGCCTCAAAGAATATTCACTGGAAAATCCTCCAATGTAAGCTTCACTATAAGCAACTTAGGCAATGAGCCGTTAAGCTCAGTTGAAGTAGAAATATCGCTTCCAAAGACAGCTACGCTAACCCCCATAGCTCTCCTTGGAGAAGACAATAAGCTCTTCATAGGCACATTAAAGCCCTCAACGTCAAAAACCGTTAACTTATCAATTTATGCTCACCCAGACGCCTCTGGTACTACGCAGGAGTTGACTTTAACAATTAAGTACAGAGACTCCACGGGGGCTGATAAAAGGGAAACTAGGAAAGTGGTATTGGTGTTAAAAGGCTCCGTTGACATAGTGTTATCGGAGTACTCAACGTATCCGAGAGAGGTAACGCCCGGCTCAGATTTTTCGCTTACAGCTACGTTAATAAATCTCGGCACGTCACCCGCATATGGAGTCAACATAACGCTTGAAGGGGAGGGCTTTGAGCCACTTATAAGTGAAAGCGTGTTTGTAGGCGACTTGCCCATTAACACGCCAACGCCTTTCACAATGGCTTTAAAGGCTCCATCGAGCATCAAGCCTGGCAAGTACACTCTTAAGTTTAAGATAAGCTATAGAGATAACCTACATGAAGAAGGCGAAGCTTACGTGCACGTGCCCATAACAGTTCAAGGAGCTGTCCCAGCTACTTCAAAAGCTAAGGCTGGCTTCGCGGTTGCCGCAGCTTTACCAGCAGCTATCTTAGCTTTAGCTATCTGGAGGAGACATGTACCGCGATGAGAGCAGGAGACCTAGTTAAGTGGGCTTGGAAGGGGTTAAAGGAGAGAAGGCTTAGGACATCTCTAACGGTCTTAGGCATAGTTATTGGAGCAGCTGCCATAATAGCTCTAGTCTCGCAAACCTCAGGCATGCAAGAGAGTATTAACGCCCAATTGACAAAACTCGGCCCAAATACCATCTTCATAATGCCATCTTCGATGCAAACTAGGCTGACATTAATTGACGTTGAAAGAATGAAGCAAATACCTGGTGTCCAAGAGGTCATACCCGCATACTACTCTAGAGTTACACTATATGGATCAGGTGGCTCAGAATCTCTATCGCTCTTCGGCATAAGGCCAGATCACATAGAACCTCTCTTCGGGGAAATTAAGATTGAAAAAGGGAGGTTGATGTTAGCTTCAAGCGCGCCTGAAGCTGTTGTAGGCTATGAAATAGTTCACCCACCAGAAGGGAGCAAAGCTTTAGCGGACGTAGGTCAAGCAATAACTCTTGAGTTTATGGTGGGGAAGAAGACTTTTAGGAAGACTTTTTACGTAGTAGGTTCACTTGAAGAATACGGAGCGTCTCCATTCATAAGAGTTGACAGGATAGTCTTCATATCGCTGGAATCTGCTAAGCAGACCTTTAACCGTGACTACTTCGACGTAATCTTCATAAAAGCTGATACTCCCGAAGACGTGGACAAGGTAGTTGATTACCTTAAGATATTCTACGGAGCTGAGCTTGACATAATAACCGTCAAGCAAATAGCTCAAATAGTATCTAGGATAACGTCTACCATAGGATTTTTCTTCGGCACAATAGCCGCGATATCGCTCTTCGTAGCTGGCTTGGGCATAATGAACATAATGTTCGTATCGGTAATGGAAAGAACTAGGGAAATAGGTGTTTTAAAAGCGCTTGGCTTTAAGGACTCAGATGTCATGAAGCTCTTCTTATGGGAAGCTATGTTAGTTGGAATAATAGGCGGAGTTATAGGTATAGTTGCTGGCATTGGAGGCTCATACATACTTCCATTTTTCTTTAGTAAGCCTATAAAAGGTGTTGGGGGTACATTGATGATTCAGTATACCCCTATCTTCAGCTTAGATCTTTTAGTGTTAGTGCTTCTGTTTTCAGTAGCTGTAAGCGTTTTAGCAGGTTTACTGCCAGCTAGAAGAGCTGCTAAGTTAGACCCTGTTGTCGCTTTAAGACACGAGTAGGTTAAGTAGCTTAAAAAGCTCGTAGAAACCGCTAAATTTACTCCACCTGCATAGATTAGAAACCAGCTAGCTTAACTACGAGGAGGATCAAGCTAGTTGTCGAAAGCTAGGAAAGCGAAGTTTAAGCTCATCGACTTAAGCTATCCGATATCTCATGAAACACAAGTCTTTCCAACTTATCCCAAGCCAGCGATCGTCAAATGGGCTAGATTAGATGTGCAAGGCTTTGAAGCTGAAGTAATACACATGGCTACTCACACAGCTACCCACATAGATGCCCCCCTACATATGTTAAACGGCGGAGCAAGCATAGACCAGCTCCCCCTTGAACGCTTCATCTTAAATGCCTTAGCGATAGACATGTCGTTTAAAAAGCCTAAAGAGCTTATAACAGCTGAGGACTTGAGGAAAGCGTTATCGAAGATAAAGTTCGACATCGGGGACGCCCTCTTAATATATACGGGTTTTGAAAAAAGAGCTGGTTTTCCATCGTATTTAACAGATCACCCAGGATTATCTGAAGATGCGGCTTCTCAAATCGTTGATCTAAAGTTTAGCTTAGTAGGCGTAGACACTCCTAACATAGACCACCCGGATAGCTCAACGTTTCCAGCTCATAAAACCCTGTTTAAAAACGGTATATTAGTAATTGAAAACTTAAGAAACCTCAAAAAACTCGTTAATAAGAGGTTTAAGCTCGTCGTCTTGCCTCTCAACATAGTTGGCGCTACAGCGTCTCCAGTTAGAGCAGTCGCGTTAATTGAGAAGAAGAGCTAGCTTTCCCTGAAAACTTATAGTGTACACAGGCGTTTTAAAGCACAGTCATAAGGTCGACAACTTCCTCGACCATAGAGATATGCTTAAAAGGATAAGGTGATGGCTTGGATAAAGAGTCTTCAATGACTAGCTCACTTAAGCTTATTGAAGTCGAAGCTAGGGAAATATTCGCTAAAACCAAGATTCCTGAAGCAAGCTACGTCGTAAACCAGTACGTAGGCTGTGGGCATTCGTGTCTATACTGCTATGCTAAATTCATGTGTAGGTGGAAGAGGTATGGAGAATGGGGTTCATGGGTTGAAGCTAAGGTCAACGCTCCAGAGCTTATTAAAAATAGGTATGTCCACGGCGTGGTCTACATGTCCAGCGTATCTGACCCGTATCAGCCTATTGAAAGAGAGCTTAAGCTTACTAGAAGAGTTCTCGAAAACATGGATGAAAACATCTGCCTCAGAATTTTAACGAAGTCAAATCTCATATTAAGGGACATAGATGTGCTTATGAAGTTTAAGCATTTGGAAGTAGGCTTAACCGTTAACGGCTTTAATGAGGAGATCAAGAAGGTTTTTGAGCCTAATAGTCCTAGACATGAAGATAGAGTTAAGGCTCTTAAAGAGCTTTCGAGAAGAGGATTAAAGACGTACGCTTTCATAAGCCCAGCGATTCCGCATTTAGTCGACGTTACGTTTTTAGTTCAACAGCTTAAAGACATCGTAGACTTCTTCATAGTAGAACCGCTAAACATAAAGCTTTGTGGCAAACGCTTCTTCAAAGCACTTAAAGAACTAGCACCTAACAGCTTTAACTCCATCAACAGCTTAGACAAGTACTTAAGCTACCACAGGAAGTTAAGGAGAGAACTTCAAGAACTTAAGGTTAAAGCCATGCTCGTAGCACATTATCCAAGGCTATGCGTTTACAAGCTTTAATGCTAGCAGCTTAGGCTACCGAGACTATCGTGTACTTAACATGCTTAATCCCCCTTATTGACCGTATTCTCCCTATAAAGTCTAGGACTTCATTTACGTCTCCTTTAGCTACTAAGACTTCTAAGCAATATGCTCCATTAATGTGTATGTGCATGTCAGCCGATATTATTCTCTCGTACCTGTGCCTTAGCTGTATAAGCCTCTCTATCGCGCCCTGTTTCTCATGTTCAGCTATAGCGGTTATCGTAGCTATGACCGATTTAGCTTTGAGGGCGCTGAGCTCATGTTCCATCAGCATTTCTCTAACAGCATCTCGAATGACTTCAGACCTACTTGAATAACCTCTTTCCTTCATGAGAGTATCTAATTTCTCGAGAAGTTCAGGCGTAAGCGATATGCTTATAATCGCCATATAATAAAATTCCTCCATAAGCTTAATAAATTTTATTAAATTTCCAGCATTTCTTAGCACTAGTTTAATAAAAGCAGTTTAAGCAGAGCCTTTCATCAGCTACGAGCTGACAAATATTGAAGAATCAAGGCTTCTGCGCATGTAAGCGAGCACCTGCTAGTGGTTGGCTTAGCTTACCTAAGAACAATGTAGCTGTAATCGCGTTGTCGACGACACTGTTTCTCATAAGCATATTCCTCAAGTTTTCTTTGAAGTTTGAAGCCTTAGCTAATGTGTTATTTGCGTTGGTCGCCATGATATCTGGTTTTGAAATTGCGCTAAACGGTATACGCTCCTTAATCTCGTATGGGAAGTTTAGCGTTAACATGTTAATAGTCATAGCATCTGTCGGCAGCTTTTTAATAGGTCATATAGAGGAAGGAGCTGTAATAGTGCTCTTATTCTACGTAGCTGAAAGCCTTGAAAAAAGAGCTGCTGAAAAGGCTAAGAAGTCCATTCACCTGCTTATGGAGGTAGCCCCCAACGTAGCGTTAGTTAAAAGAGGGGAAAGTTTTTCCGCAGTGCGTGTTGAAGAAGTTGTCGTAGGCGATATCATATTAGTAAAGCCTGGAGAGAGAATCCCGCTAGATGGTATTGTCGTGAAGGGCTCTTCAAGTGTTAACCAAGCATCGATAACAGGAGAATCTACGCCTGTGTTTAAAGATGTTGGAGACGAAGTTTACGCTGGAACAATCAACATTGACGGCTTCTTAGAAGTTAAGGTTACGAAGCGCCATGACCAGACAGTTGTCAGCAAGATAGCTAAGCTAATTGAGGAAGCTCAAGAAAGGAGATCTAGCGTTGAGAGGTTTATTGACAGGTTTTCGAAAATTTATACGCCTAGCGTCATATCATTAGCAGCTTGCGTAGCTATAATCCCCATCTTCTTATTAAACCTTCCAGCAGGTGAATGGATTTACAAGGCGCTCATCTTACTTGTAGTGTCTTGTCCATGTGCCTTAGTGCTATCTACTCCAGTAGCCATGATGTCGGCTATTACAAATGCTGCTAAAAACGGTGTATTGATCAAAGGGGGCAGGTATGTTGAGGAGATAAGCAAGGCCAAGGTCTTTGCCTTCGATAAGACAGGTACGTTAACTGAAGGAAAGCTTGAAGTCACAGACGTCGTTCCCTTAAAATGCTCGAAAACTGAGCTATTATCTACAGCTGCTTCCCTTGAAGCCTTATCAGAACATCCTATCGCGAAGGCAATTTTGGATAAAGCTAAAGAGGAAAACGTGGAACTTAAAGCTGTTGAAGACTTTAAAGCCATAGCCGGTAAAGGAGTTGTAGGCGTGGTTAATGGCGTTATCTACTACGTCGGCAACAAGAAGCTGTTTAACGAAGACGTACTCAAGCCTTTAGAAAATCACGTCAGCTTACTTGAGCGTGAAGGTAAGACCACCGTATATGTGGGTAGAGGCTCTGAGCTTATCGGTTTCATAGCTGTTGCAGACAAAGTTAGGGAAGGCGTCGTAACTGCGCTGAGCGAGCTCACTAAAAAAGGCATAGAGGTTGTTATGGTAACCGGAGATAACGCAAAAGCCGCTGAGGCGTTTGCCAAGAAAATTAAGATCTCCAAGTACTTTGCAGAGCTTTTACCTGAAGATAAGGTGAGGGTCATTGAGGAACTTTCAAAGAGATACGCACACGTAGTTATGGTAGGAGACGGCGTAAACGATGCTCCTGCTTTAGCGAAGGCGAATGTAGGTATCGCCATGGGCGCCATAGGCAGCGATGTGGCATTAGAAACAGCTGACATAGCATTAATGCAGGACGACGTAGCGAAACTGCCTTACTTAATTGAGCTAAGCAAGAGGACATTAAAAATAGTTAAGCAAAATGCCATTGCGTCGATATTAATTAAAAGCAGCTTTGCAATCCTAGCAATACCAGGTTATGTGACGTTATGGCTTGCTGTAGTAGTCGGCGATGTAGGGCTTTCACTTGCCACACTATTAAATGCCATGCACATAGCTAAGGTAAAGCCTACCAAGAGGTATTAAAAGACCTTCACCCCATTTCTAGGATCTGAGACCACTTTTCTAAACTCGTATGCTATCTTCTTAGTAAGCTCTCCAGGCCTGCCGTTGCCAATTGGCCTACCATTAACCTCAATCAACGGCACGACTTCGGCAGCTGTCCCCGTAAAGAAGGCCTCATCAGCATTAAAGAGCATGTGTGGCGTTATGTTCTGCTCATAGACTTTAAGGCCTAGGTTTTGAGCAACTTCAATGACTACTTGCCTTGTAATCCCCTCAAGCGCGCCAGAGCTCGTAGGCGGTGTCAATACGTCTCCTTTCCTAATTATGAAGATGTTATCCGACGTACCCTCAACGATATGTCCCTGCGAGTTTAAGAAGATAGCTTCATCAGCTCCACATAGGTTAGCTTCAATTTTAGCTAATACGCTGTTAAGGTAGTTTAACGACTTTATCTCATGGCTTGTGCCGTCGACTGGGTCCCTTTTAACCCAGCATATGATTGCTTTAACGCCCTTCTCAAGAGGGTCTTCGCCATAAAGCCTTAACACCTCCTCAGCGATTATTATCACGCTTGGCCTACTACACCTTCTCGGATCTAACCCGAGAGTTCCAACTCCACGTGTTACAACAAGCCTAATGTAAGCGTCTCTAAGTTCGTTGATCCTAACAGTCTCCACGACGGCGTTAACCATTTCTTCCTTGGTCATAGGTATATTGAGCATCATGCTCTTAGCAGATCTGTAAAGCCTATCAACATGCTCTCTTAACTTAAATATGACCCCGTTATACTCCCTTATGCCTTCGAAAACGCCGTCCCCGTATAGAAAGCCGTGGTCGTAGACAGAGATTTTAGCTTCAGATTTTGGATAAAACCTCCCATCGATGTATACCAAAGGCTCTTTTTCCAAGCTAAACACCTACCGAAGCTTAAAATGTAAGTAATGGCATTGCTCAAAAAGCTTTTGCCTAGAAGACACCATGCTTATTTGAAACTAAGCTAGAAGAACGCTTATATCTCACTACCCCTTCATATGGATTAGCTATCCAGACGGTGAGCTATATGGGTAAGACCACAACAGCTGTGCTTGCAATCGCCTTAGTCGTCATGGTGGTGGCTTTAGCCTACGAGGCAGCTATTATCCAGAGATTGCAGGAAGAAAATAATCAGCTTGGAGAGCTAGTAGCCCAGCTTGAACAGCAAGTCAGCATACTTCAAGAAAAGCTTGAAACACCTAGTTATCCCTTAGCTGTTGTAGACGATTTTAATAGGACGATAGCTATAGCTGAAGAACCTAAACGCATAGTTTCCCTAGCCCCTTCAAACACTGAGATACTCTACGCGATAGGAGCTGGGGATAAGCTCATTGGAGTAACTAGATACTGTGATTACCCACAAGAAGTCATTGAGAGGAAGAATACAGGCGACTTAGCAGTTGTAGGCGGCTTCTCTGACGTTAACATCGAGCTCATAGTTTCACTAAAACCGGATTTGGTAATAGCCTTTGGCACGCTGCAGGTAAATGTAGTTAAGGCTTTAGAAGGCCATGGAATCCCGGTAATAGCGCTTAATCCTCAAGACATCGAAGGCGTCTTAAAAGATATTGAGCTTGTAGGTAAAGCTGTGGGGTTATACAAGGAAGCTAAACAGCTTGTAGCAAACCTCTCTTCTAGAATCGACCTCGTGCAAAACAAGGTAGCTAGCGCACCTAAAGTTAAGGTGTACTATGAGCTTTGGTATGACCCGTTGATGAGCGTAGGCCCTGGAACGTTTATTCACGACTTGATAACGATAGCTGGAGGCGAGAACATCTTTCACGACGCTAAAACACAATATCCTATCATAAGTGCTGAGGAGGTCATATCAAGAAACCCAGATGTCATAATACTCCCTGATAGCTACATGGCGGAATATAACATAACGGTGGATCAGGTGAAAAATCGCCCAGGCTGGAGCGCCATAAACGCTGTTAAAAACGATAAGATATACTTTATTGACGAAGATTTGCTAGTGCGTCCTGGTCCTAGACTTGTAGATGGACTTGAACAGCTAGCTAAGATAATACACCCTGAGCTATTTGGTGCTAGTTAATGGACATGCCAGCTGAATACGCAGGTAAGAGGCGTTTTTGGCAGCTCTCCATAGCTTCCCTAGCCTTAATCCTCGTTTTAGCCTCCATAGCTTCCCTATGTGTAGGTCCAGCGCCAATACCTTTTGACGTAGCTCTTAAGGCAGTTTTAAAGAATACGCCCCTAATCAACACGCTTTTAGAGCCTCAAGGCTTATTTTCAAATTTATCTCCTCAAGGAGAAGCCATAGTAATTGACATTAGGTTACCTAGGATATTAACATGTGTTTTCGCAGGAGCTGCTTTAAGCTTAGCTGGCGCTATCTTACAGGGGATTTTCAGAAACCCTATGGCAGATCCATACGTCATAGGGATATCTTCTGGCGCAGCCTTGGGAGCTACGGTTGCATTTGCTACAGGGCTAGGCTTTACGGTTTTTGGAGCAGCTGCCGTACCAACGCTAGCTTTCATATCCTCACTTTTAACAGTGTTGTTAGTTTACAACATCGCTAAAGTAGGTGGCAAAGTCCCCGTAATGACGCTACTGCTTTCAGGCATAGCCGTAAGCATTTTCTTATCAGCTTTCACAACTCTTCTCATAACGTTTTCAGGTGAAGTGCTACATGGCATTTACTTCTGGCTTCTCGGAAGCTTCGCCTTTGCTAAATGGGCTGACTTTTACGTGGTGGCCCCTTTAACAGCCGTGGGTTTTATGGTGACCTACTTCTATGCTAGAGACTTGAACATCATGTTGTTGGGAGAGGAGACGGCTTTAACACTTGGTGTTAACGTTGAAAACGTTAAGAAGGCCTTGATAGCTGTAAGCAGCTTAGTAACCGCAGCTGCAGTTTCTGTTAGCGGCATAATAGCTTTCGTAGGCTTAATAATACCTCACATAATGAGGATAATAGTTGGGCCAGATCACCGCGTGCTTCTACCTGCATCTTTGCTAGCTGGTGGGCTTTTTCTGCTGCTTTGCGATGACTTAGCGAGGACGGCACTGCCTCCTATTGAGCTACCAATAGGAGTTATAACGGCGATGTTTGGCGGGCCATTCTTCATATACTTGTTGAGGAGGAAGAAGGGAGAATACAGCCTCTAATCTAAAAGCTGGTTTAAAACCTTAAGGGCATCATCGAGATTTTCAACAGTAACTGCTCCGCTATCTACGAGCTCAAGGTAAAGCTTTGAAGCCCTATTCTCCGTGTAATCCCTGCCTTCAAGACTCTTCCCGATCAAGATAACCTTCTTGCCGCGCTTTAACGCCTCAAGCGCTAGTTCTAAGTTCTTCAAGTTCCCGTAACCAAATGGCACATTAGCCACTAGCACGACATCAGCTTTTAAAGCCATGTTAAGCGCTTGGCTATACGTTAAGTCGCTTATCGGCGAGAAAGGAGCTTCGGCAGCAACCTCTAAGCCTAAGCTTTGAGCAGCCTTGTAGTCGTCGTCAAGTAAGTTGACAACGCCAACCGTAACTTCAAAGCCTTTTCCAGCGAGTATAGCCATTATCTGAGCTCCACATCCTCCACCACAGATTAAGTGCACTTTGCCCCTTTTCTCAGCTGGTTTATCACGACTTAGCTGTAGGGGGACTACATACAATGCTCCAGTCGTGGGGTGTCTTCTAACTTCGACCTTCACTGAAAAAGCCTTCTCGATGTTTTCAGCAGTTAAAACCTCCTCTGGTGAGCCGACAGCAATTATTTTGCCTTGATGCATTAAAGCCATTCTATCGCAGTATCTAGCCGCTAAGTTTAAGTCGTGAAAGACCGCAATTACCGTTAATCTCTCTTCAAGGCAAAGCTTCTTAAGCAACTCCAAAATCTCAATTTGGTGGCTTATGTCTAAATGCGACGTAGGCTCGTCAAGCATCATGACGCGTGGCTTTTGAGCTAATGCCCTCGCAATAATAACTCTCTGTTTTTCACCACCACTAAGTTCGGTTATAGGGCGATTAGCGAGATGCCACGTGTTAGTCAGCTCCATAGCCCACTTCGCTATATCAAAATCCTCTTTTCTCTCAAAGGAAAACTTGCTTAAATGTGGGTTTCTACCCATTAACACTATGTCGAGGGCTGTGAAGCTAAAGGTTACAGCGGTTTCCTGCGGAACAACAGCTACTTTCTTAGCAAGCTCGACTCCGCTAACATTTGAAATATCTTCTTCGTCTAAGAAAATGGCTCCTATCTTCGGCTTTAAGATCTTAGCAATAGCCCTAATCAACGTGGTTTTGCCAGAGCCATTTGGGCCTACAATGCCGAGGAACTCTCCTTCGTGAACTTCAAGAGTTACTCTTTCAAGTGCCTTTATAGCTCCATAGTAGCAGTCTACGCCCAGTACCTTTATCTTAACCTTCGTCATCTCAGCTGTAAGCGCCTCTCAATTTAGCTGAGCGTTTGGATATGTTATCCAGACAGCTTATAAAACCCTAACTATAAAAGCTACAATTCAAGTTGAGAAGTTATGGGAATTTTTAACAAAGCTTGAGGCAAGCTACGATGTCGCGACATCAACCTCTTTTTAGAGAGGCATGGTAAATAGGCACGGCTTAAAAATACGGTAAGCTCACACATAGTCCCCCTCTTTAAGTGCTCAAAACCCGCAGCCATTTTTATGGAAGCAAAGCTGAAATATCCTTTTAGCGAAAGTAGCAACACCACAAGAAATCGGGGAAGTACGCGCGAGTTCTCCTTAAAAGAAGGCTTAGAAGAAGCCTCGTTCTTTGAGGTGTTTTAACCTTGATTAAAGGTGATCTATTTTCTATCGATGGCAACACTTTAAGGATGAAGACGCCTCTATACTTCCTAATCGTAAAAGCTTACATAGACAACTGCATAGACAAGCTTGATGAGCTAATGGATATGGCTAAGAGCGGGCTAATAGACGTATTGACAGCACAGGGTACGCTTGACATAGCCTTAAACGGCTCTCTTGAAGCTCTTAAAGCGTTTTTAAGCCCAAAGATCTTAAAGCAAGCGGGCTTTAGCGAGAAAGACGTTAAGAGAATCTCGTGTTCGCTTAAGAAAGTTTCAAGAGCACTTAAGTCAGCTGGAAGCTTAGCTTCCTCTCCAGCTTTAAGACCTGAACATAAGTTCACAATAGCTACGGAACTGGATAACGCTAAAAAGAGCTTGTTGGCTATTAAAAGCAAGATAAGCTACATCGCCTACATTTAAAGCTGAGGAGCTACAAGTTGAAGGAAAACGTAGCCTTAGTTAGGTATGGAGAGGTGTTTTTAAAGAGCCCACAGGTACATAGACGTTTTTTAAACGCTCTTTCAAGCAACATAAGGTTTTACCTTGAGAGGAAGCGCTTAGAGTTCGAGAGGATGGTAGTTGAACGCGGCAGAATATACGTGTACTCAGATAAGCCTGAGGAAATCGCCAAAAGCTGTTGCTTAGTTTTCGGCGTAACATCCTCTTCTCCAGCTATAGAGCTTTCACGCAACTTCTCGGAAATTGAAGAAGCTGTGATAAGCTTGGCAGCAAGGGAGGTTAGGGATAACTTTACATTTGCTGTAAGAGCTTCAAGAGAGCTTAAAGATTATCCTCTAACGAGCTTAGAAATTGAGAAAAGGTTAGGGGCGTCGATCTTAAACGCGTTGAGGAGCTTAAACGTCAAGGTAAACTTAGAAAACCCTATGGTTGAGCTCGGCGTTGAAATTCGTAGAAGAGCTGCTTATGTTTATGCTAAGACGTTTAAGGGAGTTGGAGGTTTGCCAATAGGTGTTGAAGGGAAGCTTGTCTCATTGATATCAGGTGGTATTGATAGCCCTGTGGCAGCTTGGCTTATGCTTAAGCGCGGAGCTGCGATCACGTTCCTACACCTTGATCTAGGTGGAGAGTCTAGGAAGAGGTGGCTCTCGGTCATGAATGCCTTAAGCACGTGGTTTTCAAATCCAAACTTAGAAGCTTACTTCATACCCGATTACTTCAAGATATTAGAAGATGTAGCTTCAAGAGCTGGAAAAATGACGTGTTTAGCATGTAAGCGGCTCATGTATAGGTTAGCTGAAGCTTTAACGCTGAAAAGTGGGGCAAAGGGGTTTGTAACGGGTGAAAGCATTGGGCAAGTGGCTTCGCAAACTTTAGATAACCTATACGCCCTTTCAAGTGGGATAAAAGTCCCAATATATAGGCCTCTAGCAGGGTTAGATAAGGAAGACATCGTTAAATTAGCTAAGGAGATAGGCACTTTTCAAGCATCAACATCAATTAAGTTTGAGTGCCCCTATGTCCCTAGAAAACCTGAGACGCACGTAGATGTAAAGTCCCTGCTCGAGCTTGAGAAAGAGCTTAAGCTAGTTGAAAAAGCTAATGAGATGTTGAAAAGAGTTAGTAAACTTCAACTCTAGGTCTTGTTTTAGGCGGAAAGCCCTCCTCCTTATGTGAATAGTATCGCCACAAGACGATAGATCCGTTTTCTACGATGACCTTATCGGCTGTAACTTGTGGAAAAGCCCAGTCCCTAGTTTTCTTATCGTATATGTAGAAGACCCAGCTCATGTTTAAATCAGCTTTTACGCCATCAATCTCTAAGACGACAGCGCCTAAATGCCCGCTTGCTGCGTCACTTTCAACATATTTAACATCTGCGACTGCTTTAAGAGCGTCTAAGATACTTGAGCCTTGCGGAATTTTAACGTCCTTAACTCTAACTCCCTTATCAGCTCCGTAGTCTATGTAAACCCTCACCTTGATGGTTTTCAAGATGGGCTATTCCTCCAAGGAAAACGCTTCACACTGATGAAGCTCTGGATATATGTGGTCTGGGCAGAAGTATTTTCCACAGTACTTGCACTTTTCAACCTTCTCGACTTCTCTCATGCAAAACTCGCAAATAGGCATAAGGGTTAAGAAGAGTTATAAGCGTAAAAACTTTTCCTTAGGAGAATATCAGGATATTAAGACGTTAGTTGAAAGCGCTTGTCCAGGCAGAGGCTTATTAAACCTAACTACTACAACGCCGTTTCTCCCATGAACTCTAATAACCCTCCCCCGAACCTCTAAGCCTTTCTTTGAAGTCCACGTAACAGACCTACCAATAAGCTTAGATGCTGAGCTCACGTCGTCAAAGCCATCCACCTTAACCAACACATCTCTGCTAAAGTTTCTAGGCCCTCGAGCCATAGTGCTTAAAATAACGCCTTTAAGCTCCATAGCGAAATCGCCGCCCTTTTCCATTGAAAAAGCTAAAGCTACCTGCGCATAAACGTTACTTAAGAAGCTACCTTGACTGTCAAACACCTCCGAGACTTTTACCGAAAAGATCCTGAAGGCT
This sequence comes from Thermoproteota archaeon, assembly GCA_003649085.1. The sequence goes on from QMQV01000006.1 coordinate 31,904, forward strand.
TTTACATACTCTTAATTAGCGAAGAAGAGCTCTCCAAGGTTTGCGAGGTCGAAGGCTTAAGAGTTGAAAAAGCGGGGCCGAAATTCGTGGTTAAAACTAAGTCCAGAGCTTGCTTAGATAAGCTGCTGAGAAAACTCGGAAAACTTCCTTGAAAACTATTAATAAGAGTTCCGTAATTAACTGAAAACCTTTCCATAATTAAAGTGGCTTATCTAAACATTATCTGGACTTAAACATAAAGTTTTTATACTCTTGTACTCTACGCCTTAAGCTCTAGTGGTAAGGGACGATGGTAATATACAACTACGTGACTAAAGTTAAGGGCAGGGTAGCCTTAACGATCTTGCCTATGAGAGAGTATAATAGGCGTTTTGACTGGATTGTTGAGGAAATGAAGTATGAAGACGAGATCTCCTCATTAAACCTACCGAGTAACTTAAGGAAAGTCTATAGGCATAAAGCAAGGCTAATGCACTGGACAATAGAGCTGCTGACCAATAGCAAGCATGTATACACCTTATGGAGAGAAAACTGGTGGGAAGCTGAAAACTCTTCAATACCCGATGCTTGGGTAGTCGCATTAGTAGGTGTTCAACATCCAGACGACCTGCAGAAAATGAGCTTAGACTCCCCTGACCCTAAAACTTTCTACTGCCGTGAAAGCAAGGTGTACATGATTATAAACAGCGAGTACTATGGTCAGGCGAAGTCTCAAGCGTGTTTAGGGCTAACTGCTGAGCTTGCTGAAGAAGAGGGCGGTAACATTCTTCCAATACACGGAGGTTGTGTAAAGGTCTTTGACAAGGGTATAATATTGATAGCTCCAACTGGCACAGGCAAGACGACGCATACATACGCCTTAGCGCTATGGGGTAAGCCAGGTGAAACAGCTATACACTCTGACGACTGGGTTTTCGTGGACTTAAAGACCTACAAGGTATACCCTTCTGAGAGAAAGTTCTATTTGAGGACAAACATTGTAGATGCTTTCCCAGAGTTTACCGACAAGATTTTGAATTCGCTACTTGAAAACGCGGATCCAAGCGACTTGGCTAAAGATATGGTTGCTAGATGTGTAATAGACCCCGTTGAAATGCTCGGAGAAGATAGGGTGGTTAGAGAGGTTGCAGCCGACGCCGTATGGCTGTTTAAGAGAGATTACTGGGATCCGCATGTCGTAGTAAAGCTTTCTCCAACTAAAGCCATTGAGGTATTGGAAGATGGGAGGGTGTACAGGTATGCTTATAAGAGGAGGAACGCTTCCGGCGTACCTGCGCTTATCGAGAAGATCAACGAGCCATACTACAACCCATACTTAATAGATTTAAGCGAAGCTAAGCAGCCTATACGCAGGATGATGTACTTTAAGCTGTTTAAGAAAGCACAGCCATACTGGGTTAACACGAGGCTTTCCATAGACCAAATGCAGAGAATACTTAGAAAGCTAGCCTTAGGCGAAATCGATAAAGCTGTTGTGGAAGGCGAGGAAGTAATCCTGTATAAGGACAAGAGTGTTGTGGGAAGGGAAGTTGCTGAGCCAGCTTAGCTCTTAGACTTAGCCTCAAGGTAGTTAGCAAACCTATGCTTAAGCTCTTCGCCAAATTCTTTTTCTAAAAACTCCATAAAGCTTGTTAAGTTGTCAATAGTCTCCTTCGACAAATCATGTTCCATGCGGCACGCGTCTTTAAGAGCAATCTCGTCATCTACCATCAACATCTCCCTCAAAAACTTGTAGAGAAGCTTTTCCCTATTGTAAATAGCTCGCGCAACAGCTTCCCCTTTTTCAGTTAACTTGATGTCGCCATATCTTTCATAGTCTAAAAAGCCCAAGTCGGCAAGTCTCCTGACAGCGTCCGTTACACTTGAAAGCTTAACCCCCATTGCCTTCGCTATGGCCTTAACTCTAGGTGTTTTGCCAGATAGCTTAAGCGAGTATATGGCTTCTAAATACTCCTCTAAGCTTCGAGTGAGCTTCTCCTCACTTGAGCTCATTTTTCAACATCTCAGCCAATACTAACTTCATTTCTGCTCAGTTATACAACCTATAAGCCTTAGCGCGAAGATTGATGGCTAGCTTTCCTTTTTTCAAGTTCCTTTCGTTTTTCTCTTTTACCAATCCATATAGCCGCTTCAAGCAAGACTATTAACGGGACTAGGAGCAAGAGGTCAGTAATTATCGTGGGATCTGGTGTTAAAAACGCTATGGCAACTAACATTCCAGCGTAAATCCACTTTCGCTTTGTCTCAATGTCCTCTGGAGCTATGATGTCAGCTTTTATGAGGTATACGATGAGTATTGGGAAGGTGAAGCCAAAACCTATTAACAGCGTAGTGAAGACGACGAAGGAAAAGAAGTTTTCAATACCTAGCAGTGGCAGCGCTTCAGCTGAGGTTATTAAGAAAGCTAAGATCCTCATGGTGATAGGTATTATTAGCTTATAGCTGAAGATAACGCCCAGTATGAAGAGTCCTACGAAAGCTATTAAGGAGATGTAAAAGCCTTTGCGCTCATGTGGGTACAGCGCTGGGTTAACAAACTTTATGAACTCATAGGCTATAACTGGCGATGCGAAAATAACCCCTATTAAAAGCCCTACAATTAGGTAAACTTGTATTATGCTGCTTACCCCTTGAGCTATAAGCTTCATTCCCTCAGGTAAAAGATCTCTCTGTATGTTGCCTGTGATTTCAGCTATCATAGGCTTATAAACGCCTTTAAGTAGCTTATGAAAATCGAAGTCAGCTGGTAAGAAGGATATCGTTAAGGCTGAGACTATTACCGCGTAGAGGGCAACTTTAAGCCTACTTAAAAGCTCGTCCAGGTGTTCAGTGAAGCTCATCTTAGGGCCAGGCTCTTCTTCTGACATCAGCTGCTCCGTCCACTAACTACGAAAGGCTTTGAAAATAGGAGGAAACGAGCTGCCTTATTAACTAAGTTATTTCGAAGACTTTTTAGAAGCCACTTCAGCAATTTCCTTAGCTATCTGATCAATGGACTTTCCTTCAGTTGATATGCCAAGCTTCTTAGCTAACTCTATTACAGCTTGCTCGCTTTCTTTTTGAGCAGCTTCAGCTTTGACAGGTGCACGCTCTTCTTCAACTATTGGCGTGCTCGTGGATTTCTTAAACTC
>QMQV01000007.1 GCA_003649085.1 Thermoproteota archaeon
AGTTGAAAGTTGAAAGTTGAAAGTTGAAAGTTGAAAGTTGAAAGTTGAAAGTTGAAAGTTTTGTAGTAAAGTTTTTAATCTTAGTTTCGTTAAGTTCTTCTTGAAGGTGACTAATTTTATGTCCGCTGAAGTTTTCTTGCCCTTAAATCCTGTTGAAATATTAAACCTCTATAGGCAAAATGTCTTGCCAGGTGTTATTAAAAGGAGATATGTTGAAAAGCTAGACTTATCTGATGTCTTAAAGCCTATTAGACCTTATTTTAAAGCTGTCGATTCCGAGGACGATAAGTACGTTGCTCTCGCTAGGCTAATGACTTTTTCGTCTTGTAAGGGCTTTGGAGTTGACGACGTGGCAGCTGCTTACCTCTTTCATGCTGGCAGAAATCTTGGAAAGGAGATGTATTGGAAGGGGTTGGTGAAGACGATTGACGATTTGTTTAGAGCGTTTTTAAAGTATAAGGTTGGACTTGTTGATATAGTGAAGGAGAGCGAGGATGTCGTAGTAATCGACGTTTATGAGTGTATCTTGTGCAGCGGTCTTCCGGTAATAAACAAGCCAGTATGTTACTTTGAAGCTGGCGTCCTATCAGCTATCTTTGAAAAACTTGTTGGAGCTAATACCGTTAAGGAGGAGAAGTGCTGGTGTCTTGGCGACTTGAAGTGTAGGTTTAAGGTAGAGTTCTTTTGAGGTTTTCATGGAGGAAAAGTTTACAAGAGGTTTCTCGATAGTATGGTGTGGTGATGACCCTCCTCTCAGCCTGAAATCCATGGCTGATGAGGAGGCAGTAGGGTTCTGATCCCTTCTACTTCTTTTTAACCAGCTTTCTAAGCTCGTATTCTCCTCTCCAAGTCTTCAACGTACTTCCCAGTGTAAACATGCCATGAAGTGCAGGTCTCAGAGCATGGGATATCGTTGTGAGGTGTGTACGTACCAGTTTTGTCTATGACACAGCAGCTGGATATTGACTTAGCTTCGGAGGTTTTCGGTAGACACTTCGATAGCTTCAGCTGTCGATTGGGTTATCCAAGTCTTGTAGAACATTAAGTAGCCTCCTTCGGGCAGCCTTATTACAGCTGGGTCAGCTACGCCATCCCTGTCAAGCGAGCCTTCAGAGCCTTCTTTTAACACTACTGTGGGAGAAGTCCAGTTTTCAAAGTCTTGTGTAAAGGAGGAGTATATGCGTACAGGCCTATCCGGCTCTTTATGGTGGAAGTATATCCTATAGCCGTTGTTGAAAGGTATTGTGCATGAAACAGCCCCTTCAAAGTCGAGTTCTTTAACCTTTGAGAAGTTTAAGCCGTCTTCAGAGGTCAGCATTACGAGCTTTTCTCCCTTGGATACGAACATTACCCACTTATCTCCAGCCCATATCACGTCTGGGTCCGTTATCGTGCCTGTAGGATCTATGTAGCGTACTCCCTCTTCAACTTCGAAGTGTACACCATCATCTGATATTGCTGAGACTATCTTGTTTTGAGGACCTGTAAGCGGCATGTAAGATGCGTAGAGCCTATACCTTCCATCAGGTAACAGTACTACGTCTGGGTCAACCCAGCATGGGTCAAGGCCCTCTACCTTGAGGTAAACCCAGCTAACGCCGTCTTCAGATATCGCTACAGATATGCCTCCATTATAGTAGTCTACGTAGTATACCCTTATGTAGCCATCACTGTCGATTATGGCGTCTGGAACAGACGCTTGATCAGCTAGTATTGTGTAGTTTTTGCTCCACGTCAACCCATCCTGAGAATATGCCATCAGTACCCTGTGCTTCCAGGGACCGTCGGTTTCCTCAGGAATACCGAAAGGCGGCACTCCTAAACCTGAACCTGGCTGTATGTTGCTAGTCCACTTAAAACCGGGTTTTTCAGGCACCTTGACCTCTACTTCGATTTCTCTTCCATAGAAGTATGCTAATATTGCTAAGTCTAATATGTCGATGGTGCCGTCATCGTTTAAGTCAGCTTCAGGTTTAAAGCTTACATGGTATTGAGTTAGCCCATAGGCGGATTTTAAGACCTGCAAGTCGCCCAAGTCGATTATGCTATCGTTGTTTATGTCGGCTTTCTCCACCTTTACGGTTACCTTGACCTCAGCCTTAGCTGATGTCACTTGAAGCTCTAGCGTAAAGCTAGCTTCTTGATACTGCTCATCTCCAGGGTAGTATGCCGTTATGTTCCACGTACCTGAAGTACTTGGAGTAAATGTGTAGTAGAAGACGCCTTGTTCGTCCGTAGTCACGTTTACGGTTGTTGTCTGGTTTTCAGGGCTCGTTATTGAGAGTATTATTGTAAGGTTTTCGATAGCTGGCGTTAAGAAGCCCGTTATGTTGACTTGCTCGCCAACTACAATCTGAGCAGGCTGAGCACTACACGACATTTGTATAGCTTCTTTAACTTTTTCAGCGGCGTAGCTAATCACGTAAATTGGATTGTTTGAGACTTGAACTTGTGACGCATCTACTATGCTCACATTTCCGTACATGTCTACAACTGTAACGGTGCCCGTCACGTTTGATGGCAAAACGCCAGGATTCCACAGCACGTAGACATCAGCGTCATACACCTTAAACTTGTAGCAGCCTTCACTTAGCTTTACAACTGATTGAAAATCGCCTATTAACGCCGACATAGTTTTAAAAGCGTAAAAAACTGGCCTTTTTCTCCCACTTAAATCTATTAAAAATGAGCGTATGAGTTCTTCAGGCAACTTTATCGACGGTTCTAATGCCTTAATCTCAACATACATGATAAAGTCAACCCCTTCAGCGAAGGCTCTTACACACCCTTTAACTAAAACTCTCGCTTGTTTTTCTTCACCGCTTTCAGTTGCTCCGAGCTGTAGCTCTGTTATTATCAGCGGCTTTTCCTCAACGCCATACGAGCTTAAAAGCTCCTTGTAATATGATACGTCGAAGTCTGTGTCCTCGCTATACTCACTCTCTGTACCTGTTATGAAGTGTACGTTGCCTACATCGAAGTAGTTTCCAGCTCCATGTTTCATAACTTCTTTCCAAAACTCTAGAGTATCTGGCGGCGCCCTTGATGGGTTTATGACCGAGGGAGCAGCTATAACCACCTTAGCTTCAGGATCAGCTTCTTTAATAGCTTCATAAGTGGCTTTTAAGACATCTACATAGTCTTCAGGTGGTCCTTTGAACATAGCTGGCATCCAAGCCGTTGAGAACTGTATATCTGGCTCGTTCATGACCTCCCAATACTTTACGGGGTATTTTAGAAGAGGGGAATCCTCGTAGCCGTCCCCATCGTATCTCTCAACTAACGCCTTGACAAACTGCTTGTAAGCTTCCACATCGCTTGGCTTCTCCCTATTCTTTGGAAAGATCGTTATCAAAACGTTTCCGCCTAAAGCTTGATACGCTGAAACTTCTAAGTCTAGCTCTGAAAAATCGTAAACCCCTTTCGAAGTCTCTATGATAGCTTGATCCCCCTTTACTCTCGCCCATGAAACACCCAGTTCTAGGGATTCCTCTATGGGGGAGAAGGGACCAAGCCTATCTGCTAGACCCTTAGTAAGCTTCACATCTTCTAAGCTAATTGGAGACTGCTGCGAACTCAGCTCAGCTATGTTTGTTAAGCTGATAGATAACGCCAATAAGGCTAAAATGAGCAAGCAGGCTATTTTACACGTTGAAACCTTCAAGTTTTTCACCGATAAGGAGCTTACGCCTGAGCTAACCCTTACTCTCAATCTGATAAAAATAAGCTTATCTAAAGCGGTATGTTAACGTAAGAAAGAGATTAAAGGCGATGACAGCGGAGTACTTTGTTGAAGTTGATTGTAGGTTGCCTAATGGAAGGTTTTGTGCTAAATGTTGTTATGAAACTAAAATGCCGTTGACGCGCGAGGATGTTGAGAGAATAAGGAAGCTAGGGTTTAAGCTTAAAGACTTTGCTTGTTGGAGAAATGGTGTTTTGACTCTTAAAAACGTGGATTGTCACTGCGTTTTTCTCGATGTGAGCTCAGGTAAGTGTAAGATATATGAGCATAGACCTCTTGGATGTAAGCTTTACCCATTAGTATACGACGTATATAGCGGAAAGGTGTTGGTAGATCCATATTGCCCCAAAGCTAATGAAGTTAAGCGCTCTGCTACGCGATTACAATATGAACTTGTGAAGAAGGTTGCAGAAAACATCTTATGTAAAAGCTCTGCTAAAGTACGTTAAGGTTTAATGCTTGCGCTCTTATTCTCCTCTTGCATAAGGGCATATGGCGACATTAATATTTATCTGCGGAGCATTGCCTGAAAGCTCCGGTAAAACTACTATTGCTAAAGCACTTATCTCAGAACTTGTTAGAAAAGGCTTCTTAGCATTGCCGTTTAAACCTCTCTCAAGCCATAGCTTTTGGTGGCGTTATGAAACCTACTTAGCGTGTTTAGAGAGGAGGAGTTTGTTTAGCTACGATGTCTTTGAGCTCGCTAAGGAGTTTAAAGTTGAGCAACCTATTGAAGTCTTAAACCCTATCGATAACCTCACTTCTCCACTCGCCTTAAGTGTATCCAATTTAGAGGGGCTAGAAGAGTACCCGCACATCAAGCTTTTCGACAACTTAGCTGTAAGCAGGTTTACTTACGTAGATGACGACGTTAAACACGTTTACTGCTATAGAGATTTCGAGCAGACGCGTCAATTGCTTGAAAAGGTTGTCGATAAAGCTGAGCGCTTAGTTGAGGTTAAGTCAGTTCAAGATTTTCTAAAACTTCAGAGAAGATTTTACCTTAAATCTATTGAAACTTGTTTTAAGCAAGTTGAGAAAGACGCTGATTACGTCGTAGTAGAAGGGTATAGTGACTTGGTTTATCCTTGGAGGAAAGTTGAGGATAGCAAGTTAATCTTGGTGGCTGCCCCAGGATATCTACTTGCTTATGAAACATCTAAGTTCTTTAAGGCGATTAAACAGGTAAGCAAACCTCCTTTAGCTAGGTTTGCTGATGTGAGCAGTATGGTTAAGCCCATCGTCGTTGAGAAGCTCCCCCCTTTAACAGAGCTTGAGCTTAAACAGCCTATCCTAAGCTATAGGTATGGTAGAGCACTTAAAGCTGTCTTAGATGTCCTCGGCCAGCTTTAGGTGATGTAGAGCTATTTTGAAGCGAAGTCAGCTATGAGCTGGGCAACTTCATCTGATCTTTCTAAAATTAGCAGGTGACCAGCTTTTTCTAGTACTTTTAACTGGATATTGGGCTGTTTCCTCGGTGCTTGGATAACGTGTTTTAAAGGTGTTAGCTCGTCTTCATCACCTATTATGATTAGCGTAGGGACTTTAACGAAGCTCAAAGCATCCTTTAAGTTTACGCTTGCAATGCACTCAGTTACGTTGAAGAAAAAGTCCTCGGGTATGCCTTCAAGCTTATTCTTAATCTTTAAGGTGAGGTCTTCATTATGTTCTTTAAGCTCTTTGAGCGTAGCATTTATTATAAGCCTCCTAAAGTTTACAAGCCCCAGCCTATGTAAAAACTTCATTACCTTATAGCCAGCGACTGAAGAACCCTTTATTAAAGGCGCTATTAATATGAGCTTTTCAAGACCTTTAATTCCAGCTATAGCACATCTTAACGCAGTTGCAGCTCCAAGCGATGTTCCTACAAGCACGTATTTGCCTAGCTTTAAGTGATTTATCACGTCGTTGACGGCTAACGCCATAATGTCTAAGCTACACTTACCTCCTATTGGCGGGGATTTCCCGTGACCCCTTAAATCCAAGGCTATGACCCTGAAATTGTCCTTTAATATCAAGGATATTGGAGCCCAGTCCTCAAGGCTTCCGAAGGCGCCATGTATTAAGACAATGGGTTTACCGCTTCCCTCATCTACAAAGTGTATTCCGGAAGAAGTGTAGCTCAACCTTTAAAACACCTTTTTCTAAGAGTAGCTTAAACAGCCATCCCCTTAGACTTTTCCTTAAAGGCATCAAGCTTATCAAGGTGCAGTTCAAGTATGTTATACGTGGGGATGATGCGAGGCTACCTCTAAGCAGGTTATGCGGAGGAGTTACTCAGCTGACCCGCTTACTTCATCTTTGGTATGGGAACATTCTTGAAAAACCATATGTTGACGAGGTCCCCGGGCTTAGCGTTTGTCGGCAATAGCCTTACTCCTAGAGGCTTCTTCTTGATATCCGAGATGGTGAACATGTCGAGTAGCAAGTTCTTAATCCACTTAATGCCGAGCGTTGAAGGTATTGGCAACATGTCGATGCCGACGGCGCAGGCCATCGAGTATAGCATGAGCTGGCTTATTGATAGGGAGTCTGCTGCTCCAAGCTCCATTAACCTCTCGTCTTCAGCATATGATAACATCACGTCATTAAAGCCTGTTAAGGCGACATCTTTTTCAAGCCTTTGAATAACCTTAGCTAGTGTTTTAATGCAGCTTAAGACCCCCGGCTCTTCAAGAGAGCATTTAGCTAGAGACTCCAATGCTTCAGCAACGCTTTCGTTAGCCCAAGGAGATAACGACATGTCAACTTTTGCCCATTTTAAGTTCGTCGAAGACGCGACTTCGCGTGCTAAGCTGTGGATTCTCTTTGCTATATCTAAGAGCTTAGGCTTTAGCCTGGAGATGCTTTTAGCTCGTTTCACATCGCTTGCATATAATGCAGCTGCTGATATCCCATGTGTTGGTGAAAGCGTTGTAGCAGCAGGCAAGTATGGTGTTTCAACGCGCGAGTACATGAGACAGACAAATCTCACAGATGCGCCTACTTCAGCGTAGCTTCTTAAGCTATCTATAAAGCGCGCTATTAAAGGTATGTCGGAGAGCTTTGAGAGATAGGATGACGCAAAGACCCTATCATTTTCAACTATAGCATTTAACAGCGGCTTTCCTACATCTCGTAGGCCACTGGAGTTTACGTGTAACCCACCTACATAGTCTAGGCCGATTTTCTCAGCAAGCTCTTGAAGGCTCTTAGCCAAGTCTTTGATATCGTTAAGGTGAGGAGCACTTAATTGAGGTAATGCTAAGCGCATTGAGGGCTTTGTCAAACCACGCTTTCTTAGAGCTTTATCGGCTGAGGATGTGAAGTCTTTGAGAAGCTCTTCTAAATCCTCTAAATGCCTTAACACGTCCCCTTCACTATAGTGAAGACAAAGTGCTCTGACTTCCATGGCGATATCCTCTTTTCATTAGCGCGACGTACTTTTAAGCTTGAAGACTTTAACTGCGTTTTCGCTTAAAACCATGTTAAGCTCCCGCTCATTTAGCCCTGACACCTTTACTTTTAATATTTCAACAGCTGGATGCCCAAATGGGGCATCAGAGCCATATAGTATTCTATCAGCCCCCACGACTTCGGCGGCTTCCTTTATTTTACTTGGCATCGGCATAGCGGAGGTCTCTAACAGTATGTTTTCATGCTTTTTAGCAACTTCTATAGCTCCATTTATGTAGACTATGTGTCCATGCCCCATATGCCCCAATATTATCGTAGCGTCTGGATAGCGATCAGCTAAGTTGCCGAAATGCCAAGGAAGAGACCAAGGCGGATGACCACAGTGAAATAGTATTGGCAGCTTATGTTTTATTGCGTGTTCAACCACTGGGTATACGACATCTTGATCTGGTAAAAACGTGTCTAGCAAGGGATGCATTTTAATTCCTTTAAGGCCAGCTTTAACAGCATCATCGATTAAAGAAAGGGCTTTCTTTCCAAGATGTGGATTAACCCATATTAGCCCATAGATTCTCCCGGGGTGGTTTTTAACGGCTTTAAACGTTAGACGGTTGGGTAAAGATGATACTAGAGAACTTATGATTCCATGCTTGTTCATTAGCTTGACGAGCTCTTTTGCGCTTAACTTGACGTTAAAGCCTGCGTAAAAGCCTAAGTGAACATGTGAATCTACTATTGTGAGACGTTTTTGCTTGCTCATAGCAGATATTCCCTTCCAATAGCTTTGCGTAGTGCTGCTAAAATTGCGATCGCAGCTGATATATCTATGACGCTTAGCGGGAAGAACGTTATCAAATCTAAATATGCTACTGGTCCAAAAAGCGCGTAGTCGTAGCAGAAGTAAGCTAGGTTTTTCCATACGTGGCTTATTGCCATAGCAAATAGCTCTGAAAGCCTAGGTTTGTTTACGAATATCCGCCTAAGCTTCCCTACGATGAAGCCCATGATGCCCCTTATGAATAGGGTCGCTGGCGCCCATACTATGAAGCTGCTTTGATATAGAGGGTTCCAAACGTCAAATAACATTGCTCCTACGCCACAGGAAAAAGCACCTACCTTAGGGCCGAACATTATGGCTGAGATAAAGGAGGCTATGTCCCCTAAATGCCACACCCCTAAAGGCTTAGGCATGGGTATGGCTATGCAAGTCATTGTGTAGACCAAGGCTGTCATTAAGCCAGTGTATGTTAATATCTTTGCCTTGCTCAAGGAGGGATGCATAAGCTTAGAGACAAATACCAGCCATAAATATTAATGCTTAAGCTTAAATATTCAAGTTTTAGCTTTTACCTCGTGTTGAGAAAGTTTGAGCTTACATGCGCCAGATGTAGCTTCAAGACCTCAGGTATTCCATTTGTCAAGTTTAACAGGTATTGTCCTAGATGTAGCAGCCCACTAACCATAGTTTACGACTACGATGCGCTTACAGCGGATAAAGCTAAGCTATTTAGTAGAGCTTGTGGCTTATGGAAGTATGAAAAGCTGCTTCCATGTCACTCTTCAAGAGCTGTGACATTAGGAGAGGGTAATACCACTCAGTTAAAGTGTAGTAGGCTATCTGAGGTATGCGGGCTTAATGAGCTTTATATCAAGGATGAGACTAAGAACCCAACAGGCTCTTTTTTGGATAGAGGGGCTTCCGTCTTAACCACGTGTTTGCTCGAACTTGGCTTTCAGGGCGTATATGGCGCGTTTAAGGGGAATTTGGGGGCTTCGCTAGCAGCTTATTCTGCAAAAGCTGGGTTAAGGTGTTATGTGCTGTTAAAGGAGAGAGTTGATGTCGGGAAGCTTTATCAAATGATAGCATATGGAGCTTTTGTTAAACCAGCAAACAAGCTTAACTTAGAAGAGGTTAATGGTCTCTACCTGTCTGATAACGCTGATCCCTTTTTGCTTGAGGGGGAGAAGACAATAGGCTTTGAGATCGTCGAATATTTTAACTGGCAAGTACCTGATGTTATAGCTGTTCCAATAGGTTCTGGCTGCTTGATAACAGCTATTTGGAAGTCTTTGAGGGAGCTTGAAGCCCTGGGTTTGGTTAAGAACGTGGACACTAGGCTTATCGGCGTTCAACCGGAGGCTTGTGCGCCAATAGTTGATGAAAAGCTTTGCCTAGAGGATAAGGAAGTTGTTGAGAGCGTTGCTGTGGATTTGGTATTTCAAAGACCTGAGAGAGGCTTTGAGGCTTTGAAGGCTATTAAAGAGAGTTCGGGTTGCGCTGTAAAGATTTCAGATGAAGAGATGCTAGATGCTTCAAGGCTCTTAGCTAAGACGGAGGGGGTCTTCGCCGAACCAGCGGCTGCATCAACGCTTGCGGGTGTTAAGAGGCTTGTTGAGGAAGGCGTTATTGATAGGGACGAAAGAGTTGTATTGGTGATTACGGGCTCTGGCCTCAAAGAACCTTCAATCTTAGCTAAGGAGATTGAAAAACACGTTGAAATTGAAAGGTTGGTGAGAGGTGAGGGCAAGGCTCGGCTTAACATTAGGAGAGGCAAGCTTGAGATTTTAAGGGTATTGAGGGGTCGAAAGCTTCATGGCTATGGCATATGGAAGGAGCTTAAGCGCAAAGGTCTTGACGTATCAATGCCAGCTGTATATCAGCACCTCAATGAGCTGAGAAAACTTGGCTTAATAGCAGAGGTTGAAAAAATACAAGTTAATGGTAGGCTTAGGACATGTTACTCCCTCACCGATAGGGGGTTAAGTTTACTTAAAGCCTTAGGTTAACAGCCTTGAAGCGGCATAGCGTTGTTCAAGACATAAGCCTTTTTACCGTCCTGTTATTGTACATAATACCAAGGTTGCTTTAAAGCCTGGAGACGGGATTTATGGTTCATGAATGGGCTTTAGCCCAAGCTATCGTAGATAGCGTTGAAGAGTACGCGTCTTCTGAAGGTATAGGCAAGGTTAAGAAGGTTATAGTGAAAATCGGTGAGTTACAGGCTATTGATAAGGAAATTTTAATGTTTGCTTTGAATGAGCTATCAAAGCAACCTTATGTTAGGAAGGTGAATATTGAGGGCTATGAGCTTAAAGATGAAGAAGCCATTCTCAAGTGCAGAGTCTGTGGAAATGAGTGGAAGTTTAGGGATATGAAGTTAAATGAAGATGTTATGGAATCTGCCCATTTTGTGCCAGAAGTTATCCATGCTTTTGTAAAATGCCCGTATTGTAATTCACGTGACTTTGAAGTTGTCCGAGGCAGAGGGGTTTATATTGAAAGCATTGAAACCGACTGAAGAAGGCTTTGATCCTAGAGTTACTGCTATACAAAGAAGACTAGCTTCGATTAAGCTCATTACACCCGTTATGAGCCCTAAAGGAGGCGTTGGCAAGACTTTAGTAGCTTGTTTACTTGCCTTAAAAATGGCTGATAAAGGAGCTAAAGTGGGCCTCTTAGATTTAGATATTACAAATCCAACAGCGCATATGATGCTTGGGATGAATGTCGCTGAAAACAAGCCTATCGAAGATAAGGGAGTTGTACCTCCTAAGTTTCAGAGAATATCCTTTATGACCATAGCTTACTACGTTGGAGAAGAGCCCCTTCCCTTAAGGGGGGCTGATGTTGATAATGTGATAAAGGAGGTATTGGCAGTTACTATCTGGAATTCCTTGGATTCTTTGTTAATGGACTTGCCGCCAGGGCTTTCTGATGAGACGTTAGATATTTTGGAGCTGCTAGAAAAACCAAGACCTGTTGTCGTCACAACAGCAGATTTACTATCACTAAAGTCTGTTGAAAAACTGTTAAAGCTTCTAGATGAAAACGGCGTAAAACCTCTAGGTGTTGTAGAAAACATGTCTCGTGGAGATGCGGATACCAAGGTGCTAGAGCTATGTAAGCAGTACTCAGTAAAATTTCTCGGAGCCTTGCCCTTCGACCATGATGTCGGCGCATCCTTAGGAAACGCTGAAAGACTCTCTAGGACGAAGGCAGCTCAAGCTGTTGAAGCATTCATAGATGAAATTTTGAAGGAGTTTTAATCAGCGAGAGTAAAATTTTCTTGAGTAAAGTCGAGTGAATATCCTTATATAGTGTAGCTAAAACCTTACGAGGCTTTGGAGGTTTTAGTTTGTGGTATTCTTCGTTAAGGCGAAGGATATAGGAGAAGCCTGGATAAAGGCTGTTTTAGCTGTCTTAAACCATGGTAAGTGGGTTGAAAAAGAAGACTCGAGGATTCTCGAAGTTGAGGACATGGTCATTGAAGTCGAAGACTTAGGCATGCCAAAGAAACATCCAGAGCCCCTGATGAATGTAGGCTCTTTATATACAGATAAGCAGCTTGAGGAGTATGCTAAGCAGTATTTTGAAGCCGACACGAAGGGCTTCACGTACACTTATGGTGAGCGGCTTAGAGCATATAGATGCCCCTTCTGCAACGCTGTCATTGACCAAATAGACTTCATTAAAGCTAAGCTTTCGAAGTTTCCTTCAACAAATCAAGCCGTAGCCGTACTATATAATCCGCTAAAAGACCCTGATAAGGAGAGACACAACGATCCTCCATGTTGGAATTGGGTTCAGTTTAGGCTTAGAAATGGTGAGCTCCATGTAACAGCTTTGTTTAGAAGCCATGACTACTGTAAGGGGCTTTACCCAAACTTATATGCGATTGCCAAACTAGCCGAATCCATCCATAAAGGGTCTAGGAAGCTCGTCTTGATATCGACAAGTGCGCACATCTATGAATCTGACTATAGAGCAGCACAAAAACACGTAGGACCGTATAATGCGATCTACAGAATCTAAAAAAGCTGCTATTGTTGCTCAGGCTTATAGTACTTAACTTCCTTTACATAGGAAGGAGCAGTGTAGTTGTAATCAGCTTTTATCGCTCTTTGTAAGCAGTTTTCAACACATAGGTGGCAGTATATGCACCTAAACGGCTCATAGGTTATCACTTTGGCGTCGGGGTCAACTTTTATGGCAGCTGGTGGGCAAAATCTCTCGCAGTCTCGACAGAAATCGCATTTCGTCATGTCGAAGGTTATGAATCCTCTATGCTCTGGAAAGGGCACTCTCCTAACGTAGGGGTGTTTAACCGTGAAGGGCTTTGAAAACAGGTTTTTAACAATAGCTGGAAGCATTTGTGGCATGTCTAACCCCTCCTTACATATTCAATTCTCTCGGTGCAGGCTATGCAGGGATCTATTGACATCACTATAACAGGGATGTCCGCTATCTCACAGCCAGGCAGCATTGCTAGCAAAGGAGGTATGTTCGCTAAGGTCGGCGTCCTTATCTTAACTCTTTCGAGGTATGGTGTGCCGTTCCCCTTGACATAATAGAATAGCTCTCCTCTAGGCTGCTCAACCCTAGCTATAGCTTCTCCTTCAGGCCATCTTTCAGGCTTTACCTTTATTGGGCCGTCTGGCATGCTCTTCAACACTTTGAGAGCCTTTAGTATCAAGTCTATTGACTGCAAGACCTCGTAGAAGCGTACAAGTGCTCTAGCGTAGCAGTCTCCGTCTTTCTCCACTACCGGTTCAAAGCCTAGCTCTCCATAAGCTTCGTAGCCAGTCATCCTCACGTCTTTCTCAACGCCGCTACCTCTAGCTGTTGGACCAACCGCTCCAAGTTTTATCGCTAGGTCTTTTGATAAGTAGCCTTTTCCAACGGCTCTAGCTTTAAATGAAGGGTCTTTAAGTATTACCGGTTCAAGCTTCTTAACCTTCTCTCTAAGCTTTATCATGGACTGCTCCATCTCATCCGCTAATGTCCCCTTGATGTCTCTTCTAACGCCTCCAACAACACACGTCGATATTATTACGCGGTTGCCGCCCGTTTTCTCCTGCATGTCCATGACTAATTCTCTTTCACGCCAAAACTGCATGAAGAGGCTTTCAAACCCCATAGCGTCTGCAAATAAGCCAAGCCATAGCAAGTGGCTTTCAAGCCTATTAAGCTCAGCCCATATTACCCTTAAGTACCTTGCCCTATCAGGGACTTTAAGGTCTAAGATCTCCTCGACTGCCCTACAATAGCATAGAGCGTGCATGAAGTTGCATATACCGCAGACCCTTTCACATAAGTAGACGTTTCTCCTATAGTCGTTTAACTCGCATGCCCTTTCGATACCTCGATGCACGTAGCCTATGTTTACTCCGACATCTATTACCTTCTCTTCATCACATGTAAACCTAAGTTGTATCGGCTCAGGTAAAACTGGGTGTTGTGGACCAAAGGGGAGTACTGTATATTTGCGCTGCGACTGCCCTGTAGAACTACTCATACCAATCACACCTCCAACATCTACTTGCTTCTTTAATAGCGTCCTCTTTACTATAGCAAAGCTCAACTTCATCAAAGCTCTTAATACGTGATTCTACTGGAAGCTCAGGCGGATGGATTTTCTTCATCTCTAAAACAACTTCTGGTATTGCTTTCGGCACATACTCTAGCTTGAGGGTCGGTTCAGGTAGACCAGAGCCTCCTAGATACTTGTCTATAGCGCTTGCTGCTTTCCTGCCTGTAGCTATAGACTCTATGACGGATGAAGGCCCTAAGACGGCGTCGCCGCCTGCAAATACACTTGGTCTGCTGGTCTCAAGAGTATCGGGGTTTGTTATGATGCGCCCTCTCTTATCTAGGTTAAGCTTAAAGCCTTGTGGGACTACGACTACCTGCCCTATCGCCTTGATGACCGTGTCGGCTTCTACTATGAACTCGCTTCCAGGTATAGGTTCTGGATGAGCTCTACCTGAGGCGTCTGGAGCACCAAGCCTCATCCTAATAAACTCAATCCTCACCTTGTCTTCTCGCCCATCCACTATGCGTGAAGGCGCAACTAAAAACTCAAACTTCACGCCCTCAGCTTCAGCAGCTTTAACTTCGCTTGGCGTAGCAGGCATCTCCTTTCTAGTTCTCCTGTAGTATACCCAGACCTCCCTCGCTCCAAGCCTTAACGAGACCCTTGCAGCATCCATGGCGCTGTTACCTCCTCCAATGACCAACACCTTATCGCCTACGCGCGGGTGTTTGTTGTGCAAGTTGACTTCTCTCAACAAGTCTAAAACGTCCATAACGCGTGGATGATCCTCCCCCTCAATGCCGAGCTTAGCTCCTTTATGTGCCCCAGTAGCTACGAATATGGCGTCAAAGCCTTGGTTAAACACGTCATCGAGGTCTTCTACCCTAACGTTAGGTCTGAACTCAACATTAGCTTCCTTAAACCTAGCTTCGATCTCAGCCCACATAACATCTTTTGGCAACCTATACTTAGGTATGCCTACAAACATCATGCCGCCAGGTTTAGGTAGCTCATCAAAGACTGTTACGCTATGTCCTAGTAAGCCTAGGTAATAAGCAGCTGTTATCCCAGCTGGTCCAGCGCCTACTACAGCTACGCGCTTACCCGTAGGCTTGTTTCTAGTCACTTCTCTAGGCGAAATGCCTACGATGTCGGCTACAAACCGCTTTAAAGCCCTTATTGAAATAGGCTCTTCCTTCTTAGCTTGTCTACAAGCTTCTTCACATGGAGCAAAGCACACTCTGCCGCAGATAGCTGGTAGAGGGTTTGTCTCGAGGATTGTCTCCAAAGCTTCCTTAAACTTGCCTTCAGATATGTAGCGTACGTATCTTGGCACATCGACTTTGGCGGGGCAGTTTTCAAAGCATTTTGCTGTTGCTCTAAATAGTGGTGGTTGAATGCCGGTTGTCGGCTTAAGTAGGGTTTCAGTTTCCGATGTCCTTAGAAGGACTCCTCCTACATCGGGGTTTAATCCAGCGAAATCTAATTTAAACATGTCTTTGATCTCGTTTTCAGCTAGGAAAGCACATGGGTAGATGCTGGTAATGCTTGGAGGACTTTCGCCTTTCTTAATTCTAGCCCTAACTCCTATGATATCGGAGTCCTTTTCAAAGAAGTATACGAGTTCGAAGAACTCCCCTAGATCTGAGCAGGTTATGGTTATGAAGCGGGCGTTTAAAGCCGCTATTTCGTAGATTTTGGGTATTAGCGTGGCTTTATCGGCTACGTCAAGCACCACTTTAGCCTTCACTTCCTACCACCTCTCGCCTTTTCAGCTAGTTTTTGAAGAGCTAGCACGACGCCGTCTATAATTGCCTCTGGCCTAGCTGCGCAACCAGGCACATAGACATCTACTGGGATGACCTTGTCTATCCCACCTAACACATTGGGGCAGTTGTGAAACATTCCCCCTGTACAAGCACATGTGCCTACTGCCATTACCACCTTGGGGTCTGGCGTTTGCTCATAGAGGTTTTTCAGCATTCTCGCATTACGTCTATTAGCTGGGCCCGTTACTAGGAGTATGTCTGCGTGTTTTGGATTTCCAATATTTAGCATGCCGAAACGCTCAATGTCAAATCTAGGGGTTAAACACGCTAAGATCTCTATGTCGCAGCCGTTGCAACCACCACAGTTTACGTGTAGTATCCAAGGCGACTTTATCCGAGCCTTGTCAATAAGCCCCATATCTTAAACCCCCAGATGGAGCAGTAAGGCTATATTCACTAATATGAGAGCCAAACCAACAGACCACGTTATTTTAAGCATGCTTTTCCAAGTCAACCTAGCGAAGATGTTGTCAATGAGCATTGAAGCGAAGAAGGCTATGAAGGCTATGAAGGAGCCTAATATTAAGTTTGGCGTGAAGAATAAGGCAAGTATTGATAAGAAGAAGATTAGCTTAACCCAGTGGCCAAGCTCGATTAACGCTAAGTTAAAACCTGAAAACTCTGTAAAGACCCCTCTAACAATTTCTTGATGTGCATGATGTGATGCTGAAATATCGAATGGTGATTTCCTAGCTTCAATGGGTAAAACTAAGAGAAGCGCTAAGAAGAAGCCCGGCAAATACGCTATTGGGGTAATGCCAGCTTTGAACAAGTTTTCTATAACAAAGCTTTTAATTAAAAGGTAGAAGCCCACAGCTGTTAGTATGAGTATTGGCTCGTAAGATAATATCTGTAGCAGCTCTCTCCTACCTCCAATATAGCTGTAAGGAGATCTTGCGCTAAAGCTTCCTAGCACTAAGCTTACGTCAGCTAGCGCCATTGTGAAAATCGCTAGAAGCAGGTCTTGGCGGAAGACTAGCAAAGCTAAGGCTACGACTGAGAATAGGAAGTAGCTTGATGCGAGCACTGGCTGTAAGCTTGAAGAAATCATTGGCTGCTTGCCCCACAGCTTCAGTACGTCGTAGAAAGGCTGGAGAATTGGAGGGCCGATTCTATTCTGCATTCTAGCTGTAAGCTTTCTATCAATGCCACATAGTAGTCCTCCAATGAATGGAGCCAATATTATCAAGACGATTGAAGAGACCAACGCTTGTATCATCTTACACCACCGCTGAGAAAACTAAGATTAAGAGCAAAACACCTATTGCCGTAATGATTTTGTTTAGCCTAGGCTCTCCTAAGCTCTTATCGAAGAAGATGTTAGCCACATCAAATCTTATGGGCTTATCGGCTGTCGTCGTGAACGAATATGGGTCTTGTTCAATATGCTCTCCACATAGATAGGGAGGGGCAACTATCCCCTTCTTTGACTTGGCAATAGCCCAAGCTATTATTAGAACTAAGGCTAAAGCCGCCATTAGTGGCCATGTGACAAACGAGCCGACGCTTAGCAAGATGTTTAGTAGTGGTAGGCTTAAGCCTATTGAATACCAAGGCTTTAGAGCGGGCAACGCCAACGCTGCTACGATTATTGCAGCTAATGCGCTGAAGATTATGTCTAGAGCAGTTATTGAAAACGTGGATACGATGTATGGAATGGGGAGCTTCTCGACTTTAAGTTGCTTTAACGTTGGAGGATGGCACAGCATGTGCGCCATCCACTTAGACCAGAACAACGTTGTTGCAGCTCCACCTATCACTAAGATTATGACGAAAGATATTGCAGCACTGATAGGAGATGAAGCAACAGCTTCTATAGCTAGCCATTTTCCAAGTAGCATACCGAATGGGGGTAAGAACATCATTGCCATACCAATTAACATTATGGTTGTGGTGAGGGGGTATTTCATTAGTAAGCCCTCCCAATCCTCGATGTTTCTCGTTAACACCCTATTCTCGACGATGCCAGCCCCAAGGAATAATAATCCCTTTGACATCGCGTGAAAAACTAGCAGAAGCATTGCAGCCAAGAGCGTTAGGGGGGTGTTTATGCCTGCGCATAAGATTATCAACCCTAAATTGCCTATCGTTGAGTAAGCGAGAATACGCTTTGACTCTCTTTGGCTAATGGCAAGTATTGAAGTCGTTAAGAAGCTTAATGCTCCTACGCTTGCTACGGCGTAGCTTAATGGTGTAAGCAGCCTTAGTCCAGGAGCAATTCTTAAAATAAGGTATACACCCGCTTTAACCATCGTGCTAGAATGTAGGAGGGCTGAGACAGGTGTTGGAGCTATCATGGCTCCAAGCAGCCAGCTGTGAAATGGCACTTGAGCAGATTTTGTGAAAGCAGCTAATGAGAGAAGTGCTAAGAATAGAGCTGAGAAGATGGATGGATGAGCTCTTAAGATGTCGAAGATAGCTAGCGTGTTAAGCTCAAGTAGTCCTACGAACATTGCAACTACAAACGCCACGCCTCCTATCAATCCCATCCATAAAGCGAGTAAGGCGTTTTTCTCAGCTTGTTCTGTCTCATCGTGCCTAATGAGCTGGTAGCAGCATAGCGTAGTGACTTCCCAGAAGAAGTAAAGCCAGTATACGTTGTTTGAAAGCACTACGCCATTCATGGCGCCTAAAAAGAGTATCATGTAGAAGAAGAACCGAGGTTGTCTTGTCTTCTTAAGGTGTAGGTGTTCCTCGTGCTCCTCCATATAGCTTAGAGCGTATACGCAGATCAAGGAGCCGATAACGCATATTATCAAGCACATGGTTATTGATAGGTAGTCCACAATTATCGTTGGCGAAACGTGAATTTCATGGGCTATTGCCTCAAAGTAAGCTAATGGAGCTATTTGAAGCAAAGTGAGTAAGATAACTAAGACGTGTTTTCTGATGAAACCAATGTATAGGAAGTAAAATAGTAGTAGGAAGTCGAGTATTGTGACTAAGAGGTCAGCTGATGGAGGGTATGTCAGCGTAAAGGGACCATATGTTAGAAGCCAGGCTGATATTAACGTGAGCAGGATAAAGGTGGAGTAAACTACTGCATACCTTAAAGCCTTGTTATAGGAAAAAGCGCTGATAATAGCTAATATTACTGGTAATACGATTAAAGAGGTGGCTAATGGCTGCGCTGACAAACCATCAGCCTCCAATAACACGCTATTTAAAGACGCAATGATGGGAAAGGCTACGGAGTCTATCTTTTTGACGAAGTGTTACCTTTATATACTTTTCTTCAGGGCAAAAGCTCATCATAAATGTTTTTACTAAGGTAAGGTCAGGGATTTTCCGTTTTTAACTTGGATACGTTAACGCTTTAGTAAAGTACATTAGGTTCCTTCTTAGCTTATGTTAAGCACTGAAAGTGGTCTATATGGCGGAGTACGTGTTTAGGGGGAAGGTATTTTCAGTTAAAGTTGAGGAAGTCAAGCTTCCAAGCGGTGTTAAAGCTTTAAAGGAAGTTGTTGAACATCCTGGAGCTGTTGTCATATTGCCCTTTAAGGATGGCAAGTTGATCATGGTTGTGCAATATAGGGCTGCTGTTGGAGAATGGCTTTTAGAGCTACCAGCTGGCACGCTGGAAGAAGGTGAAAATCCGTATCAGTGCGCTCTTCGCGAACTTGAGGAGGAAACTGGTTTTCGAGCATCTAAGCTTGAAAAACTTTTTGAAATGTACCTCGCACCAGGGTATAGTACTGAGAAGATGCACGTCTTCGTAGCTAAGGATCTTACGCCTTCAAAAGTTAAGCTTGAGAAAGATGAGGTAATAAATGTTAAGGAAATTTCGTTTTCTGAGGCTTTAAATATGGTTAGAGATGGTGTTATAAAGGACGCTAAGACCATATCAACTCTATTGTATGCTAAGGCCTTTTTACAGCAGCGATATCAACTGGGTTAATGAACGTAACGTATGTGGTAAGCTGACTTTTTTGCCAAATCTATCTATTAAGAAGGCGTTAATCCCTATGTCTCTAGGAACTTGGTAGTCGTATTTTTCATCATCCCCAACGTGGAGCATTTCACATGGGCTTATAGATAGCTCCTTGCATATGCTTAGGTAAAACTCCTTAGTCTTTCTAGGAAGATTGTAGTCGGAGACGCATGAGAAGATTTTCTTAAAGCAGTTAATGTTGATTACTTGAAGCTCCACATCTATGAAGACCTTGCTTGCATTGGTGGTAATGATCAAGTCGTACTTGCCACATAGCTTATTGATCGTTTCTACAGCGTCTTGGAAGACTTCAACCTTGTGTTTTATGCTCTCAAGGACTTGCGTGTAAGGCTTGCTAAGCTTAAATTTCGTAAACCAGTAATCTGGAAGATACCATCTAATGTCGTCTGGTCCAACTTCATCATACATAGATAAGACTACGCTCTTAGCTTCTTCAATTGATAACCCATGTTCCCTAGCGTAGAGCTCTGGTACAAGTTCTAGCCAGAAGTAGTCTGCGAAGTTTTTAGAAACTATTGTGCCATCTAAATCTAGGGATACTACCTTAATATTCTTAAGCGCCATCTCCACCATCTTCAGCCTTAACGGGAAAAATAGATAGGTTTAAGCTTAACTTATTAACGTTATTGAGCACTTTATGGTGTAACTAAATGAAAGTCGTCTATAGAGGTGTTGAGGTGGAGGTTAAGAGGGGGAATATCGTTGAAGAGGAAGTTGAGGCTATAGTTAACCCCGCTAACAGCTACATGATAATGGGAGGAGGGGTGGCCGGAGCTATTAAGAAAGCAGGTGGAGATGTCATAGAGAAAGAAGCTAGAAAGTATGCGCCAGTTCCAATTGGAAAGGCTGTTGCGACTACAGCCGGCAAACTTAGAGCTAAGTTCGTTATACATGCTCCAACAATGGAAAAACCCGGACCAACAACTATTGAAAACGTGCGCTTAGCTACTTTAGCTGCCTTAAAGTGTGCTGACGACGTTAAAGCAGCATCCATAGCTTTTCCTGGCATGGGAACTGGCGTTGGCGGTCTTTCTCCTAGTGAAAGCGCTTTAGCAGTTGTTAAAGCTGTTAAAGAACATGTTGATGGAGGTACATCTATTAAGAGGATCGTATTTGTAGGGCTTGGAGAAGACGTGTTTGAAGCCTATAAGGAGGCGTTGAAGCTTCTTTAATGGTCTTCAGCTATGCAAGTAAGGACTTGCCGTCGACCTCACCATGCCTTATCTTGAACAAGCTGAGGATAGTCGGGTATAAGTCTAAGAGCTTTGCCCTCGTTTGGCTAAAAGATGCGTGTAATGGACCAAGGTATAGTAGTAGAGGTTTTAACTCTTCATGTAGTGGAGAAGTCTCGTGAGAAGCTGTTAAGAAAAACGGGCTTTCTGAAAAAGGCGTGTCCTCAGTTAACATTCCAGATAGATGGTGATTGGGCGAGGGTATTAAGACTAAGTCGCCAGTACGATCGCCTCCTAGCCCAAGCTTATGCGAATCTTCTTTTAACATGATATCTTCGAAAACCCGTTCTCCAGTTACTGGGTCTTTAAGCTGCAGAAGCACTGATTTAAGCCAGAATTTTAAGTCTTCAAACTCGCTTCTCGGCATGTGTTTGTTTAAGAAGATGTGGCACGGCTCTATGAAAAACGCCTTTGACTTATCTATGTCTATCTCGTGTGGCTTATCGGCTCTTCTATAAAGCAGCTTAAATTCCCTCAATAAGTTGTTTACACGAAGCTGCCTCTTTAGAGGACACATGCCGTGATCCGACACTGCAAATACGTGTACATCTTTAAGTGGCTTGACCTCGTTTAATAGCTCATCGACTTTCCGATAGCCTTCTCTGATAGCTTGCATGGCAAAAGCTTTTTCACTTTCGTTTTCTGAAGACGTTTTGCCTAGGAAAGCGTGTTGGAGGAAGTCTAGGAGAGGGGTATATATCCAGAGGATATCCCAGGTCACTTCCTTAATTGCGAATCTTAAAGCCCTCTTAACCCAATCATGCGATTCGAAAAGGAGTTCTAGGAATTCTTCTTGGCTTAAGCGTCCTTTAGAAAAGCCGTAAGCACCTCCAACTCCTAGGAAGTGGCCGACTGCCTTTTCAAAAGCTGAAGACAGCTTACTATCTAAGTTTGAAACTATTGAGCTGTAGATCTCGCTATGGACGAGCTTTATCGTGACATCTTTATGGCCTTGGCTTATAATCTCAAATCTGAACTTTAAGTAACCTGTTGAGCCGTTGAGGTCTACCTTAAGCCAATCGCTCCACGTCTTCGGAGCGAACACTAACTGCTCTCCGTCGCCTACTATCATGAGCTTAGCGTACGAACCATTTTCAGGAAGCAGTATTGCCTTAAAGAATGGCCCATTTAGTCTATAAGCTATTTGAAACGTAGCTTCTAGTGGAGGCAAAGTTTCTTCAACTTCTTGAAATGGTATAGGCTTAAGTGGTATCGCGCCGCGAGATGGTGCTGTGCTTAGTATGTAGAGCTCATCTTCATATAGGTAGCTTTCGTAGTTGTAGAAACCCCCAATCGTGTTCTCAACTACAGGTGGCCACGACAGTGGAAAAGCTATTATCAATTGCTTTAAACCACCTTCACTTAGAGTCTTCCATACTGGAGTTGCCAACAAGCTTCTTGAGTCAAGACCAGATCTCGTATAGCTATAAAGGTAGCAACAACTTGTTCCAGGATCATAAATTAAGTTTCCAGTTATGCCAGAAGTACGCGGATTACAGCCAGTTATCATTGCTGCATGAGCTGTAGCTGTAGCAGGAGGATAGGTGGTTTCGCATTGCTTAAACATGAAGCACCTATCTAGCATTCCTTCTAGAGAAGGCATGTTTCCTAGCTTAACTTGAGATTCCAATATGTCTGGTCTAGCGGCATCAATGGATAGCACTATTACCTTCACGAACTACACCCTTTTAAAGCGGGATTATGGTGTTAAGATACGCTGAAAACAAGATTATCGGAAGGTAATAGCTGCTGAACTTATATAGCTTAAAGCTCCACTTACTGCCAGGTTCCTTAAGCGTTTTATAGGAGAAACGCAGCAGAGCCGTCGTCGCTGGTATTGTTATTAGTAAGTAGATGAGCTTGTGGGCTTTGATCAAAGCTATGCTTAAGGTAATGGCGCTTAACGCCAAAGCCAACGTGAACATTATCTTCCCGACATCTTTAAGGTTTAAGACTGTGGGCAACATTGGTACCCGCGCTCTTATGTAATCTTGCGTGTAAACTGATGCTAAAGCCCATAGGTGTAGAGGACCCCACGTCGTCGCAGCGATGCCCATTAAAATGCTCTGCAAACTAAGGCAACCACATCCAAGATACCATCCGACTAGTATCGGAACCGCTACAGCTGGTGATAAGGTAATGACGTTTAAGGCTGTTCTGCGCTTAAGGAAAAGCGTGTATATGCCTATGTAAGATAGGGCAGCTAAGCAGTATAGCGCTAAGATTATGGGACCGTAGATTAACGATACGTAAGCAGCTATTAGCGCCGAAGCTGTAAAGGATGATGCTACGAAGGCTTGCGCTTCTTTTACCGTCAACGTCCCTGAAGGCAGTGGACGTTTACGAGTTCTCTGCATTATCGAATCTATGTCTCTGTCGAAGTAACTGTTTGCAGAGTTGAAGGCCATCGACGTAGTTATAGCTAGAAGCGAGAGAATGGCGAGGCGCATTGGGTTTGAAAACTCATTTGGATGTGAAGCTGTTAAGTAGGGTATTAAGAAGAGGAGGTATGTGGCGAAGAGGATTCTAGGTTTTGAGAGCTTAAAGAAACTATAGGCTTTCTTCAAAATAAGCACCTTGATGCTATGGCTTCTCCTTTCCTTTTTCCAGAGCATCTAATATTGTTGCTGCATCGTTAGGAGGTATAGGCGACTTAAAGTTGCCAGGGTTATCTATTAGGTATACCCAGCACATCTCCTTATCCCGAACGAAATCTAGTTCTAAGCTTATTAGTTCATAGTCGACCTCTCCTATAGCTTCAGGCTTAGTTTCAACTGCGTATGGCTGCTCTTCATTTATTTGACGCCAATCAGATGTAACTTGAAAAACCCCTTTTATCTTGCCTGAGCCCTTGACGTAGGTTATGATATAATCTCCTTGCTTAAGCCAATTATATGGTTCCTGTGAGAGGAGGATGTTGTCTTTAAGTAGGCGGTTCCACTCGCTGGTGCTAACCTTGATTAGCCAGTAGTTCCCCAAGGAGTAGCTCACCTACGAAGCTAGAAATTTTCTTAACAAAGTCTTAAGCGTTGCTAACTAGAAGTGGGTGTGGTGAAAACTTTAGTTAGGATAGATAGCGATATACCGTTAATAGGTGCTATACCCTTCGGGTTAATTGATAGAGGCACGAACGTCATTCAGGTTAGACCTGTCAGCACATGTAATTTATCCTGCATTTTCTGTTCAACAGATGCTGGCCCAGCGTCTCTGAATAGGCAAGCTGAATACTATGTCAGCTTAGATTACCTAATTGAGTGGTTTGCATGGATTTCTGAGTTTAAGGGGGATGTTAAGCTTGAAGCACACATAGATACTGTAGGGGATCCTCTAACATATAATAAGCTTGTAGAGCTCGTACAAGAGCTAAGGAGGTTTAAAAACGTCCACGTGATATCTCTTCAAACTC
This sequence comes from Thermoproteota archaeon, assembly GCA_003649085.1. Next base: position 23,872 of record QMQV01000007.1, read on the forward strand.
ACGGGTTTTTACTTGATGAGAGGAAGGCATGTGAGCTTGCAGAAGCAGGGTTAGATAGGGTTAATCTATCGATAGATTCTCTAGACGCTGATAAAGCTAAGGTGTTAGCTGGTTCAAGAGCTTACGATGTTAGGCGTGTTGTCGAAGTGGCAGAGTACATTGTTAACAATACTCAAATGGACTTGCTTATCTCGCCAGTGTGGATTCCTGGCCTAAATGATGCAGATATCGAGCAGATCATTGAGTTTGCAAAGAAGATTAAAGCTGGTAAGAAGTGGCCTCCTCTTGGAATACAGAAGTATGAAGTTCATAAGTTTGGTAGAAAACCTGTCGGAGTTAAGCCGATGAAATGGTATGAGTTTTATCGAGCTTTAAGAGTCTTAGAGGAGAAATATCGAGTTAAGCTGATTTTGTCTCCAAGAGACTTCGATACCATACCAGCTAAACCTCTACCTAAACCTTATAGGCTAGGGGAAAGGGTGTCAGTTGAAGTTATTGGGCCTGGTTGGTTTAGAGGGGAGTATTTAGCTGTCACCAGGAGGAGGGATAGAGCCGTTATGGTTGTTGGAGCTGATGTGCCCATAGGCTCTGAGGTAAAGGTGACTATCGTTAGGAATAAGGATAACATTTACATAGGTAGGGTTGATTAAAGCTGAAATTCCCACCACTTTTTCTTTAGCGGCATTGCTATGACCTCTCTTATTTCAAGCCTTTTACTGCTATCTTTGCTGAACACGAGTTGAGGATATGTGGCCCGCAAGACAATAGCTGTATCAGCGCCTTCTCCAGAACCTCCTACTCCTATGACATCTTTATAAGGCTCTAAAACACCGCACGAAACAGCTTGAAGCACGACTTCTACAGCTACTTTAAAGCCTTGCCCCAAGGAGTATAGCGTCTCTTTAACTATTAACTCAGGAAAATCTGTCCGCCACTTAGCTGCTTCAAAGAGAGAGCTATGAAATACGTATGGAGCTTTATCTAATACTATAGCTCCAAGAGAAGTAAGTTCTTGAACATGTTCAGGCTTAAGGCATGGCCAAGGCTGACCCCATTCGCGTCTATATGGCGCTTCAGTAACGCATATTACCTTGGCTTTACCTTTCAACGCTCTAGCAAACTTTAAGGCAGTTAAACCAGATGTGCTAGCTACGACAACATCTGATATCCCCTTATTAAGGTCTAGATACTTGGATACGGCTTCTACAACTAAATCCGTGTTCTCAGGTCCTGGGTTTTCGAAGTAGTAAACTTCTCTCTTAATTAAACCCAAATGAAAAATCCCTCACTACTCTGTGTGTAAGCGTTGTTTAAAGCTTTAAGACTTAGGCTATTTCTACTCAGCTTTTTTCTTCGCTAAGGTGATTAAATATATGGTAGCTGCGACAATCCCCGCCATGGCGCTTGGAGAGAGATTCCACTGAAAAGACGACACTAAGCCTATGACCTGTGAAAAAAGTGCCAATATGAAAACTAAGAGAATTACTTGACCCACACTTCTACCCCATTCTGCTGCAACAGCTGCTGGGGCAACAAGAATTGCGTAAACCAATATAGCTCCTATAGCCTTCGTTGCGACTATTATTGCTATAGCCATGGTTATTAGCATTAAGTAGTGATAGACTTTCGCGTTTATTCCTTGAGCTATCAACGCCTCCATGTCGAAGCTCACATAAATGAATTCTCTATGGAAGAGCAAGACTATGATTGAGAGAGCAAAACATGCTGTAAAGAGTAGCAAGATGTCTTTTTCCGTCAGTAGAAGCAAGTCTCCAATTAAGAAGCCCCATATTTGTGGTACTCGCTCTGGCGGTATGTAGAACATGAAGAAGACAGCTATGCTCATAGCAAAGGCAAACGATACACCTATAGCAATCTCCATTCTAGCTGAAATACCCGTTTCACCGGCTACACCAGCTATTAAAGCTACCAATATCCCGAATAGCAGCGCGCCTAAGAGAGGATCTATAAACGGCGCTAGACCTGATGTTTCGAGAAATATGCCGAGGGCTGCTCCCCCAAGAGCTGCATGGGCTACTCCTGAAACTAGGAATGAGAGACCTCTAAAGACCATGAAAGTCCCTACTAAAGCTGCTGCAAGCGATGTTAGGAAGATCGCAATTATTGCTCTTTGTACAAATGGATGCGAAAGAAATTCAAGCATGTACGTCACCTGTTATTGCGAAGCATAGCCCCTTATGTTCTATAACTCTAACGGACGGACCATACGCTTCAACTAAGTAGCGCTCGGTTAAGACCTCTCTTGGCGTTCCATAAGCTATAATCCTCTTATTCAATAACAGCACCTTGTCTATGCAATCGACTATTGGGTTTATGTCATGTGTAACCAATATTATGCTCTTATCCTTAAGCCTAAGAGATCTTAAGACCGTTATAATTTCCCAATAGCTTTTGGTATCAACACCTGAAAACGGCTCATCAAGTAATAGTATCGTTGGGTCTGAGACCATAGCTCTAGCTATTAACACGCGCTGCTGTTGCCCACCAGATAAGTGGGCAAAGCTTTCATTCCAGAGATCTTCTAAGCCAACAGCTTCTAAAGCTTTTTTAGCAGCTTCAAGATCGCTCCTTCTCGGTATCCTAGGTGGCTTAAGCTTTGTAAGTAAGCCCATTAAAATGACATCTTTAACCTTCAAGGGGACTTCAAAATTTATCCTCTCTCTTTGCGGTACGTAGCCTACCATTCTTCTTATAGCTCTTGGGTTTTCCTTTACGTCAATGCCCATTACCTTAAGCTCACCACGAAGGATCTTAAGCTGACCTAGCATAGCTCTCAACAAAGTTGACTTACCAGCTCCGTTTGGACCTATGATAGCTAGGAACGTGGGGTGCTCTACTGAAAAGTTAATGTCTTTCAGAGCTACTGAGCTGTCGTAGGCTATCGTCAAGTCCTTAGCTTCCACAACGTATGTCACGCTCTACCCCTCACGATAACTATGGCTTCAAACATTGATATAAACGCTAATAATCCTATGATGCCTAGATAGAGCCACTCAAGCCCGCCTGCTTTAACTTGTTTAACCTGCTTGACGATTTCATAGCCAGAAGTTAGCGAACCAGCATTATATGAAATTAATGATGGGTAGTCAGCTAGCTTGTAAGCTAATGTCTGTAAGTAAACTATTGGCAACCCGGTGTCTTTGCTTATTTGTTGAGCATACTCGCCCGCCTTCATGAACTTAGTCATGTAGGAAGCTGTTATCAACTTAACTTCTCCTTTGACAACCTTTTCGTAAAGCCTAGCTAGGTCGCTGCCGCTTATGAAAATGTTTTCTCCTCGAACTATGAAATCGTCTACTTCAATGCCCAATGGCTCTAAGATGTACTGTTCTGATGGAAAGGTCGCAAGGACTCTAACTCCTTTAAGACCACAAGATTCTATAGTTTTCTTAGCGTCTTCGAAAACTACCAATACCCTCTCCTTAAACGAGATGAAGTTGTCGTGATAATATTGGGAGTTAACGGGGTCTAGAGCTGAAAGCTTCTTAGCTACTGCTTCCGCTATGGCTATTGCGTTTTCAGGGCTTAGCCAATAGCCATGTAGGTTCGTCTTATTACTACCACCCCAAGTTAACATCAGAAGCTTTAAGCCGCATTTTTCATAGTCTTCTAAGCTGACATAGGGTTTTTGGACAGCTTTCAATAGCTGCTGCTCAAATGGGAAATGCCCAGTTAGCACTAATAGGTCTGCATTTAAGGCTTTTTGAACAAGCTCTGAAGTAGCCTGGAAAGCATGCGGCTCAACACCTTCAGGTAATAGCGTGTAAACGTTTACTCTATCCCCTCCAACTGCCTTAACTATGCCCAATAAAGCGTTTATTGAAACTGCTACATTGATGCTGGTATTACTTGGAGTATTTGCAACCAAAGCTAATGTGAGTAGTATGGCAGTAAGTAAACATGCCTCAGACATAATGTTTACAGCTACCTTAACTTGCCGAGCTTAAAAGAGTTTAGGTTAGTGATATATTAAAGTCTGCTGATAAGTTAGTAGCTTACCTCAAACCTGAAAATTATATATTAGTTGTTTCTGTTATTATCAACCATCAGCGGTGATAAAACGTGACTCCAAGAGACCGCGTTTTAAACGCTTTCTTGGGCAAGAGCGTGGATCGTGTTCCAGCAACTTGTGTAAACCAAACTGGCACTGTAGAGTTCATGGAGGCTACTGGAGCAAAGTGGCCTGAAGCACATAGAGATCCCGAGCTTATGGTTAAGCTCGCTATGGCTGCTTATGAGTTAGCAGGCCTCGAAACCGCTAGAATACCATATGGCTTGACAGTGCTAGCCGAAGCTCTAGGCGCTGGCGTCGAAATGGGCACCATTGATAGACAGCCTTCAGTTAAGTTAAGCCCGTATTCCTCCGGCTTAGGAGACTTCAAAATACCTGATAACCTGCTTGAGCTCAAGAGAGTAGCTGTAGTGTTAAAGGCTACGAAAATGCTGAAAGAGAAGGTGGGCGATAAGCTGCCAGTAATGGTCGGTCTTGAAGGGCCTACAACGCTTGCAGGGCACTTAGTTGGCGTTGAGAGGCTTGCAATATGGTTTAGGAGGAAGCCTGAAGAGGTGAAGAAAGCACTAGAGGTAGCTGCTGAAGCCAATATAATTTATGTGAAAGCGCTTGTTGATGCTGGAGCAGATGTCATAGTTGTAAACGATCCGACAGCATCACCAGATATTCTGAGCCCGAAGGATTTTGACGCCACAATCAAACCATACTTGGCTAAAGTAGCTGAAGCCATTAAAGCTGTTAAGGTGCTTCACATATGCGGCAGAGCTACGCCCATCTTAAAGTCTATGGCTGAAGCAGGATACGACGTGATAAGCATTGAGGAGAAAGTCAACATGAGAGAAGCTAAGCAGATCGTCGGCGATATGGCTAGAGTCATCGGCAACATCTCTCCAGCTAAGACTCTGCTCATGGGGACTCCTCAGCAAGTAAAGGAGGAATCTATTCAAGCAATAAAAGATGGGACAGACGCTTTAGCACCAGGATGTGGGCTAGCTCCTAGAACTCCTACAGCTAACCTGAGGGCTATGGTAGAGGCTGCCATAGAGGCTGGGTATAGAGGTTAAGCTTGCCTTAAACCCCACTCTTTCACTTTTTGAGTTTTTATGCGTATGGTATTTTCTTCGCTAAGTAGTGTCTAAGCACAATCCCCGACGACATACATAACAAAACTCCAAAACCAAACATCAGACGAGGAGTGTAGGCTAACCATAGCAAACAGGCTATTAATGGTCCAAAGGCACTTCCAAAGGAGAAGACTAGGTTTGTAGCTGCTGACTTCTCTACACCTCCAAGTTCCCTAGCTAAAACCGCAATGAGGCTTCCTAGCATAGAAGCTATCGCAAAAGCTACGATCCATAGAATAGTGAACAACAATGGATTGTAGAAAAACATCATGCAGATTAGCATTACGCTTTCAACAAAAATGAGCGATGAAAGCATTCTAGGCGCTACAGGGGGAGGGTACCTTGCCAAGAATGATGAAATTGAGGACATCAGTAATAGGCCACCTGTTAAGGCAACCCCGATTAGCGATAGATCAGCTTTAAGCACATCTAGTATGTATATTGGGATTAAGAGGGTAGCTGTTGAAAGACCACATGCGATTACTGAAGTAGTGATGATAAAGACTTTAGGTAAGTTGAAGTCAAAGCGGCTTGTAGGCTTAGAGACGTACACGAAGCGAGCTGGTATTAGCATAATGTAGGACAGCACTAAGATGGCTATAGCGAACAAGAAGAGGTAAAAATCCACGTCCTTACCTCTTATTATTAATACGCCTACTAAAGGACCTAGAAAGGTTATTGACGTAAGCTTAGGCGTTGAAAACTTGTAAGCCGTTGATAACAAGATACCCAAGGAGAAACCTAGAGAAGCAGCTATTAAGATTAGTAGAGGCGTAATCGTCCCAAAAGCCAGCAATAATAATGAAAACGTGCATATCAGGCCTCCAGCTAAACCGACAAGTCTAATTGCGTTTCTTTCTTTAGACCTTAGAAGTTTGTAAACAGCAGCAGTATATGATAATGAATACAAGGTTAGTGAAACGGCAATGGCTAACAAGTCCGGGTTTTTAAGCCAGAAAAGCAATGGCGATAAATAATGTATTGACTCTCCAATGAATGTTATGGAGGTTACTAGCGCGAAAACCATAGAGGCATAGCCTGGCTTAGCTTCATAGATATCCGATGACAAACGTTAACCCCCATACCTTTAAGTAAAAACCTTTATAATTGAACTAAAATAGTTTCTATTAGGGGTATCTCCATGCCAAGCGAGATGAAACTTACATTCATGCAGAAATGCATTATAAAGTATTTAGGACAACGCATACCTAAGCGCGAAGAGGCTGATAAAAACCCAATACCAAAGGGCGAGGTCATGGAGTTTACGATGAAGGAAATGGCTAAGGCAAAGGATACAGGTATTAAGGGCTCAGCCGCTGGCACAGCCAGATGGCCTGTTATGTTTGAAAGCGCCCTAAAGGACTTAGTTAAAGCGGGTCTCGTAAAGGAGATGAAGGGGTTCTTATCTTCAAAGCTCACATTAACTGAAAGCGGCTTTCAGACATACGATCAGTTGATAAAAGAGGAGCAGAAGCAGTAGAAGGAGGCTTCCTTTAAGGAAGATTACCATATGATATCGACATTTACCTTTTTTGTAGTTGACAGGATTTTATTCATTTTTAACTCCTCTTAAGCCCTAAGCCGACTCAATCTCCCTAGCAAACCGCTTCACAGCTACCACGTGGTGGCGGGTGACGATAACAGATATTAGGCATGGAGCAGCACCGATAATGAAGACAAGCTTTGGGACCCCTACAAGCCATGAAGAGGCAGCTATTAAACAGCCTAATCCGCCGAAAAGCGGCAATATCAATGCTAAGCTTGATATGACCTTAGGGTCCTTTAATGTTGAGCTTACAATAGCTAAGAAACTGCTCGTTTCAAGGCTTGATAAAACAACTAAGCCAACCCATACTAACAGGAAATGCCATGCTTCATATACGTAGATAGCCATTATTAAGAAAGCTATTTTCACCAACACAAATGAAGACAAGATTTCAGGTCCTACAACAGCCCCTCCCTTGCTAAGATAGCTAGCTATTGCGAATGGGACAATAAGTGCTAAGAAGCATATTCCTCCGACAATAGATAGCGGTATTTTTAAAAGCCAATAGCCGTAGAGTGGCAATAACGCGGTTATCGTGTAAATGCCTATTGGCAATAACATAGCAGAGGCCAATACCTCTTTAGGGGCAGATAACTTAAGCTCAAGTGGCTTTCTAGGCAAAAATACCTTGAGGTTAGCTAGATATATGAAGATTCCGAAGATTAACATTGCCAAGCCTAAATACATGAAAATGTCTAAGTGCCATTGCTCTACGATCGTAGCTACTGCAAAGGGTGCTACTGCTAAAGCCAGGCTGTGTACTGGATCTTTAATAGTCGGTATAGCTGCCATAACTCCTCCAGCTGACACTCCAAGCGCGGCTAGAGATGGTATGATGAAATACCATTCTTCAGAAGCTGAGATTATGAAGAGGAAAGCTGCTGCAAAACCAGCTGAAGAACCTATTATCCTTAAGGCATTAAGCGCTTTTGACAGCTTGATCTTTAGTAACCCAACCCCATAGCATATTAAGTAAATTGCGAAACCTAGTGTTGATACCACTAAGTCCTGGGTCTTAATCCATAAGAAGACTGGTAAGAGATAGTGGAAGCTGTTAATTACAAAGACCTCAGCTAATATCGATGTGGTAGCTAAGTTAGCTGCAAATTTTGAAACTGGAGGCTTCTCGCTCATGATGTCCCCTTTACTCAGCTAAATGTTACGATTGAAAACTCAAAAATAAAAAGGGAGATATGCGGTTTTTAATCTACTCGGCTTGATAGTATTCTCTCTTGCGGAAGTAGTCGATCTCCTCTGGCTTGAAGCCCTTCTTTAGCTTAAGGAAGAACTCGGCCACGAACCACCATGTAAAGATCACTGCCATCGCACCTACGGCAGCGAATACCGCATAGACACCGCCCTTAATGGCGTTCATGTACGTGTAGTATACGCCGGCGGGCGTCGATATGAGCAGTAATGTGACCCAGAAGGTAGCCCACCAGTAGCCAGTGCCTTTGCCGTGGATCTTGCACCACATGATTACCATGCTCCAAGTGAAGACAGCAATAGCCGTTGAGAGGATTGGGAACATCGGCCACAGCCACTTGTAAGCCTTCGTAGCGGCGAAAGCCGTTACAGTTAAAGCTGCAACAATAGCAGATATCCATCTAGCTAAAACTGGGTGCTTGACAATCCTCTTGCCAGTAATCCCCTGAGCGAATTCAAGGCCCATAACTCTTAGGTTCCTATAGCCTGAGAAGAACGTGCTCATCATGAAGACTACGAAGACCCAAATGGCGAAGATCTTCCAGCCTTCAAAACTTAGGAATGGAAACGCTGGCGAAACGATTTTAGCAAAGCCCTCACCATAGGCTACGACTACGAAAATCTTCGTAATAGCGTGGGCTACTTCCTCGGGAGTCAATACCAACATTGCCAGAAAAGCAGTCCATAAGCCTACAGACTCTAATATCTCACCACCGTATCCAATTATCCTAACCCAGCGCTCTTCTGGGAACCTCTTGGTCGTATAAGCGCCAATCCAGAATGCGTGCATACCAGTTAGAGCACCGCACGAAACCACCATTGCAATGCCTGGGTAGAACCAGCCGTTAGGCGTTAACTGCGGATCGTAGAATATGAGCATTGGAGCCTTTAATGGCACGTTAGAGATCAACCCGCCTACAAACAAGATCACGACGCCTGAAGCCATGAACAGGAACATCATGAAGTTAGTAGGCTCGGTATAAATCCAGTTAGGTACGCACGCTGCAATAATGCCTACAACAGCTAAGAAGAACAGCCAGAACTCAAACGGCAATTTGATTGGGTATAATGTGCCTAAGTAGACCATGACGCTCATTAGCGCATACTCTATAATGGCGATTACGTATAGCGGCCAGCCCTTACGATATAGCAGGTAGCCAAACGGCGGTCCCATGACACAAAGCACGAACATGGGCAAAGCCATCTCAGGGGTAAACTTAGCTGCCGTAACGCCGATAGCTAACGTGAACGCTGAGTTGAAGCTGGCGATGGCGAGCCAGCCTAGAAAGACGAATAATAGTCCAGCTCTCTTGCTGATCATCTTGCTACATATTAAGCTGGGTGTGTCACCTCTTTGCCTCTGAGTTACGAAGCCGCAAGCGTAGTCGTGTACTGAGCCTAAGAAGATGTTAACTGGCAACACGTAAAGAATACCGCCTAGCCAGCCCCATTGGGAGATGAATATACCTCCCTTTAGTGGAGCACCACCGGCTGTAGCAGCCCAGTGATCACCGAACAAGCTGTAGGGGTTGGCTGGGTAGTAGTCGAAGTCGTCTCTTAAGGCTACACCAGGTGTCTTTCTTTCAGGATCAGGCGTGAAATAGCGCTTCTCTAAGGCTTTTGAGATCCCGAAGATACCAGGCAGCCAGAAGGCGAGACCGATGAGAATCATTATCGTTGTTGTCATCTGCATAAGCTCTGAACCCCTCCCCTAGGCAAATGATAGGGGCTTTTAAAATTATTAAAAATTACCAAAAAGCTTATAAGCTCAGGATGGTTGTTTTAACACTTCAACTATCCTTAGATAATTTAAGTTGTTTAAAAATGACTTCTTAGACCCTTAACGTTTTTAAAGGATTGCTTATAAATCCGTATTTCAAATAGGTGTTTTTCGGGCTTTAAATTTACA
>QMQV01000008.1 GCA_003649085.1 Thermoproteota archaeon
GCTTAATAGACATGCACGTTCACATGCGCGATTTTCAGCTAAGCTATAAAGAAGACTTCCAAACAGGGACAAGAGCAGCCGCTAAAGGAGGCTTTACGGTAGTAGCTGACATGCCCAACACTAAGCCCCCAGTCAACACGGTAAATAGCTTGATTGAAAGAGATCGTGTAGCAAGGAGCAAGGCAGTTGTAGACTATGGGCTCTACTACGGCGTTTCAAATGAGCTCAACGACACCGTCAAAAAGCTGGTACTAGGCTTTAAGGTATATTCTCATGAAGACTACTATAGCCCCCTCAAAGACTTGACGCTGAAGACGATCAAATACGCCAGTCTAAATAGCATGCCCGTACTGGTACACGCTGAAAACCCCAGACTCTTTGAAAACGAGGTTAGACCTCCAAGCGCAGAAGAGTCTGCGATAAGAGATTTCGCTTTTCTTTCAAGGAGCTACAGCTTTCACCTTCATATAACACACCTATCCTCTGCTCAAGGGGTTCAAGCAGTGAAAGAAGCTAAGCAACTTAGCACATCAATAACCGCCGATACGTGTCCTCACTACCTATTGCTAAGTGACGAGGACTATGCGAAGCTAGGGCCAATAGCCAGGGTTTACCCGCCGTTGAGATCTAAGCAGGATCGCGAAATGGTGTTAAAAGCTTTAGCTGAGCAAGTCATTGACGCAGTGTCATCTGACCATGCCCCCCACACGTTAGACGAGAAGCTGAGCTCAAAGCCTCCAGGAGGTTTTCCTGGACTTGAAACCACGCTGCCCTTGATGACTACCTTAGTGTCTAAAGGAGTTTTAAGCCTAGATCAGCTAGTTCACTTGCTCGCAGTTAATCCGTCCAAGATACTAAAGCTAAGAAAGCACGGTTTCCTCGCTGAAGGCTTCGTTGGCAACGTGACGATAGTAGATTTAAGTGAAGAGTGGGCTATATGCTCAAGTGAGTTTGAAAGCAAGGCAAAATACAGCCCCTTCGACGGCTTTCACGTAAAGGGCAAAGCTATAGCTACAATAGTTAGAGGCTCTGTCGTAATGGAGCGTGGAGAAGTTAAAGTCAGTGGAGGTGGAGCTAACGTCAAGTCTTACAACTAATCTACCAGGATTACGCATGGAAAACCCTACGATGCTCGCGTCAGGGATTCTCGGCTCAAGTGGCTCAATGATTAGGAGAGTTGTTGAGGAAGGAGGGGCTGGCGCAGCTGTAACTAAGAGCTTAACGATAGCTCCAAGGGAAGGCTACTCAACGCCATGTTTGATAGCTGTGAAGGAAGGCTTCATTAACGCGATGGGTTTGCCAAATCCAGGCTATAAGAACTTCTTAGATCATGAGCTACCAGAGGCTCTTAAATGCGGAGCTCCAATAATCGTCAGCATCGCTGGGAGTTCGTCAAGCGAATTTAGGGAAATAGCTGCATATGCTGAGAAACGGGGGGCACACGCTGTTGAGTTAAACCTTTCATGCCCACACGTAGCGAAAATGGGCTTAGATATCGGAGCTGATCCGGAAGCTGTCTACGATGTAGTCAAGGAAGTTAAAAGTTTTCTTAAAATACCAGTGTACGTTAAGCTGGGATTATCAGATAAGATTGTTGAAGCGGCTTGTAAAGCTGAAAAAGCTGGCGCAGACGCCATAGTCGCTATAAACACTGTTAAGGCGATGGCTATCGACATCTACTCTAAAAAACCCATCCTATCAGCTAAGTATGGGGGTTTGTCAGGACCGGCTGTCCACCACATAGCTGTAAGATGTATTTATGACATCTATGAGGCAGTTTCGGTACCATTGATAGGCGTTGGGGGTGTTGAAGACTGGAAGACGGCTGTTGAGCTTATATTAGCTGGAGCTTCGGCTGTCCAGATAGGCTCAGCTATAGCTGTTAAAGGGTTAAAGATATTCAAGGAAGTTTGCCTAGGTTTAAAAGAATACTTAAAGCTTAACGGCTTTTCAAGCGTCAAAGACATCGTAGGCTTATCGCATAAGCTTTAACTAAGGCTAACGTTTTTATAGACCTTTAACACCTTCTTTCACGACTTGGATTGAGAGCAATACTAGGCTACGTTAAGACAGACCCACACGACCATACAGTCTACAAAGCTCAGCTAGCTGACCTAGCTGGTATTGCTAAAGCAGCTGGATACGAACCTGTTGAAACAATTGTCCAGTTCCTACGCAAGGAGACGGTAAACTACGTATTCGGCAAGGGCAAAGTTGAGGAAATTAAGAAGAGGATTGAGGAGCTTAATGCTCAAGCCTTTATAGTTTACAACACCATGACCAGCGCGCAGAAATTAAACCTTGAGAAAGCGCTTAAGGTAAAGGTAATTGACAGGTATGAGCTCACATTGGAAGTCTTCGATTTAAACGCTTCAGATAAGCTATCTAAAATGCAAATTGAGCTGGCAAAGTTAATTAAAAGCTATCCATATGAAAAGCTCAAGGCAGCTATAAGGTACATAAGAGACAGACCTGGCCCGAAAGGCCTCGGCGAATACGCATATCACAGCGTCATAGGTCAGATAAGGAGGCGTATTAAGCAGCTCGAAGAAGAGCTTGAAAAAGCTAGGCAAGTTAGGCTTGCACAGCTTCAAAAGAGAAAAGAGCTCGGAATACCCATAATAGCGTTAGCAGGTTATTATGGAGCTGGTAAAACAAGCATTTTTAACGCGTTAACAAGGCTCAACCGTCCAGTATTGGGTAGACCCTTCACAACGCTCTCAAGCAAATATCACGCTGTTAACAAGGAGTCACCTTTTTTGATAGTAGATACAATTGGCTTTGCAATGGGCTTAGACCCCGAGGTAATTCACGCCTTCAGGTTGACGTTAGATGACATAAGGTTTTCAGACGCGGTAATACTCGTCATCGACATTTCAGATGAAGAACACGTGATGCGGCTTAGAACCAAAACTTGCATGGACATCTTAAAGGAACTGGGCGTAAACAAAAACCGCGTTGTCGTAGCAGCTAATAAAGTAGACCTTGTCAAACAAGGTCTTGAGGAGAAAATCAACTCACTTAAGCACATGGTAGCTGGCTGCGAAGTTGTGCTAACATCAGCTCTCGAAAGGAAAAATATATGGGATTTGGCTAAAGCTGCTGTTGAAAAAGCCTTAGAAGTCAAGCTAGCTAAGTTCTTTTAAACTAAGGCTAGCATAAACCCAAGAGCTAACAGCGCAGGCGTAGCTAACGTTACGATAACGTTTGAAGCTAGTGCAGGCATAAGCCCTTGAAGGTCATCATGATGGGCTAAAGCGGTCTTAACGGCTTTCAAGGCGTGTGGCAACGTTAGGAAGGCTACCAAGCAGGTTACAGGCACGATGCGGACAACCATTGTAAACGCTAACCATGCATAAGCGAAAAGCGTTAAAGCAGAGTAGAGTTTGGCAGCCTTCCTCCTACCTAAAGCTATGACAAAGTTTCTCCTGCCGGCTTTAGCATCAGCCTCCACGTCTGGGAACTCGTTAAGCAATAGCAGGTTATGCGTCAGTATGCCAGGTATCAAGGAGGTAGCTAAAGCTAGCGTAGAGTAAAACCCTGTTTGCACAAAGTAGGCTCCCAGAATAGGTAAAGCACCTAACCCAAGCCCGGCAAAGACCTCGCCAAGCATCGCCCTAGCTAGCTTAGTAGTATAGAAGTATACGGCTATGAAGCCCAAAATTAAGATAGGTAGAAGGAGCCACCCTACAGCATATAAAAAGTAGATGCCGATAGCGGTACCAAAAGCTAGGCACACTACGCCAAGCCTATAAGCTGATTCAGGCTTAATAAGGCCCATCACCAAGACCTTGCTACCGCCACTAAAGGGCGTTGCGATGGTGTTGAAGTCAAGCCCGCTTTTATAGTCATAGTATTCATTGAGCACGTTAACGCTTATGTGGAGGATCACAAGCCCGACGAAAGCTAGGACGAAGTGTAGAAAATTGAAAAACCCTTCGTATACCGCTATGCTGGTGCCGAGAGGAACTAAAACTGCTGACAACAAGAGGAAGTTAGCTCTAATTTCTCGAAGCCATACGTCCAGCTTCATAACAGCTCTTCACATTGAAGCAAAGGCGTAAGCTAAAAAGCTTTCTATGAAAATACGAGGCTTAAATATTGAGAAAGGTAAGAGAGTTAAAGGGTGTATGCTTTGACTGTAAAAGCCTACGTGTTAATTCAGGTGACTCCAGGGAAGACAGATGAGATTTTAGAACAGCTTGTCAAAATCCAAGGAGTTAAACAAGCAAGTCCTGTAACTGGCAGATACGATATAATAGCGTATGTCGAAGCTGAATCTATAGCCGATCTTGGGAGAATAGTAACGAGATCTATACGCGCTATATCAGGGGTTCTTTCAACAGAGACAGCTGTCGTAATTTCAAGTTAGCTTTAACTTAGATGTTCTAAAGCCTTAACAATGTCTGCTAAACTATCTATGACTAAGTCTGGTCGAAGCTTTTCATCGACTTCAAGCAACTTCTCTAAGCTGGTAACGCCTGTTAAGACCAAGATCGTGTATATGTCCGTGCTCTTACCTGCCTTAATATCAGTTTCAATGCGATCGCCTACAATAGCTACTTCCTCTTTGCCGACGCCCAACCTCCTTAGAGCTTCGAGTATAATCCGCTTAGAAGGCTTACCCACCACTATAGGCTTAACTCCGGTAGCTTTGGTTACAGCGCTTGCTAAAGAGCCAGCGCCAGGTAAAATGCCTTCTTCAGAAGGTATTGTGGCATCGAGGTTGCTCGCAATAAACTTAGCTCCTCTAAGAATAGCTCTGCAAGCTTTTGTCAACTTATCGTAGTTAAAGCTGAAGTCGACACCTAAAACCACGAAGTCGACATCTAAGCTGTCTACTACTGCTAGCCCCCTCTTTTCAAGCTCGGCTTTAAACGCCTCTGAACCTATTAAGAACACCTTTTTCCCACGAGCTCCGTATCTCTCAGCTATATAACATGCGGTAGCTTCAGCTGACGTGAGGATGTCATTGGTTTCAGCCTTAATTCCCATATCCTTAAGCTTCTTAGAGTACTCATATGCCGTCTTAGATGAGTTGTTAGTTAAGTAAAGCAGCTTTATGCCACGCTTAGCAAGCTCTTCTAAAGCTTCTGGAACTCCTTCAACCACTTTATTGCCGACGTAGACGCAGCCATCTAAATCAATGATGAGCCCCTTGATCCTCAAAGCTTCATCCTCCTTAAAAATCCATTTTAATCTGAGCCTTAACTCTTGTGGATAGCTAGCCTTAGAGGTGTTTAAGCTGGGTAAGCTCGTTATAGGGATAACTTCTACAGTTCTATACCTTGGAATAACGAGCTTCTTAACAGATGTCAGCACAGAAGCTATGTTAGCGCTTCTCCCAGCGTATCTCCTCATGGTCTTAAAAATAGCTCCTGAGCTTGTAGGAGTTATCGAGGGCATAGCTGAGTCGGCAACAGCTTTTCTAAGGCTTTTCTCAGGCGCGTTAGCTGACATCAAGGGGAAGAGGAAGCTGATTACAACAGCTGGATATGCTCTTTCAAATGCTGTTAAGCCGCTAATGGGCCTTGCCTACACTTGGGATTCCGTCTTAACGATAAGGGTCTTAGATAGGGTAGGTAAGGGCATTAGGACCCCTCCAAGAGACTCCATGATAGCTGATGCCTCAGTTGAAGGGAAAGTTGGTAGGGCGTTCGGCGTCCATAGGACATTAGACCAGCTTGGTGCCGTAATTGGCCCATTAGTGGCGTTTGCGCTGCTTCCCTTTCTAGGATATTCTGGCGTCTTCTTCTCAATAGCTATCCCGGGGGGATTGGCGGTTTTAGTCATAGCTTTATTTGTCAAAGAACCTCCTATGAGCGCTAAGCTTTCAAGGGAGCGTTTCGTAAAAGGCTTTTCAAAGCTATTTAAAGGCTCCTTTGCTTACTACATGGCTTCCGTAGCAGCTTATTCGCTTGCCTCCTTCAGCTTCATATTCGTAATCTACAGAGCATCTGAATTAGCTGGCTTAGATCCGTCTACGACAGTCTTGCTCTATGCATTAATTCAAGCCTTTCACGTAGCTTCAGGCATACCAGCAGGGGAGCTATTCGACAGGGTTGGGGGAGTTAAAGCTGTCGCGATAAGCTATCTAACCCTAACGCTATGCTACCTAATGCTCTCCCTTAAGCTACCAGCTTTAATGGTTTTCCTAGCATTAGCAGTATATGGCTTACACAAAGGCTTTATCGAGACCACGCAGAGAGCAATAATACCCTCACTCGTAGACCCAAGGTATAAGAACTCAGCATATGGGCTTTACAACACAATGGTCGGAGCAGCAATCCTGCCGTCGAACATCTTAGCAGGCTTTCTATACTCAGCCTTTGGGGGGTGGGCTGTTTTCATCTTCGGTACAATATCCTCGCTTTTAGCGACGGCACTTCTACTGCCTATCACCCGACGAAAAGCTTCAACTTCTATAACGGCATAAGTCGCTTAACAGGCATTTTTCGCAGCTCGGCTTTGATGGTTTACAATAGCTTCCACCGTGAATATAACATACTGTCTGAAACCAGCCTGCTAAGTCTCCAAGATCTCTTATGAGCAAAGCCCTTAAACACCTAGATGAGTTTGGGCAAACATCTAAGCCCAGTTCGTCAGCTTCAGCGCTATTGCACGCGTATTTGATACATAGCTGTTTTACAGGCTCGACAAACTCTTCATATAAGCCGAGCCTCTTCACCATAGTCTTAAGATGCGTGTCGCACGGTATTGTCTTAGGAGACCTGAAGGTAAATAAGATAAGTGCATCAGCTACTTTTGGGCCGATACCCCAACACCTTAAAAGCTCTCTTCTGAGCGCTGAAGGACTTAATTTAGCAACTTGCTTATCGAGCCCCCTACTTAAGAAGTCTCTTAAAGTTAGCTTAAGCTGGTCAAGCTGATAACTTGTCCCGGCAAACCTTAAATCTGAGTGGGCAATCTCCTCTAAGTCACCATCAAGCTTCTCAAAAATACGGCTACACCACATTAAGACAAACCTCCCGTAGCTAGTCCTCTTAGACAAGACAACTGAAGTTAAGATGTAGTTGAAGTCTCTAGGAGATATCGATAGTCTAGCCCCTCCATAAGCTTCATAGAGCCTATCAACAACCTTCTTAATCTTACCGTTTTTGACTAAGCTGACATCTGGATAATACCATAAGCCACTTTCAAGCAAAACCTCCTCCTTAAAAACCTCCTCGTTGACATGTCCATCTACTTCAGCTATCAACAAGCTATTAGCTTGCATGAGCCTTAAACCTTTTAAAAAGCCAAATTTCTTAATCCAATGCCTTGGACCAACCCTAACATATAAGCTTGAGACAAATGATGGGGGAAGAGTCAAATCTAAATCGTATTTCTCGGCGCGAACTTCAACTCTCAACGGACCTCACCGAGCAAAGCAATTATCTCTAAAAACCAGCTATACCTTTTTCGTGCATAAGAGGTCTTAAAGTTGGGCTGCGACTTCGACTTGCTAGTTAAGACGCCACTGGACATGGAGAACGTAGCAGCAGCCCATATTGAAGAGCTAGAGGAAGGTGTAGTAGCCATAGCGAAGCCACATGGCTTTAAGGGCATAGTGTTAGTTAAAGGTTCAAAAGATAAGCGTGTACTAGCTGAGAAGGTTAAAGCTAACGTACCGGAAGCTGAGCGCATCATCTTAGCTGAGAAGTGCGTAAGCTCAAAGCTCGAGGACATCGTGCAGGCCGCGCTAGAAGTAGCTAAAAACAACTTGTCTCCAGGAGACACGTTTGCTGTCAGAACCGTTAGGAGAGGTGCGCAGCCCTATACGAGCGTGGATGTCAACGTGAAAGCGGGCGCTGCAATAAAGGAGGCGTTAAACAACCCCGTTGATCTTGAGTATCCTAACAAAGTCATAGCTATCGAGATTGTTAAGGACATCGCGTTAGTAGGCGTAATTAAAGAAGAGGAGCTTTGGAGAAAAGAAAAGCCTGGCAAATACCCAGTCCTACCCTATTTAAACAAGATAGCTGTAGTCCAAATGCCATATCTAGGTCCATTAGACGCAGCTAAGACAATGGGGGTTAGAATAGGTAGAGAAGTGCAGACCTTTGAGGTAAAGGAGCTCATAATAGCTTTTATCTCAAAAGTCGATGCGGAGCAGCTCAACGCCTTCTTATCAGGAGTCTTTGAGGGGATAAGGTCTAGATACGAAATTCAAAAAAGAAGTTATGCTAGGAAACCTCAGAAAGCCGAAGTCTACGTACAAGACCTATACCAGCTTGTAAGAGAAAGGCGTGGTGAGCCCATAATAGTACTTGAACCTGAAGGAGATCCGATAACTTCAGTTTCAGATCGAATAGCTGACATCTTCTTCAGCAAACACGAAAGAGTAAACGTGTTAATTGGCTCTAGAGAGGGAATACCGACAGGAGTTTACAGATTTGCGAACCTAGTAGTCGACATATGTCCCGGCGTCACCATATCAACAGATTACGCAGCTGCAGCCGCGCTAATTGCTATATCGACAGTGTTGGAGGAGAAGTTACAGGAAAAAGCTGTTAAAGAAGTGGTGTTCGAGTAAGCTTTTTCAGCAGCTTTTCATCACCTCTAAGGCTTAAACCTAAAGCTGGCGAAGAATATGGGGCTTGCAGAGTTTTTCGTAACTGTAGTGTTGATATCAGCTTCAGGAGCTTTGGCGCCAGGGCCGCTTTTCTTCGCTACGATAATGGTGGGCATGAAAGGCGGCGGAAAAGCTGGTTTTAAGGTTTCAATAGGGCACACAATAGCCGAGTTTCCCTTAGTGGTTTTGATGGCATATGGGCTAAGTAATATCTTAGGCTCAAGTCAAGTCCAGATGTCCTTGGGAGTAATGGGAGGTTTAACGATAATAGCTTTAGGTTTTCTACAAATTTACGAAAGCTACAAGGTGGTTAGGCGAGGAGCTAAGGTAAATAGCGAGGCTATTAAGCGCAGAACATCGAAGTACTTAAACCCATTTTTCATAGGCTTTGCCTTAAGCATGTTTAACCCATTTTTCTTGCTATGGTGGGCTACCATAGGCTTAACGTTAGTAGCTGAAGCTCTCGCCTTAGCAGCTTTTACAGGCATTTTATTGATGTACATTTTCCATGTGTGGATAGACTACGCTTGGCTTACGTTTACAGCGGCTGCTGTACATAAAAGCGAGAGGCTTGTGAGCTCAAAGACTTACAACTTAATTCTAGCGTTGCTAGGTGCGATACTAGTTCTACTTGGTGTAAACTTCATAACCAAGTCCACGATGGGCTTAGCGATAATACCCTTATGAGCTTAAACTTTAAAACTGGAAGCTAGCAAACGTTTAAGTGGAATGATTAGACTCGAAAGGTATGACCAAGCTGGGATGATTAAGGGCTTTCAATGACCACCCCCGCTCAGCTTAATATCAAGGTTAAGCGTTTAGCCTTTTGAAGTGTGAAAAATCTTGTACGACCCAATTGAGCTGACCGAGAAAATCAAGCCGCTGGTTGTCAATGGTAAGCTGAGGAGGTATTATAGGGTAGCTCGTGGCGGAAAATGGTATGGAGGCATAGCTACAGCTGACTGCACCGGTTGTAATCTTAGATGTGTCTTCTGCTGGAGTGGTGAACCAAGGGATAACCCATCTGTAGGGAGGTTTTACTCGCCGCAGCAAATCTTCAACGCATTAGACAACGTGGCTAGAAGGAGAAGTTACAGCCAAGTGAGGGTTAGCGGCAATGAGCCCACAATAGGGAAAGAACACTTGCTCGAACTCATTGAGTTAGTTGAGCAAGCAGGCTACCTGTTCATATTGGAGACTAACGGCATTTTAATAGGATACGATAAGTCCTATGCACAAGCCCTTTCAAAGTTTTCAAAAGTCCACGTAAGAGTCTCTATCAAGGGCACGACACCAGAGGAGTTTTCAAAGCTAACAGGAGCTAAACCCGAGTCTTTTGAACTTCAGCTTAAAGCACTTGAAAACCTACTTAACGCTGGAGTAAGCTGCCATCCAGCAGTCATGTTATCCTTTAGCTCTAAAGAAGGCGTCAAAGAGCTTATTGAAAAGCTACGTGAAATATCGCCAAATTTGATCTCCGAATTTGAGGAAGAATACGTCTTTTTATATCCTCATGTGCAAAAGAGGCTTGCGAGAGCAGGGATATCTCCAAGAGTATCCTATTGCCCAGATAAGATACCTCCTGAGCTAATTTAGCCGATGAGTTTACGAGGTTAAACTTTCTCAGCTCAACCATAGAAAAGGGGTTAAAATTTAACATCACATCCTCAAAGCTTTTAATAAATGTTGTGAACCTGTTTTTCACAATTTTAGGTAATCCATATATAGAGGTTGGCTACAAAACACCTTCGGGTGATTTTTGTGCCGCATGCCATAACAGGTAAACTTCTAAGGATAAACTTAACCGACAAAACAGCTAAAGAAGAGACAATCCCAATGGAGCTCTACAAGAGGTTTGTCGGAGGCCGAGGTCTAGCTGCCTGGTACTTATGGAAAGAAACGCCTCCAGGCGTCGATCCGTTTAGCCCCGAGAATAAGATGGTTTGGGGCACAGGTCCATTAACGGGGCTTCCAATACAGACAGCTTACACCAACTGGGTTGGTGTAACAAAAAGCCCGCTGACCTACGGCTATTGCAGGAACAGGTGTGTAAGCTACTTTGGAGTAATGATGAAGAAAGCTGGCTACGACATGATCATCTGGGAAGGCAAGGCTGAAAAGCCCACGTACGTGATAATTGACGACGGCCACGTGTCATTTGGTGACGCGACTAAGCTATGGGGGTGCACGACCGACTTAACGCAGATAGTCATGCAGGAGATTACTGGACCAGGCTTCGAATACGCAGTTATCGGTCCAGCAGCTGAAAAACTAGTAAGATATGCTACCGTACAATCTGGCACGAGGAGCTTCGGCAGAGGCGGTCACGGCGCTGTAATGGCTTCGAAAAACCTCAAGGCAGTAGCCATAAGAGGTACTGGAGAGCTCACAATGGCCAACCCTGAAAAAGTTAGGGAGCTTTCAAGAGAGCAGATTAAGCAGTTAGCAGCTTCTCACGGCACTAAGAGGATGCAACAGCTTGGCACGACAAACATTCACGGAATGGTTAACAAGCTTGGAGACTGCCCATATAAGAACTTCCAGTCATCGTACAACCCCAAGCACGAGAAAATCGATGAAGAGAGAATTAAGTACACCGTTAGGCATGCAGGCTGTGGACACTGCATAATCAGCTGCTGGAAGTACGTAGCCGTCAAGGAAGGTCCATACGCAGGAGCTTGGTGCGAAGGACCTGAATATGAGACTCAGTGGGCATTCGGAGACATGATCGACAACGACGACTTCGCCGCGATAATCAAAGCAAACCAGTTATGTGACCAGTACGGCATTGACACGATTTCAACTGGTAACGTAGTTGCCTTCACCATGGAGCTTTATGAGAAGGGCATCTTAAAGAAGGAAGACTTAGATGGCTTAGACCTCAAATGGGGCAACATGCCAGCAGTCTTTGAGCTATTAAAGAAGATCGCCTATAGAGAGGGCATAGGCGATATATTAGCTGAAGGTGCTGCTAGAGCAGCTAAGAAGATCGGCAAGGGAGCTGAGAAGTATGCGATGGTCGTTAAGAACATGGAGATGCCAGGCTATGAGCCGAGAGCTACTGTTGCTCACGGCTTCCAGTACTTAACTAATACAATAGGTCCAGTCCACTCAATAGGCTATGGCACACAAGAAGTATTCCAGAGACCTTGGGCAGTTGACCCAAGAACCTTCGACGGCAAGGGCGAGCTAACAGCTTTCAACCAGAACAGGCTAGCCTACATGGAGACTGTAATATGGTGTACCTTCGCCTTCAGAAGCGAATGGCACGACCCCAAGCTGCTAGCACAGATATTCGCAGCAGCCACGGGCTGGGAAGAGTTCAGCACAGTTGACACCTTCATGGTAGTAGGAGAGCGTGTATGGAACCTTGAGAGAGCTTTCAACGTAAGAGAAGGCTTAACGAGAGCTGATGAGCACTTCCCAGACAGAATTATGGAGCCAATACCAGACGGTCCAGCTAAGGGTTGCCACTGGACAAGAGAGCTTGAAAACAAGCTACTTGACGAATACTACAAAGCTAGGGGCTGGGACTTAGCAACAGGCTGGCCAACGCGCGCCAAGCTAGAGCAGCTTGGTCTCAAGGACGTAGCCGACGAGCTAGAGAAGCTAGGCAAACTCCCCAAGTAAAACTCTCTTAAACTCCCCCTTTATTTTCCGCAAGATTTTTACCCACAGCTCTATTATCTTTATAACGTGATAGGGTTATGATGAAAGTCAAAGTCACTTTCTTAGGAGATTTAGCTACAATAGCTAAGACGAAGAATACAGAAGTAGAGCTTAGTGAAGGCTCAACGTTAAAAGACCTATTTGCTCATTTAATATCAAGGTATGGCTCCCAGCTTAAGGAATTCTTAGACTTTTCATCTAAGAATAGAGCTTTCGTGATGATTAACTCAAGAGTTGCCATAACTGATGACGTAAAGCTGGGCAATGAAGATAACATCGTGATCTCGCCGCCAATGGAGGGAGGCTAGCGTAGAGGCGCTCTACCACCGTATTTCTCCCAAATCTCAGGCAGATGCTTCTTAACTAGCTCTAACATCTCCTCGTCACTTATCGAGAGGCTTCCTTCCTCAAACTTCTTCGAAACTTCCTCGAAGATCTTAGCTACGCCAGGAGTCGTCTTATCTACGCGTTCACTGCCCTTCAAGCTGAAGTAGTAGTTTACCCAAAACGCGACACCAGCTATCCCAGAGTATGGAGTTATGCCGACTCCAGGAGGTACTCCGAGAAGCTTCTCGGTGTCGAATGGTAAGTACATTTCGACGTTCTTTAAAGTGCCATCAGCGTGTATACCAGCTCTTGTTATGTTAAAGTTTTTGCCTACTATTGGATAATAGGGAGGTATCTTATACCTAAGCTCCCTTTCATAATATTTAGCAGCCTCCGTTATCGCCTTAGTATCCATGCCGTCAAAGCCTCCCTTAATAGATGCGTATATGAAGACCATGGCTTCAAGAGGCACATTACCTGCTCTCTCCCCTATGCCGAACAATGTTGTGCTATTCGAAGCAGCTCCGTAAAGCCAAGCAGCTGTAGCGTTGACTACGCCAAAGTGTAAGTCGTTATGTCCGTGAAACTCAAGCCACTTGCTAGGCACACCTGCTAAGTGGCGTAATACCCACATAATCTTCGGGATACTCCTAGGCAGAGCTGCCGTGGGCCAGGGTAACCCGACGCCCAGCGTATCTGGCACCCTTATCTTAACTGGCAAGTCATATTTTTCAGCTAGCTTCATGAGCTTTCTAGCAAATGGCACAACGACGCCGAGCACATCTGCTCTAGTGCAATCCTCGACGTGAGCTCTCATGGCTATGCCAGCTTTAAGCCCCTCTTCGACAACTTCAAGATACTTCTCGATAACCTGGCTTCTGCTTAATCCCTTAAACTTGTAGAATATGTGGTAATCGCTAATGGAAGTTAACATGCCAGTTTCTTCAAGTTTAGCTTCTTTAACAGCTTTAAGATCTTCCTTGCTAGCTCTAATCCAACCAGTTATCCTAGGGTTATTATAGCCGAGCTGCTTTAACCTTTCAACAGCCTCCTTATCCCTGCTAGTGTATAGGAAGCATTCCGTGAAGTTTATCTTACGATTAGGTCCGCTAATCTTATTTAGAAAGCCATAGATCTTGATGATCTGCTCAACAGTATAAGGTTGTTCCATAGCTTGCTGGCCATCTCTAAACGTAGTATCTGAAATCCAGATTTCATCTGGTATTTCCATTGGCACGACAATTCCATCCCAGACAGCTTTTGGCGGGAGATCCCATGGAAATATCTCCTTATACAACTTGGGCTCCTTAACATCCACAACTTCGTAGTCAGGGTAGTCAACAGCTTCACTTTTAATAGCTTTAAGCAGCTCCTCCTTCTTTACATAATTTTCAGCCAAAGACCTCACCGCAACGTTTTGAAGCTTTAAGTCTTATCAGTTTAGAATTTGCAGTTAATAATCTTTATGCACTGTCCAAGAAGCTAGATTTAAACACTTTAAACTTTCTCATCAATAAAAAAAGGTGAGTTTTCAAAAATGGCGCTTCTCGCTTCTACTCCGTAACCGTTATTGCTTGCGTTGGGCACTGTGAGACGCAAGCCATGCACATTATGCATGCGTCGTTGTTCACAACGACAGCTTTCTTCTGCCCTGGATACTCCGGTAACTCTTTCATTTCAAAGACTCCAGATGGGCATACGCTTACGCAGATTTCATCTCCATTGCATTTCGCGTGGTCGACAGTCACTTTAACCATAAAATTCGCACCTCGCCTAGGGTGTTGTTCCCACTTACTTAAATAACCTGCGGTTTAAGCAAAGTCTTAATTAACTAAACTAGGGCTTTGATTCGGCTAAGCTTTTTGAAATAGCCTATAGCCATCACACTAGACATAAGCTTTATTAATGTTGCAAGAATACTTGGCGGGGAAGCGTTGAGGACGTGTTAGTATATGTTTGCAAAGCGTTTCGCACATTTAACTAGCGTACATCCCTGCTATGGGGATAAAGCTCACTTTACCTATGCTAGAATACATTTACCTGTTGCTCCTAGATGTAATATCCAATGTAACTATTGCATAAGGTCTATAAACAAATGTGAGTATCGACCTGGTGTAGCATCCAGATTGTTAGCTGTTGAAGATGCAGTTAAAAGAGTTGAGCAAGCTGTTAAACTTTATAAAAATAAACTTAAGGTTGTAGGCATAGCTGGTCCTGGCGAGCCTTTAGCAAATGAAGCGACTTTTCAACTACTTAAGCAAATCAATGAGAAGTTTCCAAACTTAATAAAGTGCATTGCGACTAATGGCTTACTACTTCCTGATAAGGCGAGCTTACTAGCAGATTTAGGTGTAAAAGCTGTAACAGTAACTGTAAATGCCATTGACGAACATGTAGGAGCTATGATATATGAATGGGTTTTTCACAGGGGCAGAATCTTGAGGGGTGTTGATGGAGCAAAGGTCTTAATTGAAAATCAGCTTAAAGGCATTGAAGAAGCTTATCGCGTTGGTCTCGTAGTTAGGGTTAACTTCGTGTTAATACCTAGCATAAACGATAAAGAGGTCACGAAAGTTGCTAAAGAAGCTGCTAGTAGAGGGGCAGTTATGATGAACATCATCCCGTTAATACCCTTGCACAAGTTTAAAGACTTGAGACCCCCTACGTGCGAGGAGCTTAGAAAAGCTAGAGATGAAGCTGAAAAATACATTCCACAGTTTAGGCTTTGTAAACAGTGTAGAGCTGATGCATGTGGCATCCCCGCGTTCGAAAAAGCCCCTATGTTAAGCATTGGTAAGCGTCTTCACGGCTAAGGCTTCTCCACGTAAATGTCTAAAACCACTTGGCTAATTTTCGGTCCTACGCTTCTAACAACTCTTTTAGACCGTACTTCATAAGATACGCCAAGCTCTTGGAGCTTTGTAGCTACCTTCTCCTCAGCCTTCTGTAAAGCTTCTAAATCCTTAGAAGCGTATATGTGATCGTAGTAGTGTATCCACCCTCGTCTTCTCAAAGCTATTAAAGCATAGCTTAAGTAGTCGTAGGCCAGTTCAGGCAGCGGCATTAAAACTCTAGTGAATTTGTTTGGCATTGAAAGAGCTACGTTCTTCGAATCCCCTAAAATTGGTATGACCTTTCCTTCAAGCTTGTTAAGCTTAACGTTTTCAACCATGTAGTCAAAAGCATATGGGTTTATGTCGACTGAGTAGACAATCGCTTTATCTGTTTTCTTAGCCAATATTATTGAGAAGCAGCCAACGCCAGCGAACATGTTTAAGACGAGCTCATATCTACTCTTACAGCTTTCTTCAACAATCTTGGCAATGCGCTCTCTCTCATATAAAAGCCTTGGCGAGAAATACACCTTAGCTATGTCGACCTTAAAGATACAGCCATGTTCCCTATGGTAGGTCTCCGTCCTTTTTTCGCCGGCAAGCCACTCTATGCCTCTAACCCTGGTTATGCTCTGAGCTGGGCTCACTTGTCGAAAGACGGCTTTAACGTTATGCATCTCCCTTAATATGGCCTCCGCTATAACCTTTGACTTGCCTAATAATACATCTGGTACCTTTATGATAGCTATGTCGCCTATCACGTCAACGCCTTTGAGCATTAACTTGGCTTCTTCAGGCGAAAGAACTTTAGCAGCAGCTTTTCTTACAATGCTTTCTCGAACCATAAGCTCTATAGCTTTGGCTTAATCTCAACTTTCATGCCGATCCGCTGTTCAACTCTTTCAAGCTTTTTCCTACACTTCTTCAAAACTATTGGAAGCCTTTCAGGGGGAACATGTACTAAAGCTCCATCACGCGTAAACTGCAAGTCATATTCTTCAGGAGACATATATCTGCTAAGGGTTTTCTCAATAAGATGCTTAGCCATAGCCATTCTAGGCGTAACCTTAGGCTTAAGCGGGACGACGAACGTCCTTTCCCCGAAAACGTAAATCTCATACTCAGGCTCGCCTGTTAAGAAGTCTTTGACTATGACAACTGGCCTCGTTAAATCAGCCTCTGTTAAGCCGTGAGGTACCTTTACGCCAGTTTCAAGCTCGTACACCTTCGCTACCTCGCCGTTCTGTATGAAGATCACTGTGTCTATAATTGATGGTATTACTCCAAGCTCTATCCTACCTATGAAGCGCTGAATGGCGTCTATTGGCGTTGTCGCGTGGACTACACCTACCATGCCCACGCCAGCTAACCTCAAGTCTGAGAATATCTTGAAGTCCTCAGTATCCCTCATCTCATCAAAAATCGTGTAGTCAGGTCTACTTAACAAGAGCACGTCGTGAAGCTCCTCCGAGTTAGACCTCGTTTTAGCATATTGAGTGGCATCAGGTGGAAGCTGCAGTCCTCTTGGCGCCTCAATTGTCTTAACGATCTTACCCTTTCTTAAGTAAAACTCAGCTAAAGCTTGCGCAAACGTTGTCTTACCCATACCTGGCGCTCCAGCAATTAAAATTCCCTCAGCACGCTCTTCAAGCCTCGCTATTAGCTTTGGAGGAAGGTTGTAGTCCTCTAAGCTCAGCTTGGCTATAGGCTTAGCAATCGTGACTTCTAAGCCATCAGAAAATGGAGGGCGTGTTACGATAATCCTATAACCTCCCAGTTGTACGATAGTCGAGCCCTCCCGTTGGATTTCAACAAACCCCTCTCCAGCTTCAACCTTCTCCATGACGTTGGCAATAAGTCTCTCAATCTCCTCTCTGCTAAGAGGTTCAGAGCCAATATCCTGTAAGACCCACTTACCTGGCTTGCCTTTCTTAGCTTTAGGAGGGCATCCCTCCTTAAGGTGAACAGACATAGTCTCCTCATCAAAGAACTTGCTTATAACCAAAGCCTCCTCAACAGCAACTCTACCGTAAACCACCCTAACTCCAAGAGCTTCCGCAACCCTCTTCTGCACATCACTTGAAGTTACGAGTGGAACGTTAAGCCTCCTAGCAAGCTCGATCGAAGCTAAACCTTCATCTCTAGGGCCTTCGCGCGCATCAACTATATCCACTTCAACACCAAGAGAGTCGGCTGCTCTCTTAAGCTTCTTAAGCTCCTCAACCCCAATGAAATCTCCCTTACTAGCAGCTTCATACACTTGTTTAACGGCAAGCTCATGAACCATAACCTTTCTCTTAACCTTCCCACCGCTAACAAGGTCGGCTGCGAACCCCGACCTTAAAGCTGAAGCGTCTGCTACCACTAATTCATACTCAACCATTTTCCTCAAGAGCTCCTACGCTTAAAACACCTTAGTTCACAATACCGGAAAACTTTAGTATAAAAACGTGGCGCTTATCAAAGACTATCTCGCTAAGAAACCCCTAACCCTATAAGCTATGATAGCAGCTACTAAACATTTAACGAAGTCACCTGGAATAAACGGGAGAAACCCTATGGTGAAAGCGTATAGAAATTCCATAGGCGTCTCTAGCACTACGTTATAGTAGAGCCACAAGTACACAACTCCGATCGCGCATAGCAGTAAAAAACCTAAAAACATGGATGTGAAAATCCAAGCTAAAGACCTACTCTTACGCTCAATTAAAAACCCTATTATGAAAGCAGCTACTACAAAACCGAGAAGATAGCCTCCAGTTGGGCCAATTAAGTATAGCGGACCTCCTCCACCAGCGAAAACTGGTAGCCCAAAAGCTCCTAGCATGATGTAAATCATAGCAGATAGCGCAGAGAGCCTAGCTCCCAAAACGCCAGCTGCAAGATACAGAAAAAGCGTCTGAAAGGTGATGGGTACAGGGGAGAAAGGTAGAATTACTTTAAGCTGCGCCCCGACAGCTATGAAAGCTGCAAAAACACCAGCTAGCGCATATCCAAGAGGTTTACGCATAAAGGAAGCGTTAACCAACTTTAAATATAAGGTTAACGTTAACTAGGTTAAAACCACTTAGAAAGCTCAGACTGCTTCTCCAGCCTCAACGCGTGTTTAAGTCTTTCAATGCCTTTTTCAACGCGTTCTGAGTTGAAGTCTAAGCTTAGTAAAAAATCTCTTAGCTCATCGAATTTAGGTTCTCTCCACCTCAAGGAATAGCCGTCCGTCACCTCTGCGTTTAAGAAGATGTTTCTGACAGCGTGCAAGTCTACGTCAAGCTTTAAACCCAAAGTATTCAACACTTTTTCAGCTGATCCATAGCTTTTTACAAGCTTAAGCGCTTTCTTGGGCCCAACGCCGTAAATGCCCTCGTTATAGTCAGTCCCCATTAAAATAGCTAAATCTACAAGCTGCTCCCTGGTTAAACCAAGCTCTCTTAGCACGCTTTCAAGCTCAATAACCTCTGGTATAAGCTCTTCAACAATACCTTTCTTCGGGTAATACTTCTTGCCGGCAATCGTCAAGTTCCTGATTAACCTAGGTGAGCCAAAGAGCAGAGAGTCGAAGTCTTGGCTTGCTGAAGCCCACACGTCTCCTTTAGCAGCCATGTAGGCTGCTTGCGCTTCCCCCTCTGATGGAGCTTGCACATAGGGGATGCCCATCAGCTCTAAGAGCGTCTTAGAGTCAGCTAGTATTTCGTCATTTACTTTGGCGGTCATAACTGACTTCTTAAAAGCCTTAACCAAATCCCCTTCTCTAAGAGCTTCAAGCCACTCCACTTGAAACTTCTCCTTAACCTTAGCTCTCTCTTCAAGTTCCTTTTTCTTAAGAGCTGGTGGCTTGCCATCAAAGACGTAGACTGGCTTAACTCTATGTTCGAGCAAGTTTATCGTCCTGTAGAAGAGCCCCATTATGTGAGAAGTCACCTTGCCATCTCGGCTAACTAATAAACTCCCATTGGGTAGCCTAACGATGGCCAAGAACTGGTATATGGCGTTAAGAGCATCTATAGCTACTGTCTTGCCAGCTAAGTGGTCTAAGCTTACCTGCTTAGCTTTTACAAGCTGTGAAAGCCCAACTCCCAAGGAAGCTTAACCTCTCAAAGCTTAAGCAGAATTAAGTCTCCTGAATACACCTTAATAGTTGAGCCGTCAGATTTCCTAATGAATAGCGCGCCATCTTCATCAACGTCTAAGGCTAAGCCTTCAACTTCTTCATAAGCTGTCTTAACTAAAACTCTCTGTCCAAGCCCTAAAAGCTTAGACTTCCACCTCTCTAACAATAGTGGGAAGCGCTTAAGCCTATAATCCTCGTATTGTCTGTCAAGAGCTTTGATCAGCTTACATGCAAACTCAGCTAAGTCGACTTCTTTTCTGAGCAGCTCGGACATCGATGTAGCTAATGGCTTTAGCTCGTCCGGCATCAAGTTAACTGGCACGTTGACGTTTACGCCTAAGCCTAATGCCACGTAGTTAACCCTATCCATCTCAATATCAGCTTCAGCTAAAACGCCCGCAATCTTCCTCCCATTGATCATTACGTCATTTGGCCACTTAATGCTAGCTTTAACACCATACTCTTCAAGAGAATCAGCTATACAAGCAGCTGCCATTAGCGTTAAGAGGGGAGCTTTAATTGGGGGGACATCAGGTCTCAACAATACCGACATCCACAAGCCGCCACGAGGAGAAAACCACGGTCTGCCGAGTCTACCCTTTCCCTTACGCTGTTCACTAGCTATAATCACAAGCCCCTCAGAAGCTCCTTTTAAAGCCTCCTCCTTGACAGCCTCCTGCGTTGAGCTAATAGACTCAAAGTACTTAACCTCTCTTCCAATCACGGTAACATCTCCTAAACATCTCTTAACCTCCCATGGATAGGGTATGTTAGGTCTCTTAACCAGCTTATAGCCTTGCTTAGGCTTAGCTTCAATCACGTAGCCAAGCCTCTTAAGCTTAGCAATAGCTTTCCATACAGCGACCCTGCTAACGCCAAGTCTCTTGCAAAGTTTTTCTCCTGAAACGTAGCTGTCCTCGCGAAGCTCCCTTAACAACTCCTCTATCAAAGCTTAGCGCACCTAAGATATTTTACCCATCTTCTGCTCTAAACACCTTATGCTAAAAAACAACTGATAAATAGCTGACGCGAAAACCCCTTAGTTCAAGCCTCGGCGATTTAAATGTCGAGGAAAAGCCTTTTAATAACAATAGCCGCCATCACGTTAACATTTTCCTTCCTCCTACCCTCTTCAGCTACGTGCTCCGAGCCTCTAGAGTACGGCCCCTACAATGAGCAATACTTCTTCTACTACATTTTCTGGATACCATGTAAAACTGCAGGTGATCAAGGAATAGCTGTTAAAGTACTTTACCCAAAACAGCCAAGATATGAAGATGGTGCTCCAATAGCAATTTTCGTAGCAGGCGGGGTCAAACCGGGTTTTCTAGGCTTCTATAGTCCAGACTTTAACCCGTATGGCATGATATGGATAACGTTTATCTTCCCAGGCGGACGGCAAGTCGTCAACTTACCAGACTACGGAGAAGTTGTGGTTAATAGTGGAGGAACCTACGACTACAGAGGCAATGCTTGTTTTCAAGCACTTAAAGCCGTAATTGACTTCGCATCAGGTAAAATAGCTAATACAGCTGGCAAGAAAATCTCAGACTACGTTTCATATCCCGTGCTAACTGACAACATAGGTCTTTACGGCTCATCATATGGAGGGGTTACAGCA
Organism: Thermoproteota archaeon; assembly: GCA_003649085.1. Next base: position 21,135 of record QMQV01000008.1, read on the forward strand.
ATATTAACTTTATTGAAGTATGGAAGCGAGCTCAGTAATGTGAAATATGTCGTATTCTATGAAAGCCCAGCTACAAACTTTCTTACTACAACAGATTTAGGTAGGGTGGGAAGCGATCCTGATCCTGAGGTAGACGCTGACGGTGACGGGCTTCCATGGAATGACTTCAAGAATCCAAACTACCAAGCTGAGACGTGTAATGAGACGTGGTGCTACATAAACTTCTCAACACTGCGTTATGACGCTGCATTAGGCTTTTACCTAGATAACAACGGCAATGGTCAGCTAGACTACGTTGGAGAACCTCCACTAGTTTCAACAGATATCGATCATAGTGGAGCAATAGAAAGTGATGAAGACTTCCTCCTCAGCTACTGGTCTGTTGTGATTAATGGTGTGGAGAGAAAAGCATACTCGTATCTTGTTACCAAAGCAGCTGATGAACTAGGCTTAATGAGCGATGTTCCTGAAGGAGTGTTGAGGCTTGATGAAGCATATGATTTTTGGTATATGAGAGATATGGGCTTTCACTACAATGAAATTGCTGAAAACGTTTCTTGGATTAAAGTCATGCAACTGGGTTTCTTAAAAGAGCATATGTGCCCAGCACCAGATTATCCTAACATCGTGGTTAACTATAATGCTTTCAAGAAGAGAGGCTTTTGGATTAGGTTAAACCCTGACAAAGCTTACCTTGACAACGTCACGGGTAGAGATGTGGACTGGCAAGACAACGATGCCAACATAGAGATCAATTTCGACAACATCAGGGATCACGTGATTTCAGACCCAATATTAAACGGCGCTGAGCGTAAGCTGATAGAAGTCGCCAGCATGCTTGAAATGGCAGACCGTGTCTACCACAACGACTGGAGCGCAAACCTAGATGTTGTCTTAACGCAAGCTAAGCCGTCAATTGAAGAGGAGGTTACTGAAATCCCTGAAAACGTGTGGGTTAACATAGGTCCAGATGGAGGAGACAACTACTTCGTCTTCGTCACCTCAAAACACACCGTGATAGCAGCTACAGCAAATTCAGCTTTTAGAAGCACTGATGGAGCAGCTACTTGGAGTCGCATAACAGAGGAAAATCTCATCGACATAGGTTTTACAGCGATGGCTGAAGTAGATGGTGTCCTCTACGCTGGAGTTGGTGTAGGCAGAGGTCTAATGGTGAGCTACGACGATGGCTATTCATGGTCTAAGATAGAGCTAGGAGTTGAGGAACTTGAAGGAGGCGAGCTTTACGATATAACCTCCATAGCTGCTGTAAGTACGAAGCAACTCTACTTAGGCTGTAAGACGCTGAAAGCTGGTTCGCTTGAAGTCGTTTACGAAGTCATATACGATGACCAAAGCTCTTCGTGGAAAGTCATCGAACATAAGTTTCCTGAGGAGTTAGCGTTTCCTGCTCAGCAGGTTGTTGTGAAGCTTCGCTACGACCCAGATTTTCACGGCGAGCCTGTCCTCTTCGTCTCACGTTATCCTGATGGGCTATACATTGTCAAGAACCTCGATGGAGAATGGTCTTGGCAGAAGATTTTCGATGGAAACACAACAGCAATCGAGGTAGCTCTTGATCAAGACGTGGTCTATTTAGGTACATACGATGACTGGATTTACAGAGGGGTTTACGAAGATGGCAGCTGGTCCTGGCAGAGATTAAATCCACTCGAAGGTAGAGAATCCGAGTTTGAAGTAGATACGCCTCCGATAATATCTGACGTAAAAGTAGACCCCTATAATTCAAACAGAATTTGGTGGTGTTCACCAGGCAGATTAGCCAGAGTCTACCCCGTAACTAAGGAACACGTAAACTTGTATGGAGTAGGTGCATGGGACCCGGATGGAAAACGCTGGTTACACTCCTTTGTCCACTATGGCTGGGGCACATATGTAGCTATTGATAGGCATGGTGAGGGAGAAAGCCCTGAAAGCTTCATGGTCAAGATAGACGGCGTTGTCGGAGCTAAAATCGCTTATATGCCATCATACTCCTTCCGCTGCTTGCTTAAAACCGAAGATGGCGGACGCACATGGCGCTCAAGCTATAACAAGCTTTATGGAGACTGCATAAACGAGGTTTCACTGCTAGATAGAGACCCTTACCCGGATGGAATAGCTGTCCTCTGCGTATCTGGAATAGAGCTTAGCTACGACTATGGAGAATCGTGGGACGACGACTTCGACCTAAACCCTGGAGGAGCTAGATTATGCTTCCCATGGCGCCTCATACCACTACCTCAAATATACGGCTACAAAATTACGGTAGATGGCGTAGAATATCCATTGGACTTGATGGTCATAACAGGCTATCCAGGTCCAAGCCCTGAAGAAGGGACTAAAAGACATGGGCTAATAGCTCTCTCCTCAAGCTTTATTAAAAGCCATAGGTTGTCGACGGCCATACACCAAGGCTCTATGCAACTAACTTCAAACCCAGCTGTTTACGGCTTAGCAGTTGAAGACTGCGTTGTCCTCACACTACAAGAAGCTGGTGTCGAAGTCTACAACTTGACGAGTAGGTCAAGTTTCATTTCAAATATGGGTTTGCCTTCAAGCTGCGAGCTCTACAAAATAGCTTATGCTAAAATAGGGTCTGACGGCTGGTGGGTAGTATCTACATATGAAGGACCTCCAATACATAAGCTCGGTGAAAATGACCATTACTTCTGGTTTGGGCCAAGTAGGATCTATAGAGCTAAAAACCTCCTTGAAAGCCGCGAAGATACTGTATGGCAGCAAATTTCGCAGAGGTATGATGGAGGCATCGTTTCACTCAATGTTAACAATCAAGGAGAGTTAATAGCTCTAGATGCCTCAGGCAAAGTGCTTTACTGTCAAGATTTTACAGCTGACAACCCATCGTGGAAGGAGCTCCAAATACTCCTCGTTGAAGGCGGCGAACCAGACTACTACACCGACATGGAAGTTGATTGGGAAGACGGCGTAGCATTCATATCGACTGTTGGTCACCAAGGGCCAGGAGTTTGCTATGTAAGCTTAGAAGATATTAGGAGCGGCGTGGGCGCTTTGTGTTGTCACTCGTTTAACGAGGGCTTATACACGAGGCTCATCAGAAACATCTTATGGTCCCCTAAGGAGAAATACCTATTCGCAGGTTCTTGGTGGAGCTCTGTTTGGAGAGTTAAAGTCAACTCTTCAGCTTTGCTACAAAAAGTTGGTGAGCAACAGCTTACGATAACCTGTCAAGTTTCTCCGCAGCAAGTAAAAGCTGGAAAGCAGGTAACGATATCTGGGCAAATAACACCTGCTGTCGAAGGTATTCCAGTGCAGCTCAAACTTACAAAGCCGGACGGCTCTATATCTGAGGTATACGTCGAGACATCGGCTTCAGGGGCGTTTATGCATACCTTTAGCCCAGATATGTTGGGTGAATGGCACGTGACCGTGGCTTGTGGCGTTTCAATGCATACTGCTAGCTTTACAGTTGCAGGGGTTGAGGTTGAAGTTAAGGCTGATATCAACGGAGACGGGGTAGTTAACTGGAAGGACTTCAAAATTTTAAAGTTTCTCTATGGGGGCTAGAAAAGGTTCTGCTAAGTATAAGCCCTTTGCTGATTTAAACGGCGATGGCGTGATAGATGTCGTGGACTTAGCTTTACTAGCACGCCAATACACAAGCTAAGCTTTAAGCTAAAGCTAGGTACTTCTTCAACAAGCGAAGGATGGTTAAAATGCCTAAGGTCAAGTTAGCTGTTGTATACAGTGACCGTTACTTAGACTACAACTTGGGGAAAACGCATCCGCTGCAACAAATTCGCGTAAAATTAGCTGTAGAGGAGATGGAGAAACGCAACTTCTTCAACAAGGGAGCATCTATAGTTGAGCCCAGGGAAGCATCTATTGAAGAGCTTAAGCTTTTCCACGATGAGGACTACATAAACTACGTTAAGAAGGCAAGCGAGAGAGGAGAAGGCTTCTTAGATTATGGCGATACCCCTGCTTTCAAAGGATGTTACGAAGCTTCCTCCCTAATTGTAGGAGGCACATTAAAAGCAGTCGAGCTTGTCTTAAACAACGAAGCTGAGCATTCAATGAACCTAGCTGGAGGCTTACACCACGCTCATCCAGAAAGCGCATCAGGCTTTTGCATATTTAACGACCCAGCAATAGCGATTTCATACCTCTTAAATAGGAAGGGTGTTAAGCGGGTAATGTACTTAGACGTCGATGCGCATCATGGAGATGGGGTCATGTACGGCTTTTACAGGGATCCAAGAATCCTACACGTGGATTTTCACGAAGACGGTAGATACCTCTTTCCGGGGACAGGCTTTATAGAGGAAAACGGGGCGGGCGACGCCATCGGGCTTAAAGTCAACATACCATTTAAGCCATACACAGGAGATGACGTTTTCATAGCAGCTTTTGATAGAATAGTGCCTAAATGCGTTGAGCTATTTAAACCAGAGTACATAATTGTGCAATTCGGCGTAGATGGGCATCGAGGAGATCCGCTAACACACCTATCTTATACAGCTAAGGCATACCATTACGCTATGACGCTAATTCACGAGCTCTCACATCGAATTTGTGATGGCAAGCTCACGGTACTAGGTGGTGGGGGCTACGATGTTAAGCGTACAGCAACCATATGGTCTATGGCCGCAGCTATTTTATTAGACTTGCCCAGGGAGGAATACCTCGACATCTTAAACGTCGAAAGCTCTAAGTCGAGCAAAGTTATCCTGGACGAAATCGAAGGCATGTTGAATAAGCTTGAGGAATACACTGTGAAGATCTTGGAGCAAAAGGCAACCTCTCGGTGAGTTCGTTGGAAGTAAGTAAGCGAAGTAAGATGAAGATAGCTTGGGGTATAACAGGAGCTGGCGATAGGCTCGAGGAATGTGTTAAGCTAATGAAAAGCTTAGCTGATAAATATAGAGATCGAGTTGAAGTCTACGCCTATATCTCAAAGTCAGGCGTAGTCGTGCTCAGACATTATAGGTTATTGGATTACGTGAGGTCAAACTTTAAGACGTTTACAGAAATATCTGCTAATGAGCCATTTTTAGCTGGTCAGCTACAAAAAGGAGAATTCGAGTTCCTACTGATAATGCCAGCAACATCAAATACCGTAGCGAAATTAGCTGTTGGGATAGCGGATACCTTGTTAACGAACGCTGCAATAAGCGCGGTTAAAGCCTTTAAACCAGTTTACATCTTCCCCACAGATAGGGAAGAAGGCTTAATAACTACTAAGCTGCCAAACGGCAAAGAACTTGTCTTAAGAGTTAGAAAGGAAGATGCTGAAAATGTCAGAAAGCTACGTGAAATGGAGGGCTTCTACGTCTTAAACGACCCTAGAGAGGTTGAAAGCGTAATTGAAAAGCACCTCGAAGACATCAATAGAAGAACTCTAAAGGACCTTCGTAGAGGGCAACCCACATCTCAACAAAAGCTTTGATAAGCTCCTCGTTAAAGCCATTTGGCGTAACAAGCTTAGAGTATTTGAAAGGCAAGACTAAGCGGTAGTAGTGGTCGCCTTCCTCGATCTTAACCTTATCTTTAAAGCTTAAAGCGCTTAAAAATAAGTTGACTTCATCTAAGCTCATCGGGTAGCGCTTATGCTTTACCATCTTCAAGTAAAGCACGTCATCTTCTTTAACCCATATATCCTTTGACTTAAGCCTCAAATACTTCGTACTAAACCCCCTAATGGTATAAGCACAGCTATTGCCTGGAGCTAACCTGTAAATGTTAAGCTTCTTGCGCCTACCACCGTAGAAGATTATGGCTTTAACATACTCAGCCAGTTTATGGCTTGGAAAACTAGGGTAAACACCTTTAGGCAAGGGAGCAACTTGAATACCCTTTATGCTAACCTCACGGTAAGGCTTAAGCACGAGATATGAGTTCAAACTCTTTTACACCTATAAACTGTTTTTGTGTTTAACAAATTTAACACTTACTCAAAACAAGTGAACAACTCCTTGAAGGTCTTATCCGATTTTATGCATAAGTAAAATAAAGCCACACCGTTGTTCAAACAAGGCATCTCATAGAAGCTTAAATTAGTTAATGAAAACTCCTAAAAAATCTGTTTACGTGTCATAGCATATGAGGTTTAAACTGTTTACAGAGGAAGACGCTAGGAAATACTTGTCTAGGCTAGCGAAGGATGCGCAGGTTCCTGAGCCTAAGCTTATCATAAGCGATGAGCCGTTCAAAAACCTTCCAAGTGATGTGGACTGGGATCGTCCAGCTTTCTATAGTAGAAAAGAGAAGGCGATATACATTAGGCCAAAAAAAGTCTTTCTCCAGCTGTTATCGCTCACGAGTTTGCACATTATCTTGCAGATATCAAGGGTGAAAGGAAGAGGATGCGAATGGGAGAATTTGGCGATATGGCTGTCTTAATGGATTTAAGCCATGTCTGCCTGCCGCCTCTTTGGCACATTCAAATACTTTACTTAGCTTTTCAAATTAGAAAAAGTGTCCGTAAACTTAAATTGCTATTGAGAAGGTTAAAGAAGTCTTAGCAAGTTTACTTATCTTAATGTTAGACAAGCCTCAGCTTTTCATATTTTAAAGGAAGCTTAAGTAACCTTTTTCAATTTTTAACGAATTATCATGCTGTTTTTGAATAAGGAAAACTTTAAATCTAGACATGTGCTTTGCTCTAAAGGGGCAAAAGCTTGTCGCTTCAGCTACTTGACATAGCGTTTCTCATAGCTAGCTTTGCAGTGATAATAGCTGGCTGCGAGCTCTTTGTAAACGGTATTGAAGCTCTAGGCGTCAGGCTTAAGCTTTCTCAAGGAGTTGTAGGCAGCGTTTTCGCGGTCATGGGCACAGCTATGCCTGAAAGCTCGATTCCAATAGTAGCGATCTTAGTTGCTTGGCTTTCAGGAGAAGAATCGATGGAAGTTGCCCATGAAATAGGCATAGGCGCAATACTTGGCGCGCCTTTCCTATTGGTCACAGCTGCCATGTGCGTTGGAGGAATAGGTGTTCTACTTGGCGTTGCTAAAAAACGCCGCAGTATCAAGCTCGAGCTCGATGAAAAAGCCATTGGCTTAAACTTAAGGTTCTTCTTCCTAGTCTACGCATTAGCGTTGGTTCCCGCGTTGTTAAGGCTTGGCGTCTTAAAGTGGGCTATTGTAGCCATATTGGTTGGGTGCTATGCATATTATGTTAAGCTCACAACACAGGTAGGCGGTGAAGTAGCTGAACCTGAAGAACCCCCATATTTCTGCAGGTGGCTTAAGAAGGAGCATGAGTGGCCTTTAAAGCTCATATTACCTCAAGTGATACTAGGTGTCTCGATGATTTTTGGTGGTGCTAGGCTTTTCGTCTACTCAATGGAACACATATCGCTTGCCCTTGGGGTATCGGCTGCCATATTATCGTTTGTGATAGCCCCCCTTGCTAAGGAGCTACCTGAACAATACGTGAGCGCATCTTGGTACCTAAGGAAGCGCGATACTCTCGCTATGTGCAACGTCACTGGCGCGATGGTGTTTCAAAGCAGCTTATTGCCAGCTTTAGGCATAGCTGCTACGCCGTGGATCTTGGAGATGTCGATGGTAGGCAGCATCTTGATATGCATAATCTTAGCCGCCTTGCTGTACGCGTTGTTGAAGATGAAGAGGATTAACGGCTACGTTTTAGTATGCTTAGGCGTTGTCTATGTAGCTTACATAGGCTACATAGTTTCAACGACGTTTTAGCTTAAAGCTGCTTAGCCATGTAAGGTCCTTTGCCTAAAAGCTCGTATCCATTAGCTTTAAAGTACTCCCTAACGCCAACTCCAGGCAAGACAACTATCTTCTTAAAGCCATAATCTTCCCTAGCGATCCTCTCAGCTTCTTTGAGCAATTTAACGCCCCATCCTCTATGTTGCCACGCCTGATCCCATTTCTCGCCTATTGGCACTTGAAGCCCATAAACGTGGAGCTCCCTTATTATTGCGGCGTCCTTAACTTCCACGCGATGCGCTTTATCGGATGGTATTCTCAACCTTATAAAGCCAATTAACACGTCTTTTTCAAAGTCTTCAGCTGAAATAAACTCTTCAATTCCATCGCTAGCTTCATAGCGTTCAGATCTTATCTCGACGTTCTTAACTTCGGATAACCTGCCTTTAATGGACAATAAGCCGACTTCACGACACCTAATACACTTACACTTAAACCCCTTTTCCTCAGCTCTCTTCTCCACGATTTCCCTCAAATTGCTCTTCTTAACTCCCGCTTCAATAATGTCGACCGGCACGTCTCTCTGGATTCTAGAGATTCTAACCCACCTTGGGATGTACTTGCAAGCTTCTGAAATGAGCTCAATAGCTTCCTCGTCGGTCATAGGCTTATACTCGCCATTAATCCACATCTCATAAAGCTTAGTGCCCTTAATCACTAAGGTTGGGTAGATCTTCAAGTAATCTGGCTTAAACCTAGGGTCTTGGAAGATTATCCTAAACATCTCCAAGTCCCTTTCAAGGCTGCTTCCAGGCAATCCAGGCATGATATGATATCCGACTTTAAAGCCGCAATCCTTCAAAATCCTAGTAGCTTCGATAGAGTCTTTTAAGCTATGACCTCTCTTAAGGCCTGCTAAAACATCTTCGTAAACTGTCTGTACGCCAACTTCAACTTTTGTGCCACCAAGCCTTAACATTAGGTCTGCATGAGACTCCTTAGCCCAGTCAGGCCTAGTTTCAAAAGTTACGCCAACGCACCTAATACTAGCATGCTGGTTTTTAGCGAGCGCATCTTCGATATTCACGTAGCTTGGAGGGTTGGGGTTTGGATAGCGGTTTAAGGCTTCGTAGCACATAGCCATAAAC